>CAZXRL010000161.1:0-6039 GCA_964643275.1 uncultured Candidatus Brevefilum sp.
ACTCCTATGTTTTTTATTGTATTTGAAGTGTCAGATTAAGTCAGATCATTTACAGATAATTGCAAGCTGTCTTTTTTCGGTTTCAATACGCGGGATACGACAAACCTTCTATCCTTGTTCCAAGTGTCCAGTTTCGCAACAAGCTCAGTTGTTTCCCTGCCTTCATCACCTTTCGTGAATGAAATGTTTGGTGCTGTAACTTGAGATGCGAGTGTTGGATATGCTTTTCCCTTGATCAAATACTGGCAAACGGCTGCTTCGATGGTTTCAATAATCTCGTCATCGAAATACCCACTGTCCATGCGGAACAGGATTTCCAAATCATCTGTTTTGATCTGGGCAACGATTTCTTTTATCATTTCGGCAGCGCCGTTAGCTGTGTATGTATTCCCGCTCCGTACAAAACCAGTGATATAGGCCTTCAATTCATCACAGAATGCAAATTGCAAGTTGTAACAGCGGTTTCCACGCTTTTTGGGATTGAATCCTTTAACTGCACCTTCCTGATGGCCTTCCACACTGACCACACTGCTGTCGATATCAATGGTGATGGCTTTTAGCTTGCTCTTTCTCAGCAACTTTCTGAAGACCTTGAAGTTGATTTCTCTCAGCATGTGGGTTGTTTTGTAACTGAAGTTTCCCAGAAAGCGTGATACTGTTTCCGGCTCTTTGATCGAAATATTGAACTCATTGACGAGGGGATCGCTTTGTAGAAGTTTTAGTCGCTCCAGTTTATCAATGCCAATGAAGTTGCCACACAGCATGGTTTTGATGTGATTCATTTTGATTTTGTTGGTGGATGCGTTTTCAAAAACCAGATTTTGATCAATCAAATCAAAGACACCCTTTTTATTGGCGTGGGCCAGCAATAGGAACAGACCGGCATTTGAGGTGAGATTTCTGGCTGAGAATTCGATTTTATTGATCATGGTAACATCCTTATGGCATATTTTCTTTCCCCTAAAATTTTAACACGGCGGCTCCATCAAAGATATTTTGATTCACCCATTGGGTGAAATAATAAACTCAACGAGAAATCCTAAATTTTATCCAAAGTGGGTGAAAAGCGGTGACTTTGACTTCAAATTGATAAATAATTGGCTCAGAAAGTCAAATTTCTCACTAAAAGTGGGACTTTTTTTCAAAGGTCTCTCTTTGACCGATTCGGCGGCGTAGAATCCGGGTATTTCATTATGTAGTCTTCGGAATCCATTGTGCTATAATTTTTTACATTCAAAATTATGCTTCCAAATTAACCTGAGAGGATAAGATGCTGATTATCAACGGAAAATGCATCACCTGGGGGCCGGAAAATCAGATCATGTCGGATGGGCAGGGCCTCCTTATTCGGGATGGGCTGATTCAGGAAATTGCCCCTCAGCCGGAATTGCTGAAAAAATATCCCGATGAAGAACAACTTGATGCCGAGGGCCAGTATGTCATGCCGGGGAACATTTGCGCCCACACCCATTTTTACGGGGCTTTTTCAAGGGGGCTGGGCATCCCGGGTGACCCTCCTGCCAACTTCGTTCAGATCCTTGACAGACTCTGGTGGAATCTGGATAAAGCCCTCGATGAAGAGGGAGTCCGTTATTCTGCCCTGGTATGTCTGGTGGATGCCATCAAGCATGGCACGACCACCCTGATTGACCATCATGCCTCCCCCAATGCCATTGAAGGCTCTCTGGATGTGATCGCCGAGGCAGTGCAGGAGGCTGGTCTGCGTGCATCCTTGTGTTATGAAGTCACAGACCGGGATGGTCCTGAAAAAGCGGAACAGGGATTGCAGGAAAACCTACGGTTTATTCAAAGGATCAGTACCCGTGAGGAAGCGGATGCAAACTTGAGAGCGCATTTTGGTTTGCATGCCAGCCTTACGCTGTCGGACGAGACCTTGGACAAAGCTGGGGAACGTTGTCCGGAGGGAATCGGATTCCATATTCACGCCGCTGAGGGCCAGGCTGACCAGGTGGACAGTCTGGAAAAATCCGGCAAAAGGGTGATCTTCAGGCTGGACGAGTTAGGCATTCTAAAACCTGAAACCATTCTGGCCCATGGGGTGCATTTGGACGACCATGAGATGAACCGTTTGGCTGAAAGGCAATCCTGGTTAACCCACCAGCCGCGCTCAAATATGAATAATGCGGTGGGAGTAGCCCCTGTCGAAGAAATGCTGGACCTTGGCGTCCGTCTGGGCTTGGGGAATGACGGGTTTTCCAACACAATGTGGCAGGAGTGGAAAGCAGCCTACCTGATGCACAAGATGGCGCATTTCGATCCCCAAAGGATGGGGGGCATGGCCGTCAAGAAGCTGGCGGTTGACAACAACAGCGATCTTGTCACGGAATTATTCGATGGTCTGCGGATTGGCTGGCTTGCGGAAGGGGCAGCCGCTGATCTGATTTTTGTGGACTATTATCCCTTCACACCTTTGACGCCTGGTAATCTTCCCTGGCATATCTTGTTCGGTTTTCAAGAGAGTATGGTCACAGCCACAGTCGTGGCCGGAAAACCGCTAATGTACAAACGCGAACTGCTCACTCTGGACGAGGCTGAGATTGCTGCGAATGCCCTGGAAATTGCCAAACAAACCTGGAAGCGCTTTGAAGAGATCGCTTAATCATAGAAGGGAAAATAATATGACAGACACAATTAAAAAAACGTATCGGATTGGAATCATAGGGGGCACAGGGAAGGAAGGAAAAGGTCTGGCCTATCGCTGGGTGCAGGCCGGGCATCAGGTGATCATTGGGTCCCGGCAACTCGAAAAGGCCCAACTGGCCGTGGAAGCGTTGTATGAATTTTTGGGCGGTGAAACAGAGTTGTTGACAGGCATGGAAAACCGCGCTGCTGTTGAGGCATGCGAGATTGCAGTGATCGCTGTGCCTTACGCCGGCCACAGAGCCACCCTTGAGGACTTGAAGGATGCGTTGGATGGAAAAATCGTGGTTGATGTGGTCGTCCCGATCATGCCGCCCAAAGTGACCAAAGTCCAGATGCCCCCGGACGGTTCCGTTGCGCAGGAAGCGCAGAAGATCCTTGGAGAAAACTGCCAGGTCGTAGATGCCTTTCAGAATATCTCACATGAACGGTTGATGCAGGATGAGGGTGTGGATTGTGATGTCCTGGTTTGCGGGAAAGGCAAGGCAGCCCGTCAGGTGGTGCTTGAACTGGTCGCGGATACGGGTCTAAAGGGATGGGATGCCGGCCCCATTGAAAATGCCGTGGTTGTGGAGGGGATGACATCTATCCTGATCGGCCTCAACATCCAGCACAAAGTCCACGCTGCCGGAATCCGCATTACGGGTATCGCAAAAAAGGCATAAGATGGCGCTCATTCTGACACCGTTGCGGGATTTCCCGCTGGTTGAACCCGGCGATGATCTCTCGGAGTTCCTAACCCAAAGCCTGGATAAGAATAAAATTGAGCTGCAGGATGGGGACATTCTGGTTCTGGCTCAAAAGATTGTTTCCAAAGCGGAAAACCGTTTGGTGAATCTAACAACAGTCAAACCGGATGTGCGAGCTGAACATTATGCTGAAATCACAGGGAAAGACCCGCGTCTGCTGGCGATGATCCTCTCAGAAAGTAAAAAAGTCATCCGAACCCGTAAAAATCTGATCATAGTCGAACATAAATTAGGGTTTATCAGCGCCAATGCAGGCATTGATCATTCAAATGTCTCCGGCCCGTCAGGAGAAGCGGAAGACTGGGTCTTATTGCTGCCTGAAGACCCGGATCGTTCAGCATCGTTAATCAGACAGGAGATGGAAAACCGGTTTGGGTGTGGGATAGGGGTTCAGATTATTGACTCTCATGGCCGCGCCTGGCGGCAGGGAACGGTAGGCGTTACGATTGGGGTTGCCGGGGTTCCTGGTCTGGTGGACCTGCGCGGGCTGCCCGATCTATTTAATTACCGACTGCGGGTCACCCAGGTGGCGGCTGCGGATGAGCTTGCTGCAGCAGCTTCCCTGGTGATGGGACAGGCCTCAGAAGGCACGCCGGTTGTGCATGTGAGGGGTTTCCCATATCCGCTCAGAGAAAGCGGCCTGAAGGAATTGATCCGGCCTGAGGAATTGGATTTATTCAGATGAGGGACATGGTCGCAATTATCACAGAGCTTGAAGAAGGAGCAGCTGTCAGGGTCATGCGCCTTTGGCGTGAACTCAATGAGGCTTGCGGGCTGGAGGGGATTTTTAACTTTCCCACCCCTCACTTCACCTGGTTTGTGGCTGAGAAACTGGATATTCAAGAGGTCAAATCCTCGGTCCAGAAGTTGTCCGAAGAGATCCAAACCTTTGAAATCCGGACCTATGGATTGGGGGTTTTTCCCGGAGATCAGCCGGTGTTGTATCTGCCTATTGTCAGAACCATTGATTTGATTCAACTGCATCAGAAGATTTGGGACCTTGTTCTGCCCTTCAGTGTTGAGGCCAGCACTTATTACTCACCTCAGCTCTGGATGCCGCACATCACTCTGGCGCTGATGGATCTTACGCAGGAGAACCTTTCCTGTGCGATTGATTCGATTGCCTTTGAACCGATTGAAATCCATTCAGAGGTGGATAACCTGGCACTTGTGGAGCAGGAAGGTCAGGAAATCGGTGAAACGTTGCAGCGGTTCAACTTAGCGTTGACCAAGGAGTAGTCTTTGAAGATCCTTGCATTGGCTGGTGGTGTGGGCGGCGCAAAACTGGTGGATGGGCTGGCCAGGATCCTGCCCCCTGAACAGCTTTCGGTCATCGTCAATACAGGCGATGATTTTGAGATTTTTGGATTGAATATCAGCCCGGATCTGGATACGGTTTGTTATACGCTGGCTGGATTGGCAAACCCAATAACGGGCTGGGGACAAAAGGATGAGACCTGGCATACTTTTCAAACAGTTGCCCAATTGGGCGGCCCGGACTGGTTCAGGCTTGGCGATAAGGACCTGGGGACTCACCTTTTTCGAACTGAAGGATTGCGCCTGGGTAAACGGCTGTCGGAAATCACGCTTGAGTTATGTGAACGTTGGGGTGTGAAGCATCCCGTCTATCCGATGAGCGACGATCCGGTCAGGACTCTTGTCCACACGAAGGACGGATCAACGCTGGGGTTTCAGGAATACTTTGTCCAGCGAGCTTGTGCACCCGAGGTGGAAAAGTTTGAATTCAAAGGGGCGGAATCCTCCAGCCCGGTTGGCGGCGCAATCGCTGCGATAGAGGAAGCTGATGTTGTCCTGTTGACGCCTTCAAACCCCTGGGTGAGCATCGAGCCGATCCTCGCGGTGCCAGAGTATCTGGAGAGGATCTCACAGAAACCGGTAATCGCAGTCTCACCTATTGTCGGCGGAAAAGCGTTGAAGGGGCCGGCTGCGAAGATGTACCATGAGTTGGGGATTCAACCCTGCGCATCCGCGGTCGCAAACCATTATCGGGATTTCCTGAACGGGTTTGTTTTGGATACGATTGATGCTGATGAATTGGAAAAAATCGAACGATGGCGTATAATTCCCTTAGTTGCCGACATCGTCATGAAAGATCAACAGGACCGTGTCCGGCTGGCAGAAGAAGTGCTGGCTTTCAGTGAAATGGTCCTGAACAGGAGCCGATAACCTTATGAGCCTTTGGGCGATTGTTCCAGTTAAACCCTTGCGTCGCGGAAAATCCCGCCTATCTACAATTTTATCCGAAGAAGAAAGAACTCAGTTAAATCAACAGCTTTTTTTTCATACAATTGATGTTCTGAAACAAGTTGACGAAATTACTGATATCTTGGTTGTCAGCCGCGATTCTGACGTTCTGACCGAGGCGAGGGATCGTCATGTCCGGACGGTCACTGAGAACGGTACACCAGAATTAAATAATGCCCTGCGGCGCGCATCCATATTTTCTCAGGCCTTTTCCACCGAAGGCGTGCTGATTGTGCCCGCGGATTTACCCCTATTAAAACCTGAAGATGTGGCTGCATTTCTGGCGCAGCGTTCTGCACCACCCGTAACCGTCATTGCACCTGACAGGGTTCGCAAAGGGACAAATATGCTCTTTATCAACCCT
>CAZXRL010000162.1:0-6028 GCA_964643275.1 uncultured Candidatus Brevefilum sp.
AATTTGTCACAGAACATTAATTCAACCTTTAAGACTTCTTAAAAGCCTGACATTTACTTTTTAATCTCCCTGGGGTTTAGTTAAGGAGAATGCTGTTACTGGCAGATGGACAGGAATACGAGGATTGCCCCTAATGCGAATTGCGTTGTTAACTGAAACTTTCCTGCCGAAATTTGATGGCGTTGTCAATTCTGTTTGTCATCTCCTGGACCACCTGGCGGATCAGGGCCACGAGAGCCTGCTGCTGGCACCGGAGGGAAGCCCGTCGCAATATGCGGCAACCCCGGTTGTTCAAATGAAATCCCATCGATTAATCTTTTATCCGGAGACCAGGCTGGTGTTGCCTGCCCAGGATATATCGCCTGAGCTGGATAACTTTGTCCCTGATTTGATTCACCTGATAAGCCCTTTTTCTTTGGGTTTTTTGGGAGCAAAATATGCTCGGAAGCACAATGTCCCCCTGGTCGCTTCCTACCAGACGGATTTACCCGGTTACTGTGAACGCTGGGGAGTGGGGTTTTTGTCCCAGTCAGTTGAAAAGTATCTCTATCGGCTGCATCAACAGGCCCAGTTGAATCTGGCGCCATCGTGCGTGACCCAGAAAGAATTGATCCAAAAAGGATATCCCAACGTTCGATTATGGACCCGCGGTATTGATTCAACGTTTTTCCACCCGAAAAATTTTGATAAAACCATGCGGGGTTTTTTGTCCGACGGCAATAGTCATGCACCCTTATTATTGTTTGTTGGCAGGCTTTCCCGTGAAAAGCGGGTAGAAATGCTTAGGCCGGTTTTGGATGCCATCCCGGAAGCCAGGCTGGCGATCGTGGGTGATGGCCCATTTCGGAATGATTTGGAAACCGTTTTTAAAAATTCCCCGGCCAGGTTCACCGGCTATCTTTTTGGAGAAGAACTTACCAGGGCTTATGCTTCGGCGGATATATTTGTTTTCACAGGCGCAAATGAAACTTTTGGCAATGTAGTCCTGGAAGCGATGGCATCCGGATTGCCTGTGGTAGCGCCAGGTTCAGGGGGCGTGATGGATATGGTAAAGCCTTATGAAACTGGTTTGTTATTCGAAGCTGAAGACCAGGAAGGGCTGGTGAACGCCGTCAGGCAGTTGGTCCTTTCAAGAGGACTGAGGGAGCAGATACGCATTGCGGCGCGGCAACTGGCTTTGAGTTTCTCGTGGGAAGAGATCCTCAATCAGTTGCTGGTTGATTATGAAGAAACGATTGCTACTTTTCAGCCCGTTACCAGCATTGCAGCAAGCGCCTGGCAGCCCTTTGTTGAACTGCACCAAACTTACCGCAAATAGGATGCAAAACCCTGACCACTGATACCAGGGTGGTTTATGATAAAAAATTATTGGTGGTTGTAATTTCCGTAGCATTCGCCGCTTTGAAAATGGAAGGACCACTCAGTATCCTTCGATTGATCTGGATTTTCATCTGGCTGGAAGATTAGTAATTTTGTCGTCGACTTTAGACGACTGAAGTTCTTAAAGTTCTTCGATGCCGGGATCACATTTCGCCAGGTGCCGGTGTTGATATAAAAACGATCTTCCCCTTGCTTAGTTGAGATTAAAGTGACCTCTGGTGTGTGGGTATGGCCGCTGATGACGCATTTAAGGCCGGAGTCTTTATCAGCGACCAGAGCTTCTTTTTTAATCCATTTTGCCTGGGATTTCAACTTGATCTGTTTTGAAACCATCTTAATCAATCGTTTGATCAACCAGTATGGAAGACCACGGTTCAAGACACCCGAATTTAACAGGCCGATGATAAAAAGTTTTTTCCAAAGGGGGATCACATCCAGCCTTAAGATTTCTTTTTTAAATTGCCGGTTGTGTTGTAATGAACGAATAATGATTTCGAAACAGGGCTTCATCAGTATCCATGTTTTACGTTTCTTCACCCCCGGAGTTGAAAAGAGGAAGGACAATAATGCTTGGCTGGGCCGGACATCATCAAACTCGATCAGGCGTTGATAAATAGCACTGAGATGCTTGTCGTTGACGATTTCCTTCTTTCCATAAACTTCCCGGAAGATGTGGGGAAGTGCCGCACCGAATTCAACCGTGGTGATATCTCCCAGGCAGGAATTGTCATAGTCATTATCCGGGATTTCAGTTGGGATCACGTCCTGCTTATCCATCCTGAGGGAGAAATTAACTGAGTCATAGATATGACCATGACGGATCAAACAGAAAGGTTTGTTGCTTTGTTGATAAAAGATTAAATGACGTTTGAATGGGTCATTATTGGATTTTAGACCAAACAAAGCTCTGACCCTGTCGCGAATTGCAGGTGTGGCATTGGCCAACCGATCGTGATTGCCTAAAAGATAGTGCAACCTGACGGGAATGTCGAAATGGTCACTGATATTGCGGAAAAGATCCAGCGTTTCGCTGACATTATTCTCCTGGCTGATGGCATCAACGATTTTTAAGAGGGTGGACTCGGTGCTTGACCCGGGCTGAACATCCTGGCAGGGAATATAAGGGCGATCCTGCCCCTCGAACCAGATGCCGGAACGGGTGATCTCCAAAATATCACCTGCCAGAACGATGTCGACCGATTGGATGCCGTTTGCTCTGGCGAAATTGCTGATCTCTGTGAAAAAACCTCGAAAGGTTTCGAAGGGAATATTGCGGTTGTAGCGGAAGCCAGCAATCTCTGTTGACTGGGCTTCGGTGAAATGCAGGTCAGATAAGACAACGATCATTGAATCATCTCTTTTTATGTCTTAAATTAATAACTAGCCAATGGCAATAACGATACTGAGAAGGAGTAACAAGACATTTATTGGCCCCATCAGCCGCTTTTCTTTCAGGCTTGGTGAGGTCAGGTTCACAAACGAACCCAGGATAAAAAAGCCTGCTACAAACCAGATTGCAATCCGACTGACGCGGAAAAATTGTTCAAGTATTATGCCGGAACGAGTCAGAACAATCACAACGAATAAGGCCAGAATCAGGATTTGCAACAGGGCGGCCAGGCGGATTTTCGACGGCACCTTTCCTGGGTATTTACCGCCCAGGGTGTAGTCACCCAATGGAGCGCCAAAAGCCAGAGCCAGTTGAAAGATAGCCACGAAGAGGGAGAAAAGTAAAAAAGTGTAACCGGCCAATATCAACATAGATTTCCTTTCATGATTGCTTTTTTAACATAATGGATGTTCAATAGATGATGTTAAGTCCGCTCTGAAAAAGACTCAGGCCCATGCTGGAGAAGAGATATCAGCAGCCGGATGAATCCAATCTGCCAGTGAAATACCCGTGAATAAAGTTCTTTCAACCCTGACTTGTTGCTAACCAGTAATGTTATCAGGAGGGCTGAGAAGACTGGATTATAAACCCTATAAAATGCACCCAGGCCGAGATGCCACTCAGTAAATTCTAACTTTGCAGTGCATCTGGGATCAAGATCAGCCAACTCAGCGCATAAGCAAGGGTAAAAAATAACCATTAACAATTACCAAACCAATAATAAAAAGTTGCCCGAATCTCCATTGTTTAAATTGTATCTATGATTAAATTTTTTTTAATCATTTAGAGATTAACGAACAGCAAAGATTGGGTTAAGCTTAATAACTTGGAATCAATGATTAAGTGCAACGGATGAGGAGATAAAATAATTCTGATAAACTTATGTCAGGGTTCCTTTTATGTAGCTATCGTTTGAGCGCTTTAGCTAAAGCAATGTGGAATCCTATCTTAAACGAAACTCAGGTTAATTTATGATTTTAATTTTCCAGGAAAGGTCTCGATTAAATGGCATAGCCATTCTCCAAAAAATTTACAGTTCAGCGACAAATTGGACGGCTTTTTCATTTAATCATCCCTAACTGGTAATAAATGTAATTTGACACCCTCCAACCCATTCCGTATAATTCCCTGGAGCCTCGTCGAGCCGTTTCATCGAGGAATAGCCATTGAACTCTGACGATTTCATTGGTGGCGACTTGACCTCAGGATATAATTAATTATTTGAGTCAAGAATATCGTTTATTAAAATTAGCATCCGCTTGTTGTTGATTCCTGTCAATAATCGGCGTCCCTTGGAGGGTATTTTGTCCATAGCTGCCTGGTCCATTGTCATCCTCACAGCCTGTTTTGTGCTGACTTCCATTTTGGTCCTCACCGCGCGGAAACTGGTTGTCATCATCTCCGTGATCGGGATCGGAAGCGTTTTGCTGGCGATCATATTCTTTATCTTTGGCGCGCCGATCGCCGGGGCGATTGAACTCAGCGTTGGGGCCGGATTGATCAGCGTCCTGTTCATTATTGCAACCAGTGTGACTGACAGCTCGGCCGATGAGGTTGAGCGATGACCAAACAAAGCACTCTCATCACCGTCATCTTCATCTTTGTCCTTCTGGCTCTGGGCCTGGTTTTGTTTCGAGTGCTAAATCCCGCTGACCCGGCGGAAGCGGCGGATGATAATATGCGGGTCTGGTTATGGGAAAACCGCGGACTTGACCTGATCGTGCAGGTTGCGCTGGTCTTTGCCGGCGCGCTGGGCATTGC
Organism: uncultured Candidatus Brevefilum sp.; assembly: GCA_964643275.1. GTDB lineage: Bacteria > Chloroflexota > Anaerolineae > Anaerolineales > Anaerolineaceae > Brevifilum. Next base: position 4,532 of record CAZXRL010000162.1, read on the forward strand.
AGCCATTTTACCGGTAGAGGAGAACGATGATTGAGCTTGAACTTCCGGGCTGGGTGTTGACCTATATCCATATCTGTGTGGTGGTGGTCTTTATTATCGGGTTGCTGTGTTTCTTTTTCCGCAAGCGGTATATCCGGCAGCTCGTGGGCCTCAAGTTGATGCTCCAATCCATCAGCCTGGGGCTGATCCTCACCGGGTGGGTGCGGGACGATCTGTACTTTGCCCAGTCCATGGTCATCTCGGCGCTGGTGATCGAGGCGGTGGTGATCGGTCTGGCACTGACGATGATTATCCATCTTGCCAAGCATGCCATGGACAAACAGGCCTACAGTGCAAAGGTGCTGGCGATTCAGAAGTCCTCTTCTGAAGGAAAAGAGGATTAGAGGTTGTTAGTTATGGGTATTTTGGTTTTATTGCTTTTTGCTCTGCCGATCCTCTCTGCCGGGGTGATTCCTTTCATTAAAACCCGGTATGTCCAGCCGGTCCTGCTGGCTGTCACAGGCCTCAGCCTGGGGGGCTCTGCGGGTTTGTTATGGATCGGGGAGGGCGACCTGGGCACGCCGCTTTCATTCATGGGGGAACCGATCTCGTTCAGCCTTCATCCAACCCCGCTGCTGATCTTCATTACCCTTCTGCTTGCTCTTGCGGCGCTGCTGTTGATCAAACTGAGCCGGGGGAATGAACCGCTCTCGAAATTTCAGGGCAGTCTGATCAGCCTTTCGCTGTCCTTCGGTTTCATCGCCTTTATCAGCGGTCAGTTCATGATCCGTTACATTGCCCTGGATATCGTCGGGTTGATGGCAGCCCTGACCGTTCTAGGAACTTTCAGAGAGAGATCCAGGGTCACGCCCTTCAGCCTGGTCTTTATCCTTCTCCGGCTGGGGGACCTTGCCCTGCTGGCGGCTATTCTTCTAATGAATCACTATGCTCAGACACTGAACATTGCGGAAATGATTGCGGCAGCGGTCGCGCTGCCCCTCGAGATCAGCGCCTGGGTCTTTGGGGGTCTGATCTTTGCGCTGCTCATCAAGCTGGGCGTCTGGCCTTTTGATTTATGGGTGCAGCATGTCAGGAACCAGACCAACAGAACCTCATTCTGGATCTCCGGTTTGATGATGCCGGCTTTGGGGTATTATCTGCTGTATCGCATCCTGCCCATTATAGAAGCTGAACCTCTTTTCCAGTGGATTACCCTGGGTCTGGGGTTGGGGTTGTTGGTTCTGACCACGCTGTTCAGTTTTTTAATGAAACCACGGGAGGATGCCCGCTTTTCCCGGATGAACAGTCTGTATTCCTCGCTGGTGTTTGCAGTGGTGGCCATGGGGAGTTCAGCTTACCTGGGATACTATTTTGTAGGGTTGCTGCTCTATCGCCTGGTGTTGATCCTTACCGCAGACATGGAAAACCAGTTCTCCTTGCTTGTGGCCTGCATCCCATTTGGATTGAACCTGGCCTATGTCCTGGTCAACCTTGCTGACTTATCACCGGTATTCATCA
>CAZXRL010000163.1:0-5859 GCA_964643275.1 uncultured Candidatus Brevefilum sp.
TAGCAGGACAGTGGAAAATTGGCGAATATGGAATGTATCATGCTATCGTTTCTGGAATCGAATTTCTAGATGAGCGCCCCCTTGAGGCAGTTGTTGAAAAGCTCTATGATCAAATTATTAATTCGTCGGGGCTTACCGAGTTTGAAACTTGCGTTTTGCTTCAGCAACTTTTTGGTATCTCCTCAGATTTAGATCGGAAACAAGCCATATTACTTAAATTAAAAGCGCTGGATAACGATATTGATCCGTCGGAGCTCTGGGTAGATATCCGTAGTTTCTTCCCGGATAATGTGATCATCCTCGGTGAATTTACAAACTGCTGGAAGGCCATCGAAGAAGCGCGGAAACACTATACAAACATCGATGGCTGCTATTATTGCTGCAATCCCTGCCACACTCGCTGACGGACTACACACGGTTTAGTACCCCCTGCCCGCACCTCGCAGTCCTGCCGCGCAAATTGAGCTTTATTTAAAGCCTGATTTAATATAAAATTAACTTGTGCCGTCAGCATCCCCCTGACGCCCGCCCCTTCCCTCACCTTTTTTTCCATCTTCTTACCGGTCTCTTATTTGTATCCGTCAGGTGTGTTACCGCTGGCTCAAATCATCCGTCAATTTTTTAGGTTTAACCCATCGAAAGGAACTATCATGGAAATCTATCAGTTCAAACCCATCACCCGGGCCAAAGACCGCCGGCGAGGAGAGCGGGAGGACGAGGAATCCCCTCTCCAGACCTCCATCCAGAACCTCTATAACCAACTCCCCGCTGAGGCGACCGGCCTGTACCTGGCGGGCATCAGCCTTGTGGAAGCCACCCCGCTCACGCTCACCCTGGTCGCCATCTTCGCGCTCGGCCTCATGATCCTCATCCGGGTCCTTGCCAAAGCGAAAGCTGCCGTCCTGATCACCTCGACGATCGGCTTCATCATCTGGGTCTTCGCCATCCCCGGCGGCCCCTTCCAGGCGTTCAACCTCGAACTCCCGCTCGGCCTCGGCGCTTTCCTGATCGTCGCCTACTCCGCCCTCGTCACCGTCCTGGCCAACGCCGGCATCCTTGGCAAGCCCAAAGAACCCGAAGCCTGAGATCTGCCAGGAAAAAATCAATGAAACAGCTTCACGCTGACCGCGTGAGGCTGTAATCATCCATCCAATCCAGCACCAAAGGGACAATTATGATCATCGTGCTCGGTACATTTCTGATCCTCCACGGTCTGGTGCACCTCTTCTACGCAGGCCTGAGCCATCGTCTCTTCGATCTGGGGGCCGAACTAGCCTGGCCGGACGGCGCATGGGCCTTTTCCAGGTACCTCAGCGAGCAAAGCGTTCGTACCATCGCCACCGTCCTCACGGTCGCGTCAGCCGTGTTTTTCGTCGTTTCCGGTGTTGCGCTCTATGCCCACCAGCCCTGGTGGAGGACTGTTGCCATCGCCGTCTCCATTCTCTCCTCTCTCACCTTCCTCCTCATGTGGGATGGCGTCCTCAAGAAACTCCCGGACAAAGGTATGCTGGGAATCCTGATCAACCTCGGCCTCATGCTTGCGATCCTTGTCTTTAAATGGCCTGATTTTGGGTTTTAAGTGGGCAGGCAGGTATCCGCAGGGTAAATAGCATTTTCGCAAGGCGTTCAATCCGCCCTAAGTATCCGATCATAAGGAACCTACATCATGCCCAAATCCGACTTCACCGCCCAGCACGAACACCTTCTCTTCCATCTCCTCTCGCTGCAGCACAAGCCCGCTCCCTTCACGCCCGGCGAGCCTCTCTTTTGGGATGACCCCCACATCTCCTCCCAGATGCTCAAAGCTCACCTGGACCCGACCACCGACCTCGCCTCACGCAAACCGGAGACGATTGACCTTTCCACCGCCTGGATCACGGCCGCGCTTGTCCTGCAACCGGGCGATGCTGTCCTCGACCTCGGATGTGGACCCGGGCTTTACGCCCTGCGGCTGGCCCGCCTTGGCCTCCAAGTGACAGGCGTGGACGCCTCCTGCCGTTCCATCAGCTATGCCAGGGAAGCCGCCGCCCAGGAAGGACTGGCAATTGATTACCGTAATCAGGATTACCTCACATTGGAAGACGAAGACCGTTACGACGCCGCCCTGCTGATCTTTGGAGATTACTGTACCTTCAAACCCGAGGACCGGCAGCAGATTCTCGCCAACGTCCGCCGCGCGCTCAAACCGGGAGGACATTTCGTCTTCGATGTCTCCACCCGTGAACACCGCATGCGCCACGGTGCACAAAATGGTTGGTATGCCTCCGAGGGCGGCTTCTGGCTGCCCGATCCCCATCTCGTCCTCGAACAAGGATTCGACTACCCGGAAGACGCCATCTATCTGGATCAGTATATCGTGATCGGCAGTGACGGCACCTTGACAGTCTACCGAAACTGGTTCCAGGACTTCACCCCCAAGGCGATCACAACTGAACTGCTCGCCGCCGGCTTCACCGTTGAGGGTTGTTTTGCAGACCTGACCGGTAAGCTCTGGGACGAGGGGTCGGAGTGGATCGGCCTCATCGCCTGCCCAGTTTCCAACTCCTGATCACCCGGCTTTTTTGTCTTTTGTCATGTAAGTCTCAATTTCCAGATGCAGAATACAGTATAATTTTCAGCAACCTTATTCAACTTACACCGGGACAGAATTGATGTTGAAATTTAAAGAAATCTCACTTGCAAATGTTCAAAGAATTTATAACTTCAAAAAGAATCTGGACTATGAAATCTCTTTTGGGATCAAAGGGTTCGATTACGGATGGCTGTTGACATCCCGGAAATGGAAACAAGGAGAAAAAGTTCTGGATGTTGGCGGAGCGTATTCGGACTTCCCAAGCTACCTCAATCGGCAATTTGGTTGTGAGACCTGGGTCGTTGATGATTTTGGAATCGACGTGAACGATCCCTTCTGGCAGAGAAATATGACCCCCAAAAACCATGTTGATGCTCATCCTGAGAATAAGTATGTCCTGGAACGAGTTGGTGATCCTGACAGGTCTTCCCTACCCACCGGTTATTTTGACGTGGTTTACTCCGCATCTGCCCTGGAGCATGTCCCTCCTGACTTAACTCCCGCCGTATGGAAGCATATGTACAGTCTCTTAGCGCCACAGGGTGAGCTCATCCACGCGATTGATATTCCCCTTGCCTCAAACGGTGGCCTCGGAAAAATGTTCCAGGCGACAATATTCGATGCAGTTCCCTGGTTATTCCCGTACAATTTCCAGCTCAACCATTACCTGGCAACCCCGCGCAATTATGTGCGATTGGTAAGCAAAGCTTTGAACTTCAATGTTCCCCCCATACCGGATTTTAATATCTGGAAAGTTTGCCTTGATCCGGATATTTTGTGTGAATCACTCATGCATGGATGGTATCGAATTACCAAGGATAAAATGACAGACTACCGCTTTCAAAGGGTGGGGAGTCTTCTCCTGCATTTTGTTAAGGCATAAACCTCGCAATTTGAGCAGGTGAGCAGTTCGCTTCTTTCCATATAGAGCAGTTTCCCCCTATGATAATACTTATGGGTTTTGCACTCGCGTCACATCTGAAACCTGTTCCCCATAGCGTGATTACTAATCGCCATCCACGCTGAACGCCGGTTTGCAGATGATCCTCATTCAATCATCAGTCCCGATGAGGAAATACCAATTGGGGTTGCAAAGTCCCAGCCTGGCTGGGGAAAGACCCACAGACCGACCGCGCCAACCCCAACAACCTGTTCCTGGGATCTGATCCCCGAACACTTATCCCACTTCTTTGACCAGCGCCCAGATGGTGAAGGTCTCTTTCCCCTCCGCTGGCATGAACTCCATGCCATACAACTCAAAGCAGAAGTTGCCATGTGAGAGGTCCAGTTCAAACCCCGATTCGGGCAGCCAGCGGGTATACAGCGCGTCGTAGGCTTCTGAGGTATCCGTCAGATTCGGGCAGACGATCACGGCGTACTGCGCCTCCGGGATCTCAAAGACTTCCATCCCCGCCTACGCGAAGCGGCAGAGCCGCTATCCGCTGGAGATGGTGTTAGGCGGCGTTTTCTATATTTCCCATTTTCTTGATCAGGCGTATTACTTCCTCTGGCTGTTGAGTCGAAAAGGCTACATCGCGTACAAGACCTTTCTTGACCTTCAAGGCAATAACGACTCTGGAGTGTTCTAGGAAGTTGAACATCGCACGATATCTACCATCGATGAGCGTGAAATGGATTCCCGCTCCTCCGATGCGTTGTATCGAGGTTTTGTCGGGAAAGCAAGACTCTATGTTATTTAGCGGGATAATCCATTTGAAGATGCCAAATCTGAGTTGTATACTCGATTTGTCCAACTGAACGGTGAGAATCCTATAGTTCAGAGAATAGAACAAGAAAAAGGAGGAAAGGCAAAAGAACAAGATCAACCATCCTCCGATAAGGCGGATACTTGCGAACCAGACGAAAGGAATGAAGAACAAGATCGTAAGACCAATGAAAAGAGCTTCGGTCTTTTTGGATGAAATTCTCTCAAGGTAAATGCGATCGATCGTCATGGTTGGTTTCTTTCTCTTTTATAACAAGAAGGATTTGACTCCCGCCGCCTAAGTTACGCTTGACCTGCAATCCGGTTGAAGCGATTGTTAGATCAGAATTGACATAAGATTTTTCATTGCTTCTTTCTCGATATCCGATGTCATAAAACATAATTTTGATGCTTTTTCCAAATATATCCTTTCTCTGGTTTGACCTGCTTTCTTTATTAATCTGGCTATTATAGTCCAATTGCTTGCTGCCTCTTTATACAAATTTGCTGCTGTTTTGAGTTTATTATTCCCTGGGAAATAATTCAAACATTCATATAAATAATCTCTGTAGAAATTTCTGAAAATTGCACCACCAGTTCCAGCATTCTCCATCATGTCAGCTTGATCACATAAATCTGATTTTGGATTTGGCGTACACTCCAGCCATTTTAAAATCTCTTTTCCTAATTTCTGAATTCCCAAATATCCAAAGCATTTCAATGGTGGATTAAGAAATTCATTGGCTACTTCATGTAATGCCCTTGGTATTATGTTTTCAATTGGAGTCAATTGACCATTCTTTCTAACTGTATATGATAATGCTTTTGCTGACATTGATCCTTTTTCAAATCTAGCTTTTTCAAGGTTTTCAAGAGAAACCTTGAATTCCTTTCCTGTATCAGATATAAATGCATACTTGCTATCATAGCCATATACTGTGATGAAATGCCCTGCAAAGTGGAAAGAATGCTTGAAATGGTCAAGATGATAACAATCAACTTGAAGTCCAACGGGAACCCCATTATCAATAAATTCTGATACGTTTAGCCATGCCTTTTTCTTTGATGTGGTTTCTCTAGCATCTAAATCTAGATTCATATTCAAGCAGAACATTTTTGTCAAATCAAATGGTTTTGCCCTTCCACCAATAAATGGTAGATTCATAAAACTCATCTTCCATAATATAAAGCCAAAACCTTGACTCAACCCTAACATCATTGGTTCATTTATCTCAATATTTTCATGCAATAATAGGCATGCTGTAGCACTCGTTTCACAATGTTTACCATTAAATGTTTCATATCCAGGTACTTTTTTCATTTACATTGCTCCTCTTTGCGGCGCGCAAAAATCACACATTCACATTTTCTCCACATTGCCCACATATATAATGATAAAAATAAACAATTCCTCCACATAAGGGACATTTCCATCGTTCTTTTTGGTAATGAAGATAATCATCGATGTTCAATTTTCGAAATTGCTTGGCAATATTAATAAGTTCATGTCGATACTTGTATCTCAAATCATCAGGGTGTGAGAAAATAAGTTACTTATATATTATAATACAAGGGAACTGTT
>CAZXRL010000164.1:0-5828 GCA_964643275.1 uncultured Candidatus Brevefilum sp.
CTGAACTAAGGAAGATGAAGTGCTGGGCAAGTGAAACCTGTACTTCATCCCCATCGTTAAGCAAAACCGGTTCCCGCACCGGGGCCCCATTCAGATAGGTGCCGTTTTTGCTGTCCAGATCTTCGACCAGGATTCCCTCCTCCTTTAGCGTGAGCCGGGCATGCTGGCGTGAGACCTGGCGGACGGGGATCACAATATCACAGTCAGCATCCCTTCCCAAGGTCAGTTCGGCACTGATTTTCCACCGCTGGCCTTCCAGCGGACCGGATTGACCAATCAAGAGCGGAAATTCCTGGTTATTATTATGGGTCATCATCTTCGCTCATTCCACCTGAATAATTTGTCACAAACTCTCGGGGAATTAATTTTCATCAATTCTTACCTGCTATAATTATACTCAGACAACCAATAATCATAAACCTGATCGTCAATTAAGAAAAAAGAGGTAATCATGTCTGAAAACAAAGTCTACACCAGGCCTTACCGATCACTTTTCTGGCCAGTCCTGCTGATCGGAATCGGCGTCATCTGGCTCTTAAGCAACCTCAAGCTGATCCCAACTGAAAACCTCTGGATCCTGCTGAGGCTCTGGCCGGTCCTGATCATCGTTGCCGGTTTGGATGTGCTGTTTGCCCGGCGGTTTGTCCTGATCGGTGCATTACTCGGTCTGCTGATGATCGCCGGCGTCGTCTATATTCTCCTTTCAGGAGAAGGTTTGGGGGTTGAGCCAGCGCCCCAGCCCCGGACTGAAAGTTTTTCCGTTCAGATGGATAACACCACCCGGGCAGAATTTCAGGTTGAGCTTTCCATCCAGAATGCGTCTATCCGAGCGCTTGATGGATCTGACCAGCTTGTTGTGGCTGAGATTGGTCATCTTGGCGACATCGTCTTCACTGTGACTGGTGCTGAAGAAAAGACCATTAATTTAAGACAGACGGGGATTGGACCCTGGTTCGGTTGGCTCATTCCTACGATTGACAAGGAAGATCTGGTCTGGGAAATTGGGCTCAGCCCCGACGTCCCCTTCGACCTGATGGTGGATGCCAGCACAGGAAAATCCGAACTGGATCTCAGCGGCATCCAGTTGGATGAGTTCCAGTTTGACGCAAGTACCGGCGCGAGCACCATCATCCTGCCAGAGTCAACAGTCGGTTATGAGACCAGAATTGACGCCAGCACCGGTTCACTGGAGGTCGTCCTCCCAGCCGAAAGTAATCTGACCGTTTATTTGGACGGGTCAACCGGTCGGGTTGTCTTTGATGTTCCGAAAAGCGCTGAGATCAGGATTGAAGTCCTCAGCGGCGGCACGGGCGACCTGCGGACACCCTCCTGGATCAGCAAGATCAGCGGTGCGGAAAATCGCGACGAGGGTGTCTATCAGAGTGAGGGTTTTGACAGCGCAGCCTACCAGCTTGTGATCATCATCGAGGACATCAGCACAGGAAACATCGTGTTTCAATAGACTCCAAAGCTCAGGAAGCCTCTCAACAAGGCAACCCCCTTCTGCTTTTACCCTCCTTAGGAGCGGCCCGTTGGAAAATAACACGATTACAGTACGCCTGGCAGGGCCGGACGACCTGGATTATGTCAGCCGGGATGGTTATGTCCTCCCAGAAATCATCCAGAGGAAAATCAATCTCAGCGAGGTCTTCCTGCTGACTGTTAATAAGGTGCCGGCCGGTTACCTTCGGCTGGAATATCTCTGGTCCAGCATCCCTTATATTGCACTGATCTGGATAGATGAAGACTTCCGCGGTTGCGGGTACAGCCACAATATCCTTGCTTATGTGGAAAATCACCTGCGCGAGCAGGGAAATGATAAACTTTACAGCTCCTCCCAGGTGGACGAACCGGAACCGCAAGCCTGGCACCGGCATATGGGGTTTGTGGAATGCGGCATCATCAACGGGATCAATGAGAACGGGATTGGGGAGGTCTTTTTCAGAAAAACTCCGGGAAAACCTCAAGCGTAATATTAACATTCTATTATAATGCCCGGTCAGAGGTTCCATTTCGGACAAAATTTGGTAGAATCAGGTCAAGTCAAAAGAAAGACATTGCAACCCCCGTTTCCATGGTGAAAATTGGATCTCATCGTTGCAATTGTCGTCATTTTCCCCCTGGATCTAAGGTTAACAAGTTTTACTTGACAACATCCAGGGTTTTATTTAAAGGTAAAACCTACTTAAAAGGAGGTAAGCCGTGGCTGGAATTGAAAATTTCACACCTAAAGCACGTCACGTGCTTAGCCTGGCTCAAAAAGAAGCAGAACGATTGCGCAAGCCCCAGATCAGCACAGAACATCTTCTGACCGCGCTGATCCAGTTAGAGGGCAGCGTTGCCAGCCGTGTATTACGAGAATTGGGTCTGGAGACAGACCGCGTTAAAAAGACCATTGAAAAGGAGATCGGTTTCGGTGACCACACCGGCCAGATCACGCTCTCCCCTGGCATGCAGCAAGTTATTCCCTACGCCCTAGATGAGGCCCGCAAGAAAGGCGAAAAAGCTGTCGGCACAGAACATTTACTTCTGGGATTAATCCGTCTGAGCAACTGTGAGGCGATGAACATCCTGGAGAAACTTGGAATCACGCCAGAACAACTCCGCCGCCAGGTGGACCGGATCCTGCGTGAATCGCAGAGCGAATCCCGCCCCCAACTGACCGGCGCTTCCGGGGCCCGCAAGCGCCGCAGTGAAAAGAAGGATAAAGAGAAAACTCCCCTTGTGGATCAATTGGCCACCGACCTAACCACTCTGGCAGAGGAAAACAAGCTGGACCCCGTCATCGGGCGGCAGACTGAAATTGAGCGCGTGATCCAGATCCTGGCACGCCGCACAAAGAACAACCCTGCCCTGATCGGCGAGCCTGGCGTTGGTAAAACCGCCATTGTTGAGGGTCTGGCCCAACGCATTATTGAGGGCGATGTCCCCGCACCGTTACTGGACAAACGCCTTCTCCAACTTGACGTCGGTTCCCTGGTCGCCGGCACGATGTATCGCGGCCAGTTCGAAGAACGGCTTAAACGAGTGATTGACGAGCTCAAGTCCTCGAAAGCGATCCTGTTCATTGATGAAGTCCATATGCTTGTAGGTGCAGGGTCTGCCGGCTCTTCCGTGGATGCCGCCAATATCCTCAAACCCGCCCTGTCGCGCGGCGAACTGCAGGTGATCGGCGCAACGACCCTCGAGGAATATCGTAAGAACATCGAAAGCGACGCAGCCCTCGAACGCCGCTTCCAACCCATCGTTGTGAGCGAACCCAGCGTTGATGAGACCATTGAAATCCTGCATGGAATCCGCTCCGCTTATGAAGACCACCACCGGCTCACCATCGAAGATGAAGCCCTCGAATCGGCAGCGAAACTATCCGCCCGCTATGTCAGCGACCGGTTCCTGCCTGACAAAGCCATTGACCTGATTGACGAATCGGCCTCACGGGTCAGGATGTATAAAAGCCCTGCCGCTGTGAACGCTAAAGAAGTGATCACCGAACTGCGTGAACTTCGCAAGGCCATTGAGACGGCTCAAGAAGAAGATGAATTCGACCAGGTGAGAGAACTGCAAAGCCAGATTGACAACCTTGAAGGTCAGATTGAAGACATGCGGACTATCTGGGACCGCAGCACCAGTCCCCATGTTACCGCAGACGATATAGCAGAGGTGATCTCAATGTGGACGGGGGTTCCCCTGATGCAGTTGGAGACCGAAGAATCTGCCCGGCTGCTGAATATGGAAGCAAAACTGAATGAACACATCATCGGCCAGGATGAAGCTATCGAAACCATTTCAAAAGCCATCCGCCGGGCCCGGGCAGGCCTAAAGGATCCCGGCCGTCCGGTTGGTTCCTTCATCTTCCTCGGGCCGACAGGCGTCGGCAAGACCGAACTGACCAAAGCCCTGGCAAAGTTCATGTTTGGCAGCGAGGACTCACTGATCCAGTTGGATATGTCTGAGTTCATGGAACGACACAGCGTCAGCCGCCTCGTAGGTGCTCCTCCCGGCTATGTCGGTTACGAAGATGCCGGGCAGCTCACTGAAGCCATCCGCCGCCGGCCCTATTCAATCGTTGTCTTTGATGAGATCGAAAAGGCCCATCCTGAAGCCCACAATATGCTGCTCCAGATCATGGAAGAAGGGCACTTGACAGACGCCCGGGGACACAAGGTGGATTTCCGCAACGCCATCATCATCATGACCACCAATGTCGGCGCGGAGATGATTCAGAAGCAATCGTCCTTCGGTTTCTCGCTGACCATTGACGAAGCGCAGGAAGAAGCGCAGGCCTATAAGGAAATGCGTAAAAAGCTGATGGAAGCGCTCAAACGCAGTTTCCGGCCTGAGTTCATCAACCGGCTCGATTCGGTGATCGTGTTCCGCTCATTGACCAGAGACGATATCCGCAAGATTGTCCAGTTGGAACTGGACAAGGTTGCTTCCCGCTTGGAAGAGAACGAAATCGGTCTGAGAGCTACTGACGACGCGCTGGAACTCCTGGCTGAGGAAGGGTATAACCCGGAAATGGGCGCCCGTCCCCTCCGCCGTGTGATCCAGCAAAAGATCGAAGACCGGCTTTCCGATGCCCTCCTGGCGAATGAATTTGAAGACGGACAGAGTATTTTGGTTGACGTTGAGACCGTCATGGAAGACGGTGCAGAAATAAAGAAGATTGTGCTTAGACCAACGACTGAAGGCGATCAGGAAGAAGAACCCGACTTAGCCGCCGTGGGGCTGTAACCTGTGGCCAGGACCATTACCCGGTTTGTCTGCCAGGAGTGTGGACGATCCTCTCCTAAAGCTCTGGGGCGCTGTCCCCAATGCGGTGCCTGGGACAGCATGGTCGAAGAAATCGTAAAAGACGACAAGGCCGCTCAGGGTCATGCCAACACGCATGGCCTGGGCGGTCTTTCCATTCCCAAACGCCTGAATGACATCCAGGGTGACAGCGAAGAACGGATCCCTGTCCCCATCAGCGAGTTCTCCCGCGTTCTGGGCGGGGGTATGGTCCCCGGTTCCATCGTGCTGATCGGCGGTGATCCGGGAATCGGCAAGTCCACCCTGATGCTGCAGATGACCCTGCAGATGGCCGATGGTAATACCGTGCTGTATGTCTCAGGCGAAGAATCCGAACGCCAAATCAAGATGCGCGCGACCCGCCTCTTGCGAGAGGCGGACGGGCAAACCCAGCCCCTCCCCGATGACCTCTACCTGGTGACCGAGACTAATCTGGAGGTTATCCTGGAGCATGTCCAAACGGTGAACCCCCGGATACTGGTCATCGACTCGATCCAGACCGTATACCGGCCCGAATTGACATCCGGTGCGGGTTCCATCTCCCAGGTTCGGGAGAGTGCATCCAGGTTACGCGAACTGGCGAAAACCTCCGGGATTGCCGTTTTTGTGATCGGGCATGTGACCAAACAGGGAACGATTGCCGGCCCAAGAGTGCTGGAGCATATCGTGGACACGGTCCTCTACCTCGAGGGCGACCGCTTCCAGGCGTACCGCCTGCTGCGCTCTGTCAAGAACCGGTTCGGCGCGACCTCAGAGGTTGGCGTTTTTGAAATGGAAGAACGTGGGATGATCGAGGTTAATAATCCCTCCGAGGCCTTCCTGGCAGAACGCATGATCAACGCCCCCGGCTCCGCCATCGCGGTCACAATGGAAGGCACACGGCCCCTCCTGGTTGAGATCCAGGGGCTCACCAGCCATACCAATTTTGGCAACCCCCGCCGCACACCCAACGGCATTGATTTTAACCGCCTGCTGCTGATCACGGCTGTCCTCTCCCGCCGGCTCAATATCCGGCTCTCAGAACAGGACATCTTTGT
>CAZXRL010000165.1:0-5746 GCA_964643275.1 uncultured Candidatus Brevefilum sp.
AGCTCCAGAAAACGATCCGTAAAGCCTGCCCAATCCTCCATCTTCATCAGGATCTGCCTTTCAGCGCGATTCTCAGCAAGGTCGAGATACGCAGAAACAATGCGGTTAAGTTCTGCAATATGTGCTTCGTTGAGGTAATTCTTAGCTACCGTTGTATCGCTTTTTATACCTTGCCATCGGGAGCGTTCTTCCAGGTTGTGAGTCCCATATGTAACTTGTCCGCATCGGCAGCCTCATAAATAATCTCCGCTGCTGTTTTTCCGGTAATCGCCCAATGCATTTTATTCTGGACCGTTGCGTAAAAGTCCGGGGTGATTAAGGCATTGGGATCATAATCCGCACTGCATTGAGCGTAGATGTCGGTGATCTTTTGGTAAAAACGCCGTTCGCTGGCGCGGATCTCCCGGATACGTTCCAGCAATTCATCGAAATAATCCCGGCCAAAAAGCTGTCCGCCCTGCTTGAGACGTTGGTCATCCAGCACAAACCCCTTGATCAGGTAGTCTCTTAATGTCTTTGTCGCCCAGATGCGGAATTGAGTCGCCTTCTGTGAATTGACCCGGTAACCGACAGAGATAATGGCATCAAGGTTATAGAAATCAAGCTCTCTTTTAACCTGCCTGGTTCCTTCACTTTGAACTACTCGAATTTTTCGAGTAGTTGCTTCTTTCAACAATTCTCCTGACTGAAATATCAATTGTAAATGATAGTTTATCGTATGGCTCTCCACATCAAAAAGCTCTGCCATGACTTTCTGGGTCAGCCAGACCGTTTCATCACGTAAAATGACGCTGATATTGACCACGCCATCATCGGTCGTGTAAAAAATAAAATCGTTTGGAGATGGAATTATTTTGATTCACTCACCGTTTTTACCCGTCCGTCCCTTTACTACTTACAACCGGCTATCGCCTTTGAATATCCTGAGTGCAATAGATAATCCAATTATATAACGATATGGTTCTTATTGTTTACACCCCTCTCACCCTCATTCACCCCCCCGGCCTCAAAAAACAAAAATCAACCTCCCGACCAGGAGCATCACCCCAGTCACTGCGGAGGCGCCCCACAAGAAGAGATAGGCCGCAATCCGCAGATCGCCCCCCGGCGTTCTGATAACCTTCTCCCCAGCGACCGGGTTGTCCACGGCGTCCCTCAGGGCTATCGTCAGGAAGATACTGGCGTCACTAGTTCAGCCTGGGCATTGCGCAAGGTTAGGGTCTCTATCTGAAGGGACAGATGAATTCACTCGGTACTTCTGAACTCTAGAAAAGCAACTGTGAAAATGGATGAAGAAATCTAAAAATCCATTTATTGGTTTTTGCAAGTGGGGCGATTATTCCACAGGAGAGCCAGATATGCTTCAACAACCATGATTTCATAAGGAAGTGGTTTCATTTTAATAAAGATTAATTTTTTATTCTCCCATGCCGTGCCTGGCAGGCAAAAGTTCTGGAGGTTATTAAAGCACAATATTAGCTTTAAATGTTGTATACTTTATAAACATATCAAATTAATTTACGCCATTTTTCATTAGAAATTCAATTAGGGAAGAAGGATCCGATGATTTCTATTAAAAATCGGAGGCTTACCCACTGTACTTTCATCGCAGGTCTCTTAATTGTTTTGCTCGTGATCGGGTTTAGTTTACCGGTCGGCAGCGCTACAGCGGCGGAACTTACTCAGGCCACTGCACCTTCGTTGGGCGCAGCGGGGAGTTATTCCGTTCTGGCTGGCACGACGGTGACCAATACTGGTGGGACGACCATGCCCGGAGATCTGGGCGTCAGTCCAGGATCGGCGGTTGTTGGTTTCCCCCCGGGCAGTGTTGGTCTTCCGGGTGAGATTCGTACCCTTGCGGCTGCCGGACTGGCTCAGTTTGATGCAGACGTCGCCCGGCTTGCTCTGGAAGCACAGGGGCCGGGAACGAATCTTCTTAATGAGCTTGCCGGCGAGACGCTTGCCCCTGGTGTATATACCGTACCAGGAGTTTCTCTGCTATCTGGAGGAACGCTCACGCTCGATGGATCCGGCGTCTATATCTTCCTAACCAACGGCCTGACATCCACCGGCACAGTCAGCCTGATCAATGGCGCTGATGCATGCAATGTGTTTTGGCGTGATGCCAGCAGTGTAGACATCGATGCGGGTAATTTTGTCGGAACGATCATCGCGCTTAAAAGCATCAGTATGGGTACAGGCGCAACTTTGCAAGGGCGTGCGATCGCGCAAACTGGTGCAGTGACGCTTGATACCAATACTTTTACGGGTATAGAATGCCTCACGGCGCAAATCGAACCCACACCAGTCCCAACCACAGCACCAGGCACAGGATCAGGCACCACTGAGCCGGAACTTCTCCCCGATACCGGCGGAGACATGACCGGAACACAGACGTCTGATACTCAATTACTGCTTATTGGCCTGGGGATCCTGGGCATAGGGCTGGTTCTGTTTGGGTTCTTGCTTATGCGGAATAAACGGATACAGGAAAAATAGAAAGAATATCCATCATTTCGCTTTATGCACTCTCAGAAATACAATAAAAAGTGTTTTTTCATCAGGGATAACAACCGATAAAAATGAAAAAACACTTTTTTAATACCTCATCCCTCAGACTGATCGGTTTCGTTTCTGGGTTAATAGGCATTGGATTGATACTCCTGGCGGTATTTTGGGATCAACCGCTGTTTTCCAAAAACAACACCCTGAATGAAACACGGCAATTTTTTCAGGCAGAGGGTACAGGCACCCAGGATTCAACGAAAACACCCCGGTTTGATCACTCCTTCACAACCCCAAACCCGGACAATCTACTCACTGGTACACGCTCGCCAGCGCTTGAATGGATGGTCTATGACGGGATCGACTTCCGTGACAAAGAGGTTGATGCCCTTTTCATAATGCAGTGTGATCAGGAAGTTATTCATCTAGACCCTTTCGAATCGTCCCCTACAGCCCGGAAATTATGAGAAGTGGTGAATTTTCAAATAACCGCGATTTTTCAGTTGCCTGGGAGCATCTGGGGTATTATGGGCTGTGGATCCATTCTGGATTGGCTTATGATATTGGTGAACTGACGGCATACCCCTTGCAAATCAATATTGAGCAGGACGCCCGCGGTTTCTTTCGGACCCCCAACGAGGTCAGCCAGTATCTTGATGATTGTGTGATCACTGCTGAATTGCGGATGCACCAGGGCGATTCGATTTCCATCAACGCCATCGTAGCAGCAATCCGTGTTCCCCCCTCGGAGGTCAATGAAGTCAGCCGGCACGTCATGGACCTGGTCCCCTATCTTGCTGAGACCTATCCGGACAGCGGTTTTAACCAGCTGTCACCACCCGGCCTGATTTTTTACTTTTGCGGGCAGCAGCTCACAGGAGAGATGGCAAACCCAAATTACAATCAGTGGACTCAAGCGCGGTTCGTCATCGGCGTTATGCCGCTGATTGACGAATAGCCTTATGAGGATGAATTATTTTCCCCCTGCCTCAGAAGATAAAAATCAGGCCCCCGACCAGGAGCATCAATCCGGTCACTGCGGAGGCGCCCCACAAGAGATAGGCCGCAATCCGCAGATCGCCCCCCCGGCGATAGAGGAAGAACCCCAGCACCAGGTTCGCCAGCCAGAGAAGCCCATTCAACACAGGTAGCAACAGCAGCCTTTCAGCGGGCGCAGCCTCACCAGGTGTTAGCCACGAAATGGTGTCCAGTCCGGGCAGGGCGATGGCCGTCACGCCGAGCAGGACCAGCCCCACCCCGAAACTGAGGAAGATCAACAGCCGCGCCACCCGGTCTTCCCAAACCCGGCCGACCAGCACAGTCGGGTAGACCGACTGCGGTTCGATCCGGGCCAGGCTGCCCAACTCATTGATCTGGCGGAAGAGCGCCATGAGCCCATTCACGTCCTGAGGTGAGATCGCAAAGACCTTCTCAGGGGTGGCGACCAGCAGGAGGTGCGCGGTGTCGACCGCCATGAATTCCACCGTGCCCAGCTCAGGCAGTCGGCGCGCGCCCAGGATGGCCCCCGGCCAGCGCAGCCAGGGCAGCGGCAGACGGAAACCCAGCTCGGCCGCCGGGCGGATCCATTCAATCTCGTTCAGTGGGATATCCTCACGCCGCAGTCCCCAGCGGATCATCAGTCCCTCCCGCTGCAGAAGGTAATTCCCCCGCAGGAGCGCGTAAAGCCGGTAGACGATCACGGGGAGGGGAGCAAACAGGATCAGGGCGATCAGCATATGGAGCAGGAAATCCAGCCCCTCCAGGTCCTGGGTGGCCAGGGAGAAGAAATACCCGCCCGCGCCCAGCAGGAGCAGGCTCATCCCACCCTGAACGAGAAGGCCTGTGCGGCGCGGGGGGCGAAATTCATTCTCCATCATGATTATGTGAGTCAGGCCCGTTTCCCGGCGGTGGGGAGCACATCCGCGATCCGCTGGCAGACGGTAACCACTTCTTCCTCGGTCATCGCGCCTGAGAAGGGCAGGGCCAGGCTGCGGTCGCCCAGATACTCCGTCACGGGATAGTCGCCGTGCCGGGTGCCGTATATCTCCATGACATAGGGCTGGAGGTGGATTGGGGCGAAATAGGGCCGGACGGGGACACCGCGCTCCGCGAGGATCTGCGCCAGCCTGTCCCGGTCAACGGTTTCTGCCAGCCGGATCACATACACGAACCAGCTCACCCGGGTGGTATTCTCCACTAACTGCGGCGGGGTCACTTCCTCAATGCCCGCCAGGTGTTCAGCGTACCAGTTCGCCACCTGCGCGCGTTTTGCGAGCAGCTCCTCCAGGCGGCTGATCTGCGAGAGGCCCAGCGCGGCGCTCATTTCGTCCAGCCGGTAGTTATAGCCCAGGTGGGTATGCTGGAGCCAGGTATCGCCGGGAGCACGGCCCTGATTGCACAGGGCGCGCATGAGCTCAGCCGCCTTGTCGTCATCGGTGACAATCATCCCGCCCTCGCCGGTGGTGATCTGCTTATTGGGATAAAAGGCAAAAACGCCGTAATCGCCCAGCGTGCCGGCGGTGCGTCCTTTGTATTCCCCGCCGAGGGCTTCGCAGGAATCCTCGATCACCGTCAGGTCATAGCGGGCGGCGACCGCGTTGATCCGGTCGTAGTCGGCGGGCTGGCCGAAGACATCCACCGGCAGGATGGCTTTGACGGCGCCAAGCCCACCTCGGTTGACCGGCGGAAGGCTCCGCGGCAGCCACTTGCGGGCTGCATCGCCGCCCTTGAAGAGATCGTCCACGGCCTGCTCAAGCAGGTCCGGGTCAATATTGCCTGTGACGGGGTCAATATCCACAAAGACCGGGACCGCCTTCTCGAAGAGAATCACATTGGTTGAGGAGACAAAGGAAAAGGGTGTGGTGATCACAAGGTCGCCGGCCTCGATGCCGGCCGCGCGGACGCAGAGGTGCAGCCCGGCCGTACCGGAGTTCACGCCGATGGCGTGGGCCGCGCCGGTCAGGTCGCAAAAAGCCTGCTCGAAGGCCGCGATCTTGGGGCCCATGCTGAGGTTGGGGGTATTGAGGACGTCCAGAACCGCCTGGCGGTCGGCGTCGCTGAGGTTAGGGGAGGACATGCGAATTTTCATAGAACCTTCCAGAGTATCGGATTTAATGACCGGAATTTATGATCATTGACCAGATCACCAGCTTTCCTAATTATAACGGTTTTGGCGCTGGTGATTTAAGATCAACACTTTCAGAGATTGCTTCCTCTGCCTTCGGCTCCGTCGCAATGACAA
>CAZXRL010000166.1:0-5652 GCA_964643275.1 uncultured Candidatus Brevefilum sp.
ACATTAACTATGGATCAGGCTGTAAGGAATGCGATCAAATTTTCGGGGAAAGAGTTATGGGAAGTCATTCGTTCTGCCACATCTGTCCCAGCAGAGAGTATTGGATTATCTGATAGGATCGGTTCAATCAAACCGGGATTCAGGGCAGATCTATTATTTCTGGACGAAAAACTATATCCCTGCCGGACTCTGATTGCAGGTAAGACAGTATATCAAAAAAACAAACAATCACAAAATAATTAATCCAGAAAGGAAGAAAATGAGTGAATTTGCGAAAACCTATCTACATGAAATTGTTTCTATGATTGAAAGAATATATAAAGAAGAAGAGACAGCTCTCAATGAAGCAGCAGGACTCCTGGCGGATGCAATTACTGATGGAAACCGGATTTTTGCTTTTGGTTGCTCTCATTCCTCCCTACCCGTACAAGATTTGGTCTATCGGGCAGGCGGGTTGATGTTAATAAATCCAATCTATGGGCCAGGGATTGACTCATTGGATGTGCATCCACCTACATTGGGTTCTGATATTGAAAAGCTTTCTGGTTATGCCAAATTATTGCTGGACAATTCTCCAATCAAAGAGAACGATGTTTTGATCATAGTTTCCGTGTCGGGCCGAAATGCCGTACCTATTGAAATGGCAATGATTGCCAAAGAAAGAGGTATTACGGTCATTGGACTTACATCACAAGCTTATACCAGTGCTGTGCAATCTAGGCATGCTTCCGGTAAAAAGATGTATGAGTTTGCAGATGTGGTTTTGGATAATAAGGTAGATAAAGGTGATGCTGTCTTGTATGATGAACGTATGCCGCAGAAGTTTGTGCCAGCCTCAGGCGTGACTTCGACAGCGATGTTGCATGCTCTTGTTGCTGCAACTATTGAAAAAGCACTTGATCGAGGTGTGAAACCACCAGTTTATTTGGCTGCTAATGTTGATGGTGGTGCAGAATACAACAAACGACTCTTGGCAGAGAATCAGGATCGTATTTTTTATTATTAATAGAGCTTTTGTTGGAACATTCATTCAGAAGCATATCCTGATGAATCCTCAGCTAATACGAACGGCTGAGGACAGGTTATCTGTTAATTCAAGGAGTGATGTTTGACGATATTTGCTTCTACAACATTGGTAAGAGAGATTATTACTCAACAGAAGAAAGGCAAATCGTGTGGTATTTATTCGATTTGCTCTGCTAACCTGACTGTATTGCAGGCCTGTCTATTAGCTTATCAGAAACAGAACATTCCGTTATTGATTGAATCAACATGCAATCAGGTCAATCAGGATGGTGGTTATACAGGCATGGTTCCTACTGAGTTTGTTTCCTGCATAACCAATCTTGCTGATAAAAATGGGATTCCTACAAAGAGTATTATTTTAGGCGGCGATCACTTAGGGCCTTATCCTTGGAAAGATTATCCCCAAGAATATGCTATGAAAAAATCCATAGAACTAGTTAAGGATTACGTTAAGGCTGGGTATCGGAAAATTCATATAGACACAACTATGGCTCTGGCAGATGATCCCCCAGGATTCCCTCTGGATATAGAAGTTGAGGCACAAAGGGCAGCTAAATTATGTAAAGTTGTAGAGGAAAGTTGTAAGGACCAAACAAAAGAAAGTGCCCCAGTGTATGTGTTGGGAACTGAAGTGCCAATACCAGGTGGGGTAAAAAGTGATGACGACGCACTAAAGATCACTTCTGTGGAACGCGTCCGCAGTGGACTCGCTGTATACAAAAAGATATTCGAAGAATCTGGGTTGTCTGATGCTTGGAATAGAATGATTGGATTTGTTGTCCAACCTGGTGTAGAGTTTGGTCAATTTCAAATCCATGAATATAAGTCTTCATTAGTAAGACCCCTGTCACAATACATTGAAAGCATCCCAAATATTGTTTATGAGGCCCACTCCACCGATTATCAATTAAAAGAATCGCTTCGACAAATGGTACATGATCATTTTGCGATCTTGAAAGTTGGACCTGCATTAACATTTGCTTATCGTGAAGCTGTTTTTTCTCTTGCAAAGATTGAAAAGATACTTTTTCAGGATAGAAAAGATATTCAACTATCAAATTTAATAAATGTCGTGGATCAGGCGATGGTTGAAGATTCTCAATATTGGAAAGGATATTATGGGGGAACCAACCAGGAAAAGGCGTTTGCTAGAAAATTCAGTTATAGCGATCGGATTCGATATTATTGGACAAAGAATCAAGTTATGAGAGCGCTTGATAAATTAATTGATAATTTAGGAGCTGTAACGATCCCAATGCCCTTAATCAGTCAGTTTTTGCCAAAGCAATATCAACATATCCATGAAGGTAAAATCCCTAACAGCCCGGCCTCAATAATTCTTGATCATATTCAAGAAGTCATTGAGAGATATCAATCAGCTTGTCATTGTTGATAATCTTATAATTTGGGGGATTGTTGCATATAATTGTACCTTTTCAGTTTGCATGTTTTGTGTAATCAATCGTAAATCGGACAGTTTCAGGTATAATAAGGGCCACCAAATGTGGACATGAGGAATAATGAAACGATATTTAATGGTTTTCTTGCTAATTGGATTATTTGTGGTGTCATTCAGCTCCGCATACGCTGTTGAATCTTTCCAGGCAGAGGATGTATTTGGCCTGCCCCTCTGTCTTCCCGGGATGCCCAATGACGGAAGCTGCTTGTTTTATGGCCCCGCCCAGACTGTTGCAGAAATGCAGACAGCGGGTTTTCCCTATCCAATCCGGGATCTACCAGCCGCGCAGCCATCAGCCGATTTGGGCGTGATGCCGATCTTTGTGGCAAAGATCAATTTGGATGAGGCCCTTCCAGCCCTCATCTACGCGAGCTTTGAGGATGCGGTTGCGGAGGTGAACCCGGTCAGCCAGATCGATCCCGGCTCGATGCGGTTGGTCAGGTACATTGACCGTCTGGACCATAACGGTAAACCTTATCTGCAGCTTTCCTCAGGAGGGTGGATGCGAGCCGCGCCGGCAGCGTATACCAGTTTCCAGGGGTTGGAATTCTTTGAAAATCCCCGCAATAATTTCGGCTGGATCATTGATCAAATCCCCAGCTATGTTGAACCCTCCTTTTCCGCTGCGACGACGGACAATCGGTATATTACGGGCGATGTTGTTCAGGTCTTCAATGAAGTGGAGGCCGAGGGTGTGACTTGGTATCAAATCGGGTTTGGCGAGTGGGTTGATGGCCGAAAAACAAAAATTGTTGAAGTGAATCTGAATAAACCGGAAGGGGTGACTGCTGACCGGTGGATTGAACTTAACCTCTTCCAGCAAACGCTGGCGGTTTATGAGGATGGGCAACTGCGGTTTGCGA
Organism: uncultured Candidatus Brevefilum sp.; assembly: GCA_964643275.1. GTDB lineage: Bacteria > Chloroflexota > Anaerolineae > Anaerolineales > Anaerolineaceae > Brevifilum. The sequence continues at coordinate 3,349 of CAZXRL010000166.1, forward strand.
CATTGATGGCATCGGGCAGAGACCCTTTTTATACCAAGCCGGGCGTCTTCCAGATTTATGAGAAGAAAGCCCTGGAAACGATGACGGGCTCATTCGAGGCGGACCGGTCCGATTATTATTATCTCCAAGATGTCCCCTGGACGATGTACTATGATGAGGCGCGTGCTCTGCATGCAGTCTATTGGCATACTTACCTGGGAACCCCCCAGTCTCATGGGTGTGTGAACCTCTCGCCGGGTGATGCGAGATGGCTGTTTGAATGGGCGGAGGAGGGTGATTATGTCTGGGTGCATGACCCCAGCGGTCAGACGCCGTTGGATCCCCAATATTACGGCCCGGGTGCGCCGTAAAGTCTGTTTTCCTTTAGTTGGTGTCAACGAGACGTCTTCATGAGATGTCTCGTTTTTTGTCTACGATGTTATCAGATTTCCCCCAGTCAGTATGTATTGACCTGTTCCCCTGTTCTTAGATTCCTGGTGGCCCTAATGTTTTCCTGGCATATCCCGGGAGGCGATAATATCAATCCCTGTACCGAGGGCGTCTGCCAGCACCACCTGATTGATCTTCACTGGAGCGGACACTTCCACTGTGCGCAGCTCCTGTGCCAGCTGAGGGATCAGAGGTTTGGGGAAGGCTTTTTGGGTGTAGACAGGCACGAGAGGGTGCAGGCCGCCTTTGACTCTGACGGTCGAAGCCACCTGACGGCGCGGATCCTGCAATTCGCAAATGGCATATTCTTTGCCACGCTTACAGCCCTCATTAAGGACTTCCAGGACGTCTTTCCCTTCATGTTTGACCTGCAAAGTGCAACCTTTGGGGCAGGTCACACAAATGATTTCACTAATCTCTGCCATTGTTAACTTCCTTTGTTCTCAATATTCTTCCAGTAAACGGCTCACCGTTTTCGGACGTTGACCGTCAGCGAGGTGGCCTTTTGTACCGCATCGAAGCTGGTCGGCTTGATGGCCAGGGTCAGGATCTCTCCAGGACGTGCATAGGCCTCGCCTTTTTTGGCGATCACATCGCCGTTTTGATCTTCCACGGTGACCAGTACCCGTTCTTCGATGGGGGTGATGGCCCGCATCTGCAGCCGGACGGTTTCCTCAGCCAGATGTGCTTTACTGATCTTATGGGGTACCACGTACCTGATATTCTCACCGGCTGTCAAGGGAATTTCCGTACCCGTTTCAACCTTATCGGTCTGGGCGAAATGGGCGGCGCCTTTTCCGGCGACATACCCGGCTTCCGTGACCCAGTCCACCAGGTCATACACATGGACGACATTACCGGCCGCAAAGATGCCGGGGACGCTGGTCATGAAGCGGTCATCCACAAAAGGGCCATTGGTGACCGGGTCAAGTGCCACGCCTGCCTTTTTAGACAGTTCGTTTTCTGGGATCAGACCGACGGAGAGCAGCAGGGTATCACAGGGGATGATCTCTTTTGTGCCGGGTATCGGATTCCAGGCGTCATCCACGCTGACGGCTTCAATGGCCTCTACCCGGTCACGCCCGATGATGCGGTTGACCGTGCGCTGCTTTTGAAGGGTGATGCCATAATCCAGCAGGCATTGAACGTAATTGCGGGTCAGGCCCGTCAGGTAGGGCATGATCTCCAGGACCCGTTCCACCCTGGCGCCTTCAATCGTCAGGCGGCGGGCCATGATCATGCCAATATCACCGGAGCCGAGGATGACGAACTTCTCGCCCGGCATGTGCCCTTCCACGTTCACAAAACGTTGGGCAGTTCCGGCTGTATAGACGCCGGCAGGGCGGGCGCCTGGCAAGAGGATCTGGGCCCGGGTGCGTTCCCGGCAGCCCATCGCCAGAACGATTGCCCGGGCATGCAGTTCGAGATATCCCAGGTCCTTATTGATGGCAAAAACAATCCGTTCGGGGGTGATATCCAGGACCATGGTGTCCATCAAGGTCTGGACGCCGTGTCCTTTTGTTTTTTCGATAAAGTGTTGGGCATAGGTCGGGCCGGGCATGTCCTCGTTGAAGAGCTCCAACCCGAAGCCGTTATGGATGCACTGCAGGAGGATTCCGCCCAGTTCGACATCGCGTTCAATGATCAGGACATCGTCCGCACCGTTTTCCTTGGCGGCGATAGCGGCTGCCAGTCCGCCGGGGCCGCTCCCAATAACGATCACATCATAGCTGGCTTTCATATCAGGTCCTCCACGGTGAGATGGTCCTGCTCAACGTTTTTTGTGGGGCGGAAAAGGAGGGGCGAACCTTCGCCTTTCTTGGTCACGTCTTCCGGCGGAACCCCGAGTTCGTCGGAGAGGATCTGGGTCACGCG
>CAZXRL010000167.1:0-5567 GCA_964643275.1 uncultured Candidatus Brevefilum sp.
GTCCCGGAAATCGAAATCCTCGGGATCACCACCACCTTTGGCAACGGCACAATTGAACAGGCGCAAAACCAGACGACAAAGCTGGTGGAAGCCCTGCAGGCCGATCTGCCTGTGCTGCCAGGCGAGGGCTGGCGGGGACAATCCCCCGACACACCGGCTGCCCGCTTTCTCGTCGAGATGGTTCATAGATACCCCCATGAAATCACTCTCCTGGCGACCGGGCCGCTGGGTAACCTGGGCGCCGCGGCACAGCTTGACCCGGAATTTTTTTCCAAAGTGCAGGGGGTTGTGGCGATGGGAGGCTATCTTGAACCACTCCGCCTGGGGTATCGAAATCTTCCGGAATTGAATTTGTCTGCCAATCCCGAAGCCGCGCTGGGGCTGCCGGGTGCGCCTTGCCCAGTCACTTTGATGCCCGCCCAGGCCTGCCTGGATGCCCCTTTCACACTCAGGCATATCCGGCTGGCGGATTGGTGGTCCCGGCGGATGAAGCAGCTCCTCAGGTCCTGGCTGGTCGCATTCGGCCTCTATTGCGGGGTTACGGAATTTTACCTGTGGGACCTGCTGCCCGCGGTCTATCTCACCCAGCCTGATCTGTTCGAGGTCCAAACTTTCCCCATCAGAAAAGAACCAACACTTCTGGAAAAAGGGATACTTGAAAGAGACGAGACCCCCTCAACACATGCGATCTCAATTGCAACAAAGATCAAGGATCAGGAGGCCTTTTATCAGGAATTGGAAAGGGGCTGGCGGCGAACCGCCGAAGACCACCCACCATTTTGCTGAGGAATGCAGCAGTCTTCCAGACGGAACCCGCACCTGCCCTAGTCTTCAGGGAACGAGATCAACGCCTTATAGTCCGTGACACTCCCCCGGTCCAGGCAGCACTGGATGATGCGCCGGCCAAGATCGGTCAGGTCGTTCGGATCGTATTGGCGCAGAACCTGATGGAAGAAATCATAGAGGATCTCCCCACCCCGGTCATAAGCCGCTTCGCCGACTTCTGGCTGGGTATCCACAGCAAAGAACCAGCGTGAGAGCAGCCGCCCTTCGATCTGGATCTGGTGCGGGTATTCGCCTAATAACGCACAGCGAGCCGTCCGCAGGTTTTGAGGGTTGAAATGGGCGTGACCTCGCCTTGCCAGATATTCCCGCATCAGCCATTGGGGCATAAACCCCACCTTCCACGCGCCGACATGCTGGTTCGGGGTCAGCACATAGCTCGTATGCGGGCAGTCCGTGAACTGCTCGAGCAGATAATTGGCATGGACAGTCCGTTTGCCGGTCGCAAAAGCCCAGTATGACCCCACACCCTCTGTGGAAAGGCCTTTGCTGTCCATAATACTGGGATTGTCAAACCCGCGCGGTGCCGCAAGCCGCCACAACCAGGCCAGCGCAGGCGGCAGGATGTGGAAGAAACCCACGATCCCGTAAGTCGGGTTGTCTGAAGTGCAAGGGGGCGTACGGATGCCGAATGAGCGGATATCAACATCAACTGCGCCATCCACAATATTCGGGATGATCTTGCGGGGGATCACCACCCGAGGGTTGGGGCAGCGTTTGTCCGGTTCATCCAGGACATGGTCCCAGATCATCGCGATCCCATCCGGCGCGGCGTTGATGTTCAAAAACAGCAGGGGTTCCTCAGGTTCAGCCGTCAAACGTTCAAAATTCAAGTCTGTGCCGTAATGGCGGATATGGTTGGTGCGCACAAACCAGGCGTCTTCAGCATCCATCACAGCCAGCTTGCCGTTATGCTGCAAGGAGGGATGGCAAAGGCCCATATCGTCTGTGACGGGGTGGAGGGCGCAGGTGCGCGGCTGTTCATGCAGCCGCTTTTCCCCGGTGACAAGGTTTTCTCCGTAGAGCATCCGCCCATCGTCTTCCCGGTGGGGATATTCGAGCATCTCGCTTTTTCCTGACCCGCTGGCCCCTTCGTGCATGAAAGTGACCTCATTGTCATACGGCGTCACCACCCGGACAGTGGAGCAATGCGCGGTCACCCAGCCCTCCTGCTCCCCCTGGTTCAAGAGGATGCTGTAAGCGGCTTTTTTTGCGCTCGGCCCGGGATAAAGGCAATAGGAGAAGACTTCATGCATGTCCGGCTTCCGGTAATGCACAACCACCTGTTTACCGCCCAGGTCGGTATAACGGAAGGTCGGCGCAACATAGATTACCGACGAGGGTTGGAAATCATCCTCAATATCCTCATAGGCTGTGATCCCCTGCAACAGCGCCAGCCCGAATCCGAAGAAGCCCGCATTGGCCGGGGCGACAACGAGCGCGTCCTTGCCCAGCCCTTTTTTGCCGGTCACATAGGCATAGAGTACCAGCGGGTTTTCCGCCAGCCAGTCAAAGGTGCGCTGGCGCAAATCGGTAAAGGGATAACCGTAGACCTCTTCAAAGCGTTTATGATCGGTCGGCTCATCATCCCCGATCAGCATGGCGTCTGGATCTCGCCGCCGCATATAAGGCAGCGGGTAATTGACAGCGATCCCATTCCGCACCCTGACCACCGTTGCATCGATAATTCTGCTCAATCCCGGTATTTCATAAGAAACCTCGAAAGTCTTATTGCCGGGTGTTCCGCATGCTAAATCCAATAACTCCTGGGAACTGCCGACGACCTGCACATCCAGGTTGCGTTTCAGGATCGTTTCAAGTTCCTTGGGGGGATGAAGGCGTTTCCAATCTCTACTTTGCATATTTTCCTTTTCTCTTGAATGTTCATGACCTTGTCGGCCAGCAAATTGAATTGATTATATTGCAGATGAAAAAATTGTGGTGGTTTTTAACTCACATGATTTCTCAGAATGCGTTCATCGCTTTGAAATCAACGGGATTACCGGTTTTTGAATATTGAGTCCAGGCGTGAACATCTTTTCAATCAACCCAGTCGTCAGCGAACGCGGGCGCTCAATGGAGAGTCCCAAAGCCCGCGCCCAGACGGCATGCGCCGTCAGGCCGAGCAGGCGGCTTGCCCCAAACAAAACAGTGCAGAACTCAACCTGCGTCATTCCATAATGGTATTGCAGGGTACCGCTGATGGCATCCACATTCGGCCAGGGATTCTTGACCTTACCCAATTCGGTTAACACATCGGGGATGACTTCGTAAACACGGCGCACAAGGGCGAAAACTGGATCATCAGGGAGGAATCGTTCCGCGAACCGATACTGAGCGGTGAACCGGGTGTCCGTCCTGCGGAGCACCCCGTGGCCGAAACCAGGGATCACCTGCCCATGATTGAGCGTATCCAGGGCAAAAGCGCGTAATTCCTCCTGAGAGGGCAGTCCGCCATAGCGCGCCTGCAAAGCGAGCAGCCATCGGAGGGTCTCCTGGCTGGCGAGTCCGTGCAGCGGCCCCGCCAGGGCGTTTAACCCGGCCGACGCGGATAAATACATGTCCGAGAGGGTCGAACTGACCAGGTGCGAGGTGTGCGCGCAGGCGTTTCCATTTTCCTGATCGGAATGCAAAGCCATAAACAATCGACAGAGTTCCTTGTATTCCGTGTCGTTCCCCTTACCGATCATGTGGGCAAAATTAGCGCTCCAATCCAGAGCCGGATCGGGTGTTGCCTCCGCGCCGTTGCGATACTTCAAATTGTAGATCGTGGCCGCCAGCGTCGGGAGGTTGGCGGTCAGCATCAGCGCATCCTCCAGCATATACCGCCAGTATTCCGAACGAGATACGCCATCGTGGTAGGCCCGAGCGGCTTTTGATAAGGGCTGCATCGATAAAACGGCCTGGGAAAGCAGGGTCATGGGATGGGTGTCCATCGGCATCGCCCGCAACATATCCACCACATAACCGGGCAGCCCCTGCCGTTCCCGCCATAAGTCCTCCACTGCCAGCGCGTCTTCAAGGGTGGGAAATTCATTAACCAGCAGGAGGTAATATAAACCACCGGTCAGTGGAAACAGCGATCCTTCCGGTCTAGGCAGCTTTTCAAGCAGTTCATCCACGGTATACCCACGGATCAGCAACCCCAGATCGGGGTCGACATGGGAGATTTCGGTGACAAGCGCAAACACACCACGCATGCCGCCATAGGCATTCGCCACGGTAATCTCCCCGATGGTTTCAGAGCCATACTTCTCAATAACTGCCCCGATCCGCTCCTTCCAGGCAGGGATTTGGGCTGCTATCCGGTCTTCAAATTTTGGATTTTTTATGGATCTTGATTTGGAGAATTTCTCCCGTATGCTGTTTTTGTTGATCATAACGCCTCGTCTTCATGATGGATTCGTTTTTTGGGGTTCAGTACGCGACTCTGGCGGCTATTATTGCCGCCCTGACTGAACGCCGTGCTTATTTTGCGAGGGGTTATAACCCAGTAAGCGGGAAATCTGGAGCGCGGTTCGGGTGCAGGACTTGGTGAACCTGTCAAGATTATCAGGTCCAAAACGTTGCGTCGGCCCGGAAACCGTCAATGCAGAAACCACCTGCCCGCGCTGATTGAAGATTGGGGCGGCAACGCCTGACGCGTCAATGGTCCACTCCCCATGGCTGATGGCATATCCCTGCTCCCTGATGAGTTTTGCCTGTCGCCGCAGTTCATCAGGATCGGTGATGGTATAAGGCGTGAACACCTTGCGGGTTTCAGCTGCCAGTACTTCTTCTCGTTTTTCCTCAGGCAGATAGGCAAGAAACAGCTTGCCCGCCGAACCCGCATGGATCGGCAGGTACCGCCCAACCCTGGCCACAATTCGGACATTCTGATCGCTCTCCAAACGCGCCACGCACACCCGTTCTGCGCCTTCCAATATGTACAGACTGATGGTTTCGCCCGTTAGCCGTTGCAGGTCGTAGATAAAGGGCTGGGCAATCTGGCGGACATCCAGTGTCGCCGTATAGACCTCTGCCCAGGCCAGCACTTTTCCAGCCAGCGCGTAATGTCGGGTTTCGGGATCCTGGATCAACAATCCCAGTTCTTTGAGATCCGCCAGGATCCGTCCGGTGGTACTGGTTGAAAACCCGGTCAGCCGCGCCGCTTCCCGGACCCCAAGATAGGGTTCATCTATCGTGAAGCAATCCAGTATGGCAATCGCCCGGCTTAGTGTGCTGGAGGGTTTGGTCATTGATTTCCTGTTGTCCTGTATTTCGGGACACTGTCTTATTTTGGTGTGTTAGCATGATTATATATAGGAAAGGCAAAGATTGTCAATTAAGATTTGTTTAAGAAATGATTAACCCTAAATATTCCCCTGTGAATATCGTTTTTTACCGGCCGAACCGAATAAAACGGAAAAGGTGACCCGATGACAACAAAAACATTCTCCATCCCTGCCGGTGGTGAAAAGATCGCCCTCAGAGATGGCATGCTCTTCGTCCCGCCAAATCCGATCATCCCCTTCATCGAAGGCGACGGGATCGGGCCTGAGATCTGGGCCGCGGCACGACCGGTATTGGATACCGCTGTCAGCCTGGCATATCAAAATAACCGCTGTCTATATTGGATGGAAGTCCCTGTCGGCGAGAAAGCCTGTGCCGTGACCGGATCCCTGCTCCCCCAGGAAATCATTGCAGCCTTTGCCGAATCTCCGGTGGGAATAAAGGGTCCGCTC
>CAZXRL010000168.1:0-5487 GCA_964643275.1 uncultured Candidatus Brevefilum sp.
CCGGAATATCCTTGTTTTGGAATTGCCAGGTCATCACTGGTATAATGCCAGAATGCTGAAGATATGTCGATCGAGCTTTTTTCCCTTGCTCATAATGGGTGTTTTAATGTCTGCCTGTACCCCCGGACTGCCTGAGGAAATGCAACCGGCACAAACGGGAACCCTGGAGGGGACTTTAAGGCCGTATCCCTCGGACACCCCCACCACGACCCCCCTCCCTACAGATTATGTCAGTCCGACGCCATCCCCGACGATCACACCGACGGCAACGCAGGTCTTCTATGAAATTCTGCTCGGGGATGATATGTACAGTATCGCCTTCCGGTATGGCTTGAGCCCGCAGGAAATCATGACGGCTAACCCGGAGGTCAATCCCTACGCGATGACGGTTGGCGAGTCCCTCCTGATCCCGATCACACCCCAGCCCGAACTGACCCAGACCGCAATTGCCGCTGCAGACGCAACTCCTGAACTCACGCCGACCGCCGCGCCGCTTTTGTCAAAGGTTCAGGACCCGGATTGTTATCCGGATGCGCTGGGTGGGTTGTGGTGCTTCATCCTGGTTCAAAATGATGAACCGGATGCCCTGGAGAATATCTCCGCGGTTGTTACCCTGGATTCGGGGGATGAGACCCGTCAGGAGACCGCCATTCTGCCATTAAACCTCCTGCCAGCAGGTGAATCGCTACCTTTAATCACTTACTTCAATGCACCAATCCCCGCACAGTATCAGATCACGGCAGAAGTTGACTTTCTGCTGCCTGTGATGCCGGATGACCAGCGGTATCTCACCGTTGAGATCATGGATCAATCCGTCAGTTTTGAGAGGAGCGGCAGGGTCGCCGAAGTGTCCGGAATCTTATCGTTGTCCTCAGCGCAGGACGATGCGGCTTATGTCTGGGTCAGTGCGACCGCATTGGATGAGGCCGGGCGGGTCGTTGCCTATCGCAGATGGGACAGCCTGCAGGGCTTAGCAGCCGGGAGCGAGCTGCCCTTTGAACTATCGCTATACTCGCTGGCCGGCCCCATTGATCGGGTTGAACTTCTGGTCGAGGCCCAGCCCGTCCGCAGTGAGGTCAATGAACAGTGAAAAACAGCCTGATGACGGAAAGACCTTCCCCTCCATTTCCCTGGGGCACCCGCACCTATATGATGGGGATCCTCAATGTGACGCCGGATAGTTTTTCCGGGGATGGGCTGATGCAGGCGGCCGATGTCCTTGATGCTGCTCTAAGGCAGGCTGAGGGATTCCTGCATGAGGGAGCGGACATTCTGGATGTGGGTGGTGAGAGCACCCGGCCAGGCGCACAGCAGGTCGGGGAAGAAAAGGAGCTTGCGCGGGTCATCCCGATCATCGAAGCGCTGTCCCGTGAATTCCCGGAAGCCCTGATCTCCGTTGATACCTACAAAGCCAGGGTGGCTCAACAGGCGCTGGCGGCCGGCGCGCGCTGGATCAATGACATCTGGGGGCTGCGGGCCGATCCCGACATCGGCAAGGTCGCCGCGGCATTCCAGGCGCCGATCGTCCTGATGCATAACCGGATGCAGGCCGGGTCGGCTGAGCTGGAAGAACGGCTGGGCGGCCGGATTGTCGGGGTTCAGTATGATGACCTACTGGGCGATATCTGCACTGAACTGCTGGAAAGCGTTGACCTTGCCCACCAGCAGGGCATCCCGGATGAGCTGATCATCCTCGACCCCGGGATTGGTTTTGGGAAGACCGTCCCCCAGAATCTAGAACTCCTCAACCGTTTGGATGCGATCAAAGCCCTGGGGTATCCAGTCCTGGTGGGGCCATCCCGAAAATCCTTCATTGGCTACACCCTGGACCTGCCGCCTGAAGAGCGGTTGGAGGGGACTGCGGCGGCTGTTGCGCTCAGCATCGACCGGGGAGCCGATATTGTTCGCGTTCATGATGTGGGGGTGATGGCCCGGGTGGCCAGGATGACGGACGCGATCATCAGACGGCGGGATTAAAGGACAAAATCTCCCGGCTGTTCAGATTGGGGCGTTTTAGAGCGTCTAAATTTTGTTCCAACGGAATACAGGAGGGGTCAATTCATCAGGTTGTGAATATTCAGGATTGCGTCATTGATTGAAAACCCAAGGAAGATCCCCTCCATTGCCTGGCGCTGTTCCTCATTTTCGTTGAAATAACGCCCTCCAAATCCAAATTTGGGTTGGGCGGGAAGGTCGTTTAACATCTCTTGTATTTTGAAGAGCGGCCGCGCAGTGTAATCGAAACCTGCGGAGAGGATCACCATGTTCGCAGCGACCTCATCGGTGTAAGCCACCAGGTCTTCCACGGGGAGGTCCGGCCCAAGGAATTCGACCTGATACCCTTCCCGGCGCAGCAGGACAGAGAGCATCAGCGGTGCAATTTCATGGTATTCTTCCGGCGCGCAGCCGATGAGCAGGCGTGGCGCGGCGCTGTAAACCGGAAATGCCTGAAGCAGATTTAAAAGAATACCCCTAATGTAGTTTGATGCGGCATGTTCGGTCGCGATCCGGATTTCGCCCCGGTACCAGGCTTCTCCGATCTCATACAAGCAGGGTTGGAAGATCTCAAAGAAGATGGTGTTGAGATCGAACATACTTTGGATCGTGTTGACGATTTCTCTGGCTTCCCCCTCATTATGGCTCGTGAATGCCTGGAACAATCCTTCCGCGTAATGGCTGGCTGGATAGCGCGGTTTCTGGGTGGGCTCCGGAGCCAGGAGGGTCGGGAGGGCCTCCGGCCAGATGCCGTTCTCGCGGAGTCCCTTAAATTCACGAACGGCATTGCTGATGGAGAGCCCTTCATCCAGGCGGTGGGTGATCCAGCGGATGATCTGAATATCCTGGTCGGAATACAGCCGGTAATTATTGTCGAGACGTTCGGGGTCCAGCAGATCATAACGGCGTTCCCAGGCTCTGAGGGTCACAGGCTGGACGCCTGTCCGTTCGCTCAACACTTTAATGGTGTATTTTGGATCATTCGAGTACTCTGCAATCGAAACCATGATCTCAACCTTTGATCAATGTCCGGGAGTTATTGAATTTATTCTACCGTGAATTCCAGCCACTGGCAGAAAACAATTCCTGCAGAAAAATCTGACGTTCTTCCTCAGTCATGGGTCTGGGCTGGGCGTAGTCCTCCAGCATTGCGGTCAGGAGTTGAACACTGAGGTGCTGGCCGTCGTAAAAGGTGTGCCTCTGGATGATTTCCCAGCGGACTTCAGTGAGATTGTTTCCGTACATGTCGGTATAAACCATCTGGTCAAAAAACAGGTTACCCAGACCGTAATCAATAAAGGCGTCGTGTTCGAAAGCCATCGCTTTGGGATGATGTGCCTGGCTCCCGTTGACGATCACAGCGCCTGCTTCTGCCATCCTGCCATAATCACGGATATGATGTTCTGAAGCAAAGAAATAATAGTCTTCATAATACTGGTATGTGGCAATGGGCAGATACCCTTCGGCCTTCAACCGGCGAACCTCATTCGCCATCCATTCAAAGTCCTCGCAGGGTGCGGCGCCTCCCTGGGATTCTGTCGCCCAGGCAAAATCCGGGCCGGGCAGATTGCAGCCGATGAATGCCAGGCGGTTTCCATTGTGTGTGATGGTGAGCGGTGTCATTGCCTCCTCAAGATTCAGCCCGCCTCCGTAATAGGCCATGCCATGGGCATTGTAGAGATCGAGGGTGAAGGGAATTGCATCTTCACCATATAGATACCAGGCATCGTTGTTGTGGTTCCCAGTCAGTTCGATGATGTCCGCGCCAACATGATCCAGAAGTTCAATATAGGCCGGGTTGCTGCAGAAAAAGAGCATTCTGGAGTTTGGGTCAGGGAAAGGGCAGTCTTCGTAAAAAGAGACCTCATTGCTGATGTGGGTCAGGTCTGCTTCCGTAAGCCAGTGCACAATCTTTTCGGCCGGATAAAGGACACCGTTCATTTCCATCTTATAGGCCGTCATGCGGACAAGGGCGGTTACGCCCGTCATCACCAGGGTGGTCAGCTTATCAGGGTCGCGGTTGGTGGGCGTGATCGCGGCTTGCAGGGCTTGGCGCTCAGCTTCGGAGGGCAGGCGTTGATCGTTTCCGGTCGCAACGAGCTGGAATTCCACGGTCAGTGGGGCGGCATCAGCCGGAAAGCTCCTGGCAAGCGGTGAGACCTGATCAACCGAGATGACCTTCAGCTTTGGTTCAAGTTGGTCAAAGGGAAGGATTGCCCAGGCGTTCTCTTCCCAGAGAACTTCTGCTTCGGGTGGGCTGTCGGAGAAGATGGCGATTCGGTCCGCGGGAGAATCCCACCGTTCACGCCAATCCGCAGCAATCGTGAGGGGGACATACAACTTTTCAACAGCTGCCAAAAGATTATTGTCGTTGCCCTGCCAGTACGCTTTCAGGTCGGAGAGGGAGACCTCATCTGTCAGGGTGGGGAAGGGTGCTGCCAGGGCATAGACCCAGGTGCTGGATGTCAGCGTCTCCCCCTCAGGGGCGTTATACGAAGGGCCAAACCAGAGGTTTGCCAATTCGGCGTGTTCCGTGAGGACGTAATCCGTCAATATTGCGGGACCTATGATCTCGTCGGGCAGCAGATCGCTGAGATAAAGGGAGAGGGGTTCAGGCGAAGTGACAGGCGTGACAGTTGCAGCCGGGATATTTTCCAGTGGTGAAGGCTGGTCAGCTTCAGCTGTCGATGACTGCGGCAGGCTGCCGGTCTGACAGGCTGAGAATAACAACGCCAGACTTAAAAGTACGAGAAAAGCGCGGTTTTTCTTCTGCGTTCGAGTGCTCATTTCAGAAAGATTATATAACAGGACGAGGATTGAATGGAAAAAGTCTGGAACCCGAATAAGAAACACCCCTGGGCCAGCATTAAGTCCAGGGGTGTTGGATTCCTTTTGACAGGATTTATCTGACCGGGTTCCGGGACTTAGTAAAAGATCTTCCGCGGGAGGACTTTGGCCTGCGCCACCCAATCGGCGACCTGTCGTTGTGAGGGGAGCTGGCGGACGAGTCGTTTTTGCTGGTTGACTTCTACCAGTTTCGGATACAGATTCTCCGGGTTGCGCTGGGCAAGTTCTGGGATGGTGTCCACACCGGCCTCTTCCAGCAGGTCAGAATACTCCTCTGCCACGCCCTTGATCCGATGCAGATCAGCATGGTTAACCCACTCGAGTATCAGAGTGCCGGTAATGCCGGCTTTTTCCGCAATCTAAAAGCAGATGAGATTGTTGATCAGGTTCTTGAGTTAAAAAACAGAACTAAAATACAGATTTTAGCACCAGTTATAAGGGGAAGAAAAGGTGAACATGATTCACGCCAGCTCGGCTTTCACCAGCGGTGGTGTGGAGCGGCTCGGCATCCCCGAAATGACCATGTCCGACGGCCCGCACGGGGTTCGCCACGAGCATGGTCGTGACTGGGAAAAGGACGAAGGCGTCCGAGACAGCAGCACCTACCTGCCCGTAGGCACGGCCCTGGCCGCCACGTGGAACCCT
>CAZXRL010000169.1:0-5434 GCA_964643275.1 uncultured Candidatus Brevefilum sp.
CTCTAGTTTTTTCTGATATGAAGATATTAACGTTTATTTGAGACTCAACAATTAGCCAGTAATAAAAACAACCCGTGCTTTCTTTCTCACGGGTTGTTCAACAAACGCATTTAAAGATCAACGGCTGGAAAATGACCTTTGATATTTCATAAAGGTATTGAAAGCATAAAGCATCATCCCGCCCCCAACCAGCAGCCAGAAGATTTGTAACATGGGAGATTCCTTTGCAATCCCCTCTGCCGTTTGAATGATGCCCGCCAGATTGCTGATGCCGGCGATAAATAAAACCAATCCGTTGAATATGAATATCCAGGTCCGCTTCGCCACAAAGTTCAATGCCCCCAACAGGATCAGAACACTGGACATCACCCTACTCAGCGTCGTCCCAAGGAGAAGCGATAACGAGCCGGTCAGGATCAACCCGACACCCCACCAGACTAACGCTTTTTTAATTTCAGGCGTTTCATTATCATCAGATTCAAAACCAATCTGAGGGTAGTTCTTCGATTGTGATTGGGCAGGTTTACGCGTCTTCGTTTCATAAAGCGTGACATAGTCCACAAAATCCTCCTCAGGAGTTACGGGCAATGCTGAAATCTCGGGTTCGACTGTAGGCTCCAGAACATGCCGTGCGATCAGAATCTGCTCAACCAGGGCCAGGTCAATCTCCGGTGCTTGATCTTCCTCCCGGTTTTCCCAGATCCGGGTCAGCTCTTCCGTTGGAACAGGTGGAACCTGAAACCAGTATTGGGGCTGTGTATTGACCTCCATAATCTCATTCCTCCTGCGCAGATCATCTATTGTATGTATTTAATCACCCTGCTGATCATGCTTGACCCGATCAACTCGTACAGCATGAGCTGCTGCAACGTTAATCCTAGTTTAACTTTTTATTCTATTTTAATCAAGCCAATTCCGTGCTTACATCCTGAATTAATGATAACAGAATCATGTCAGAACAATAACACTGCATTTGTAAATTATCAGCGTGTGTGATAGAATTGGGTCGTTATGACATTCAAAATGATTAATCGCCATCATACTAAGCACTATATCCCCGGCCAGAGGTCCCGGTCAGGCGTGCTTTAATTGGATGGCGTAACGCAATACCCGCCAACACAGGCGCTTCCCGATCGGGAAGCGTTTTTTTTGTTTCAGGAGACAATATGGAAAAATCACAAAGAAAAATCAGGATCGCTCTGCCCAGTAAAGGACGACTATCTGAAGAGACCCTAAATTTGCTGGAAAAATCAGGGCTGGCTGTCAAGAAACCCAATCCACGCCAGTACGAAGCCCAGATCCCCGCCCTGCCGGAGGTCACCGTTCTTTTTCAGCGTGCCGGAGATATTGCCCTAAGTGTTCGGGATGGGATCGTTGATTTTGGAATCACAGGGTTCGACGTTGTGTCAGAAAAACAGAACGGCGGTGACCGAATCCTCGTGATGCTGGAAAAATTGGGTTTTGGCGAATGCAGCCTTTGTGCCATCGTCCCCGAAACGGACCCGGAGATCAATCAGATGAAAGACCTGCCCAGGCTGGTCAGCGCCGGACAGGAAAAACTGCGGGTTGCGACTAAATTCCCTAACCTGACCCGGGCTTTCTTCGAACGCAGCGGCCTCTCGAATGTCACCTTCATCGTCGCCGAAGGCGCACTGGAGATCGCGCCTGTCATAGGCTATGCGGATATGATCACCGACCTCGTCTCCACCGGCACTACCCTGCGTGACAATCGCTTGAGAGTCCTGGAGGATGGGCTGATCCTTGAATCCCAAGCCTGCCTCATCGGAAACCGGGACAACCTGCTTGACTCAAAGGAAGTGATGAGGGTCGCCCGGCAATTATTGGAATTCATCGTCGCCTACCTTAGGGCAGAGAATAATGTCTCCGTCTTTGCCAATATCCGGGGAGACTCCCCTGAAGTTGTTGCGGATCTGATCCTGAACCAAAAGGTGATCCGGGGGTTGCAGGGACCCACCATCTCCCGGGTGATCACGCACCAGGGCGAGGACTGGTATGCCGCCCATCTGATTGTCGCCAAGCCCCAGCTAGCAGAAGCGATCCAGGAGCTGCGAGCGATCGGTGGCAGCGGCGTGGTTGTCTCGCCTGTCAGTTATATTTTCGAAGAGGAGCCTGCTGCATATCGCCGGATGCTGGTTCAACTGGGGGTGGAAGATGTCTGAGAGGTATATTCGTGACCATATCCAGGATATGCAGCCCTACGAGCCGATCCTGCCGCTCGAGATCCTTTCGGAGCAGTTGGGATTGCCAATCTCTGATATCGTGAAACTGGACGCCAATGAGAATCCCTACGGGATGCCCCCCAAGGCATCAGAACGCCTGGCGAACCTCCAGTATGGGCACATCTATCCTGACCCTGACAGCCGGCGGTTGCGCGAGAAGCTTTCCGAACGGTTTGCGATCCCTCTTGAAAACCTCGTGGCCGGTTCCGGGGCCGATGAACTGATTGACCTGATTGTCCGTCTGATCATGGACCCCGGCCAATCGTTGATCAATTGTCCCCCCACCTTCGGGTTCTATGAGACCGTTGCCGCAATGAACAACGTGAACATCATCAATGTCCCCCGTAAACCTGATTTTTCCCTGGATTTGGGGGGAATCCGGAATGCCGTCAAATCGGGTGGAAAGCTGATCTTCCTTGCCAATCCCAACAACCCAGATGGGAGCCTTCTGCCAGTTGAGACGGTTGCCGGCCTCCTTGATCTGCCAGTGCTGGTCATTCTCGATGAAGCTTATATCGATTTTTCTCCCCCAGGAGCAGGCTGGATCGACTCAGTCCCTGCTCATGAGAACCTGATCGTATTGCGCACATTCAGCAAATGGGGCGGTCTGGCAGGGATACGGCTCGGGTACGGCGCGTTCCCTGCCCGCCTGGCCTCAGAGCTGATGAAGATCAAACCTCCCTACAACGTCTCGGTGGCAGCGACCGAAGCAGGCCTGGGCGCACTTGAAGACGGCGAGCTGCTCAACCACCGGCGGGATCTGATTGTGAAAGAACGGGAGCATCTTTACGCTGCCCTTAAGACCATCACCTGGCTGGAACCCTACCCCACCTGTGCGAATTTTATTCTCTGCAAAGTATTAAATACGGAGGCTGCCCGCCTAAAGGCTAAGTTAGCCCGGCGCGGTGTCCTGGTCCGTTACTTCCGCAAACCCGGATTGGAAGACCATGTCCGCATCAGCGTCGGAAAACCGGAAGATACTGACCACCTGCTGAAAGCCCTGAAGGAGTGTGCTCCATGAGAACAGCATCAATCGAACGCAAGACCAACGAAACCCAAATCAACATCCAAATCGAACTGGAGGGCTCGGGCATGTATGAGATCCATACCGGGATACCCTTCTATGATCATATGCTGACTCAACTTGCCCTCCACGGCCTCTTTGATCTGAAAATTGAAGCCCAGGGGGACCTTGAGGTGGATGCGCATCACACCATTGAAGACGTTGCCCTCGCCCTCGGCGCGGCGATGGATCAGGCGCTGGGCGACCGAAAAGGGCTTGTCCGGATGGGCAGCGCAGTTGTCCCGATGGATGAAACCCTCTGTGAAGTGGCGGTAGACCTCTCGGGCCGGCCTTATTGTGTTTTCAACGGCGAATGGAACGGAAATGATATTAACGCAATCCCGGTCACCTTATTTGAGCATTTCTTCAGTTCGCTGGCCATCGGGCTGCGGTCAAACCTGCATGCAGCCATCCGTTATGGACGGGATGACCATCACAAAGCGGAAGCCCTCTTCAAAGCCCTCGGCCGGGCGCTTTGTTCAGCCAGCAGGATTGACCCGCGGCGCGCAAACGCCATCCCCAGCTCAAAGGGGGTGTTATGACCATCGCCCTGATAGATTACGGCATCGGCAACCTTCGCTCTGTGAGGAAAGCGCTTGAAACGGCCGGGGGCGCTGTCTTCCAGACAGACGACCCCGAAGAGATCCTGGCCGCTGACAAAGTCATCCTGCCGGGCGTTGGATCGTTCCGTGATGGCATGGGGGGACTCAAAGAGCGAGGCCTGATCTCAGTTTTGGAAGAGATCCGAGAACGAAACACGCCCCTCCTGGGGATCTGTCTCGGGATGCAGCTCATCTTCGAAGCCAGTATAGAAATGGGCCACTGTCCCGGTTTGCGATTCGTGCGCGGTCAGGTGAGGCCGTTTCCGGCCAGCGCGCTCAAAGTCCCTCAGACCGGGTGGAACCAGCTTGAGATGGTGAATAATTCGTCTTTGCTGACCGGGATCCCAAATGGCTCGTATGTTTACTTTAATCACGGATATTACTGCGCTCCGGAAAACCCCGAAGATGTCATTGCTTTGACCGATTATGGCGTGGCTTATGCGTCAGCAATCCAGAGCCGCGCCATTTATGGCGTCCAGTTCCACCCTGAAAAGAGCCAATCCATCGGCCTGGCGATCCTTCGTAACTTCCTGGAGGTGGACTCATGAGTGACTTTACAGTATTTCCAGCGATTGATATGCGTGAAGGTCGGGTTGTAAGGTTACGGCAGGGAGACCGAAAGCAGGAGACTGAATACGACCCGGACCCTGTGGCAGCAGCCGACCGCTGGCTGGAACAGGGCGCGTCCTGGCTGCATGTGGTCAGCCTCGACGGAGCCTTCGGTGAAAATGCCCGCGGCAATATGGCCGCGTTGAAAAGGATCCTTGCTGCGGCCAACGGCCATGCAGCGCTCCAGTTCGGCGGCGGATTGCGGGATTTGGCCTCGATCGACCACCTGCTCAACTTGGGGGTCGCTCGGGTCGTGATCGGTACCGCCGGGGTGAAAAATCCAACCCTGCTCAAGAGCGCGCTCAAGACCTTTGGCCCGCGCCGGATTGTTCTGGGCGTTGATGCCCGTGACAGGCAGGTTCAGGTTTCCGGCTGGGAAGAAGACACCGGTTGTTCCCCAGTCAACCTTGTGCAGCGCTTCATTCAGGACGGGCTTGAAACCGTTATCTATACGAATATCCGGAGGGATGGGATGCAATCCGGGGCGGATGTGGCAGGAACGCTGGAGCTGGCTCAAAGCACCGGGCTGCCGGTTATTGCCAGCGGCGGGATCGGGTCGCTTGATGACATCCGCACGGTCAAAGCTGCCGGCCTGCCTGGGGTGATTGTCGGAAAAGCCCTCTATGAAGAAACGTTCACACTCAAGGAGGCTCTCTCATGCTAGCCAAACGCATTATCCCCTGCCTGGATATCAAAGACGGAAGGGTGGTCAAAGGCATCAACTTTGTCAATCTGCGTGACGCGGGCGACCCAGTTGAGCAGGCGCGCCTTTATGACAACGCCGGGGCAGACGAACTGGTCTTTCTGGATATTTCCGCAACCGTTGAAGGAAGAAAAACAACGGCCGAGGTCGTCCGTGCGGTCGCAGATCAGATCTTCCTGCCCTTGACCGTTGGCGGAGGAATCCAAACCGTGGAGGA
>CAZXRL010000170.1:0-5258 GCA_964643275.1 uncultured Candidatus Brevefilum sp.
GATCTCTGCAGCCTTACCGTCTTCAATGACCACGGCGCCATAGGGACAGGCTTTGACGCATAACCCACAGGCTTTGCCTCTGGTTGTGAAAGAGCATCTGTCCGGCCAGACGACAGCAACCGTCGGTTCAATCTCCCATTGCTCTGAGTGGAGGATCCGGCTCGCCCGTGCGGCTGCGGCGGAGCCCTGCGCAACACTGCTGGGGATGTCCTTCGGTCCCTGACAGGCACCGGCAAAGAAGATGCCGTCAGTTGGGCTGTCCATGGGGCGTAGTTTGGGATGGTATTCCATGAACCAACCACCGGGACTTTGCGCGACATTCAGAACTGAACTCATGTGGTCCTGGTCGGGTTGGGGAATGGCCGCCTGATTGAGCATGACCATGTCATACTCTTTTTCCGTGACCGTCCCAAGTGTGACATCTTCCGCATGAACGTAGAGGTTATGCGTTTCGGGGTCTTCCGTGATCAGACTGGGACGTCCCTGCTGGAAATGGATTCCCATCTCCCGGGCCCGGTCGTAGAATTCTTCATAACCTTTTGAAGGTGTGCGGATATCCATATAGTAAATTGTGATATCCACATCCGGGTTCATTTGTTTGAGGAGAACGGCGTTTTTGATCGAATACATGCAGCAGAAATTCGAACAAGCGGGATTATAACGTTTGTCACGCGACCCGACACAGTTGATGAAGGCTAATTTCTCGGGGTTTTTATGGTCACTGGGGCGGATCAGGTTTCCTGATGTTGGGCCTGCGGAATTGTTCAGGCGTTCCATTTCCATGGAGGTGATGACATTGGGGAAACGCCCGTAGCCGTATTCAGACATTACACTCGGGTCAAAATGGCCGAAGCCGGTGGCAACCACAATTGCGCCGATATCCTCTTCCACCAGCCGGTCTTCCTGACTGAAGTCAATCGCTTCGAGAGGTCCGCAGGCCTCCACACATTTAAAACACTTGATGCAGGCATCCAGATCAATGGAGTAGATCAGCGGGACGGATTGGCTCATGGGAATATAAGCCGCTTTGCGAGGGGCCAGATCCATTTCAAAGTAATTCGGCACTTCTATGGGACAAACCCGCGCGCAGTCGCCGCAGCCATTGCAGCGATCCGCCAGAACGTGTTTTGCCTTCTCACGGAGGGTGACTTTGAAATTGCCGACGAAACCTTCGACTTTTTCGACTTCAGTATAGGTTCTTACATCAATTCGGGGTTGACGCGCCGCGTCAACCATTTTTGGTGCGAGTATTCATATACTGCAATCCATAGTGGGGAAGGTCTTATTAAGCTGGGCCATCACCCCGCCGATCGTCGGCTCCTTTTCCACCAGGATGGTTTCGATCCCCTGTTCAGCCAGGTCAAGTGATGCGCTGATACCTGCCACACCGCCACCAATAACCAATGCCTTTTGGGTAACCGGGACATCGATCATATCGAGTTCGGTCAGAAAGCGGCTTTTGGCAATCGCTGCTGCGGTGAGGTCTTTTGCTTTTTCCAATGCGCCTTCCCGATCATGACCGTGCGCCCAGGTGCATTGTTCCCGGATATTTGCCATCTCCATCAGGAAGGGGTTCAGCCCGGCTTCTGCGACTGCAGCCCGGAAGGTTGGTTCATGCATTCGGACGGAGCAGGCAGACACAACAATTCGGTTCAAGTTGTATTTTTCGATGTCTTCTTTGATCAGGCGTTGACCCGAATCTGCGCAGGCATAGAGGGTGTCCGTTGCCCGAACGACATCCGGGAGGCCTTCGGCAAATTCAACGACTTCCTTTGGGTCAATCACACCGGCAATGTTGCTGCCACAGTGGCAGACGTAGACACCAATCCGGAGTTCTTCATTGTTGGGCTCGGTATGTTGTTCGGTCATCGAGGATCCTTCGCTTTGGTTGGGAAATCCAGGCTCTGTTTGACAAGCTTGTGCCGGGTCCGTTGTGATCTCTGGTCAGGTGTGGTGTATTCAAGGGCATCCTTGGGACAGATCTTGACGCATTGAGGTCCGTCTTCAACGTCTTCACACTGGTTACAAAACTCAGCCAGCTTTGTTTGGTGATTGATCGAAATCGCCCCAAAGTCGCAGGCTTCAATACACCAGGCGCACCCATCGCACTTCTGTGGGTCAATACGGATAATGCCGGTCTCTGTATCCTGGGTCAGGGCATCCCGGGTACAGGCGATGACACAAGGTGCGTTTTCACAGGTCCGGCATGCAACTGCCGTAATCAGGACTTCGTCAACCCGGACGGTCCGAATCCGGCTGCGGTAAGAATTGAACTCGCCGGTCTTGGTATAAGAACAGATGTATTCGCAGAGCTGGCAGCCAATACAAAGTTCAGGATCACAAACGATATATTTATACTTTGATGTGGAAGCAACCATTATTCTCTCCTTATACGCCAATCTCTTCAGCAATATCTTCCATGCCGAGGTCAACGAGCAGTTGTTTGGGGATCAAACCTTCTTCGGTCCATCCTTTGGTTTTGTAATAAAGCTGGATCATATAATCCAGTTCTTCATCCGTAACCACATGACCGGCTCCAGGGCCTTTGGTCATGGGATCATGTTTCCAGCGGTAGGGGATGTCATCATCTTCTCTTTTCCAGCCTTCCCGGATGTTAAAAGCCTTTTTGATTGTATGAGCCCTGACGCCGATCAGGTCGACATCATCGTATCCGAAATTCCATCCGGTCGTGGCATTGATCAATTCGGCAATCGCCGGCCAGGCGCCTGCCCGGTCTGCTTTACCGGTAAAGCAGCGCCGGATGAATTTACAGAGGGGGAGGGTGTCATAGACAGCAGCATATTCCTCAGATCTTGCAGCGACCTCGCCGCGTGTTTCATCAACTGTGTAACGGTTCGTCTCTCCCTTAATATCGGGGTCATACGCTGCAGATCGGTTATGGCAGCCGCCGCGGGTTCCAACGGCAAGCCCCATCGCAAATGTTTTTAACGATCGGGCATCATATCCCGGACATTCAAGGCCTTTGATGTTCATGGCCCATTTCCAGCTTTCCGATCCGTACTTTTTATCAATGATTTTTGCAGCTATTCTTGTGCCTTCGGCAAGGATTTCTCCAATCCCTTCTTTATCACGAATCATTTCTGCAAGGGTGACTCCGGCTTCGCCATTACCGAAATTCGGCTCAAACCCTTCCGGATATTTTTTACATTTGAAATCCGATTTCTTTAAAATCCCTTTTTCGAAACATTCCATGGCATATGAGATTGATACTCCCATACTCATCGTATCCATGCCGCTTTTATCAGAAATTTCCACCATTCTTATGGCCGCTGTCATATCGTCAATGCCGCAATTAGAGCTGACAGCCTGCAGGCATTCATATTCGATGCCCGTCATGGATCCAGCATAGGGTCCTTTTTTGACCATCGACATCTGTTCACAAGCAATGGGACATTGAGCGCAGGCGATCACTTTGACTTTGTGATGTTCGTCCAGGTATTCACCGCTGACAAGTTCTGCAAAATCAAAAACGCCTTCCTGGAAATTCCTGGTTGGCAGAAAACCTTCCTTATTAGCATTCAGAACATTGGTCGAGGTTCCATAGATGCGGTATTTCTCAGTGTGGGGTCCCTGTGCTGATTCTGTAATGTCAAAAGATAACTTTAGTAATTTGTCAGGGTCTGCCACTGTCACGCCATAGGTACCCCGAACAGATACTGCTTTGAGTTTCTTGCTTGCCCAAACGGCACCGTGGCCGGTGCGGCCAGCCTGGCGACCATCATTGGTCACATTGCCATAGCGGACCATATTTTCTCCGGCTGGGCCGATGGTGGCTGAACGGACCTGGTCATCACCGAATTCCTCGCGGATGGCTTCTTCGGTCTCATGAGTCCCCAAACCAAGGAGGTGATCAGCGTTCAGAAATTCAACCCGCTCGTCATCAATAAAAATATGAACCCATTTATCACTGGCGCCATGGATCACGACGCCATCCCATTTAGCGCGTTTCAGCGCGATTGAAAACCATGAACCTGAAAGGCTGTCACCAATGAAACCGGTGAGAGGCGACTTGGAGGCAAGACCGTACTTTCCACCAACCGGGACCGGCGTGCCAGCAAAAATCCCATTTGCAAAGCAAACAGGATTGCCGGGGTCGTAGGGGTCGCAGCCAACCTCAATGTTTTCCCAACATAGGCGTGAGGCCATGGCCACACCGCCGATATAGACCTTGTACCAATCCTCCGGCTTTTCTTCAACCCATTGTTTTCTTTCAGTAAGGTCGATATGCAGAATCTTGCCGCTGTATCCATACATACGATTTCTCTCCTAGGTAGAACTGTAAAGGTTTCTTTGATAGACCTGATAGAAATGCCTGCTGATGTTAGTTGATGCCTGTTATTTCTATAAAATGTGAAAAAATTACGAGAATCTTCCTCTTCCAAATCATAAGAAAAGATGCAGATTATTTATACTCATGGATTAAAAACCTCAATAGTGAGGGATATCATCATTCATTATGAGTAATATCTATATTTCAAACGGTATGAAAATTGCCGTGTTGACCGGGATTATTTTACCACAGGCCTTGATGTTCACTGGAAGGAGATGGCTTTGTGGTTGACATCGTCTGGCGTGATCCAATCTGTGTCAGGGAAAAGACGAGCTGTTTGGGTTTGGTAGCGAGGAAATTGGGTGAAGGCCTGGTGGGGAGGTCCAGAAAAGGTGATCCTGCCTTCTTCCAGGATCAAGACCCGGTCCGCAAGCTGCGCAGCAAATTCAACGTCATGGGTTACGACCAGCAACGCTTTACCTTTTTTGCGCCAGGCGTGTAAAAGATTGGCAAGGGATTCCTTGTTGCCATAATCCAAGCCACGGGTTGGCTCATCAAGGAGGATGATGGGCGGATCGTGGACAGTAATGGCTGCCAGCGCGGTCCTCTGGCGTTCGCCCACCGAAAGATCTCTGGGGTATTGGGTTTTCTTCCCGGCCAGGTCAAACTGCCTCAAGAATTTGGATAAATCGTCCTGATCAACAGGCAGACTGTGATTATTAAAAGTGACGATGAGTTCCTGCCCGACCGATTCTGCGAAGAGCAGGTCATTGGAGTTTTGCGGCAGGTATCCGACAGAGTGGATAATGTCCTTCAACGAGTGGGAATGGATGGCCTTGCCGAAAAGATAACGCTTCCCTGTTGAGGGGATCAAACCCAGTATTGATCGGAGGAGGGTTGTTTTTCCGGCGCCATTCTGCCCCAGAATGACCAGAAGCTCGCCACGATTGAGTCCGAATGAAAGGTC
>CAZXRL010000171.1:0-3772 GCA_964643275.1 uncultured Candidatus Brevefilum sp.
CTTCAAAAACGTTCTTTTAACAAACATGGTTGTTTCCTCCTCTAATAAAGAAACTTGAAATTTTTGATTGCACACAATGGTTGATTGTTTGGGTTCCATCAGGCTTGAGCCATCCACCCCGGAACCCCGGCCAGGTCAACGGAAACCTCAGGATATGATTTGAGGCCTGCCGGGCGTCCCAGTTGATTGAAACACAGGCGACTTGTTATCCCCTGGATTTCCGCCTGGCTGTCCCCCGTGAAACGGTCCCTTCCCGCCCTGGATCCTTGCGGATATCAGAGCTGTGCGCCTGGGAATGACCTTGTGGTGGACAATCCTGCCGTTGATCAGAGAACAGTTTAGTTTATTTATTGGTTCTCAGCCTATCCTCCCTTCATTTGGTGATCTGCCAAAATCATTTTTCGAACCTTTCATATATCGCCCTCCTGAACTTTTGTTTGATGAAATCCTGACTTAACGAAAAACTGACTGGAATCCAGCCAGCGCAATAATCTATTCAATCGTCTTAATCCAGTAATAATCCTGTCAAGGGCAGAATTATCCTTATCCCGAAACTCCCAAATGCGTTTCATTTGCTGCGCTCAATCGCTTTCGTGATCTATTGGCCCCAACTAACATTAAGACTGTCCCACCGATATTTTTAATCTCTTTTAATGTGAGTCCTATTCTAATTGATTACTAAATAATTTGCAAGCATTTTTTCATGTCAATTTAATATTGGTTTCATAACATATCCCCGCGTAGGGTGCGCAGCGCTTTTCTGCGCACCACTTTCAATGTTTTTCATTCTTTCAATGGTGCACTCAAACCCGGAGCGTACCCTACACACCGGAGCGCGTCCCACATACACATTTCGATTAATTTGACCCAGGGTAGGGTGCGCAGCGTCTTCCTGCGCACCAATTACAATGTTGTTCATTCAATGGTGCGCTCAAACCCGGAGCGCACCCTACATAACAATTTCAATATTTCTCATTCAATGGTGCGCTCAATCGCGGAGCACACCTACAAATCGGAGCGCACCCTACTCCCCAAATGTATACTTTTTCTCATCCACATGGAATCCTTGACCCCAACTGGAATCATAAAATCCCGCCTTGACGTAATCATGAAAACTGGAAACTTTCCATTCACAAACCCGATCAACCAATCCATGTTTCACCGGATTGTAATGGATATAATCAATATGCTGATTCAAATCTTCTTCATCACAGATCCAATGCTCCCAAAACCGTCTCTGCCAGATTGTCAATTCTCGCCGTTTATCCTGCGACGCACTTTTCTTAAGCTGCCACCGAATATTGCAATGTATTGTTTCGAAAAGCGACGCTTGATCTGGCTAATACGGGTTGAATAATTTGCATCTCCCTCAGGTAAACGCCATATGAAATGAAGATGATCCGGTAAAAAAACAAACGCCACAATTTTGAAAGGGTGCAAGCATATGACATGTTCAATGGATTCGTGTAATAAAGCCACGGTCTTTGAAATCGAAAATATATTTTGTCGTTTATATGTAACAAGAGTCAAAAAATATGTCCCACCTGGATGAAAAATTCGTCGGTATTCTGGCATAAAATAATTATATCCTTTATGCCTGCCATCGGTGCGCTCAAACCCGGAGCGCACCCTACACATCGGAGCGCACACCACCCACGCATCATGAATTAAACCCCGGGTAGGGTGCGCAGCGCTTTCCTGCGCACCAATTTCAACATTTCTCATTCTTTCAATGGTGCGCTCAAACCCGGAGCGCACCCTACACATCGGAGCACACACCACCCACGCATCGCGAATAATTAACCCCCGCGTTGGCTGCGCAGCGCCTTCCTGCGCACCAATTACAATGTTTTTCATTCTTTCAATGGTGCACTCAAACCCGGAGCACACCCTACATACCGGAGCGCGTTCCGTACATTTCATTAAACTCGCGCTTGCTGACTGTCAGGGGGCGTGGTATAATCCTTCGTCGCGTCCAAAAGGATGTGCTAGTTATCATTGAAATATAAAGGAACGTAAGATGAACCAAGCTGAACTCCTAAAATCAGTTGAAGCGCCCGTCAACGAGAACATCCCTCAATTGTTTCCCGGGGATGCCGTCAATGTCCACCTCACGATCAAAGAAGGTGACCGCGAACGGGTCCAGGTTTTCAAAGGTACCGTGCTGATCGTCCGTGGCAGCGGCAACGACGCCTCCTTCACAGTACGCCGGATAGCCAGCAATGGGATTGGCGTTGAACGCACCTTCCTGATGCGCTCCCCACGTATCCAAAAGGTTGTTGTCGAGCGGCATACCAAAGTCCGCCGTGCCCGGCTGTTCTTCCTGCGGGAACGCACCGGCAAGAGCGCCCGCCTCAAACAGCGCTTCTAAACCTCAGTTTTATACTGAACTGTCCCCCATGGGTGGGAACACCCGGCGGCACCCCCTCATCAGGGCTCAACATCGTCACCCGCTAGATCCGTTGATTCCTGATGAGGTTTTGTTTTCCCGGAGCATGACATGACTTCCATCCACGCGCCAACTATTGGCATCACAGGCGAGCTGATCCTCAACCAATCTGGTGCACCGGTCTGCCGAATCGGTCAGGCTTATATCCAGGCTATCCGCAAGGCTGGCGGCATCCCACTCCTGATCCCAATCGGCATCGACCTCAATCATCTGGACGACCTCCTTTCCCTCCTGGACGGGATCCTATTGTCCGGCGGCGGGGATATTGACCCCCGGCATTTCAATGGCACACTCCATCCCAGCCTGAGCGGCGTCTCGGCTGAACGCGATGAACTTGAGTTCGTCCTCATTGAAAAAACATTGACAGCTGACCTGCCCATGCTGGCAATCTGCCGCGGGATTCAGGTCTTGAACGTTGCTCTGGGCGGCACGCTCCATACCGATCTCGCTGACCAGTTACCTAATGCCTTGAAACATGACTGGTATCCGGATCACCCCCGCGACAAGCTGGCCCACACTGTGAGTCTAAACAGAAACAGCGTACTCCATGAGATCCTGTCATCCGACGTCGTCCCCGTTAATAGCCTGCACCACCAGGGGATTGCAGAACTCGCAGAAGGGCTGGAGGCCATCGCGTTTGCCCCGGATGGGCTGGTGGAGGCTGTCTCGGTCAAAGACGCGTCTTTTGGCCTTGGTGTGCAGTGGCACCCGGAGTGCCTGCCGGATGATTCCGGTATGCAGGCCCTTTTCCACGCATTTGTGGAAACATGTCACTCTTGCCGTAAAAAATGTTAGAATCAGAATTCTAAGGCTTCCACCAAAGGAGAATATCTTATGAAAGTCCTGATCACAGGAGGTGCCGGGTATATCGGCAGCACCATCTGCTCAGCTTTGAAGGACCACGGCCACACGCCCATCATCCTTGATTCACTGGTGACCGGTCGAGAGGAATTTACGCGCGGCCATATCTTTTATCAGGCGGATATTGCGGACAGGGATCTGGTGAAGAGAATCTTCAGCGAACACCCTGATATCCACGCCACGATCCATTGCGCCGCACTGATTGTGGTCCCCGAATCCGTGGCGAAGCCGTACGACTACTATCAGGAAAATGTTGTCAAATCGATGGAATTCTTCCATCATCTCTCAGAACTTGGGTATCCGAGGGTCGTTTTCAGCTCCTCCGCCGCAATCTATGATGTAGTGCCCGGGTTTATGGTGACAGAAGAATCCCCGATTAAACCCAACAGCCCCTATTCCCGCACCAAGTACATGATGGAAATGGTCCTGCAGGATTTCACCCATGCCTACCAGCTCCAGGGC
>CAZXRL010000171.1:3872-5202 GCA_964643275.1 uncultured Candidatus Brevefilum sp.
TGGATCTATTGGGCTGGCGGGCCGAGCTGCCGATTGAAAAAGGGATTGAAGACGCGCTCAAGTGGGGAAAGATCCGTGAGGACCTCCTCGATTTTTCGGATTGATTCAGTAAAAAGTAACCCATAAAAAAAAGAAAGACGCTCCACCTTGTGTTAACACAGAAAGCGCCTCTCTTGTTTTGTTCAGAGTGACTTGGTTATCCGTCAATATTTTCCAATGGCTCAGGAGCGTGCCCAAAACGGGGTTTCGGTTTTTCATGCGCTACGGCCCACTGGCAGGCATTGATGAGGACTTTCTGGATATTTTCGTCTTTGTAAAGGGGATACGTTTCATGCCCGGGGGCAAAATAAAAAACCCGCCCAAAACCGCGCTGCCAGCAGCACCCACTCCGGAACACATCCCCGCCGGCGAACCAGCTCACAAAAACAAGAACGTCCGGGTCAGGGATGTCGAAAAATTCTCCATACATCTCCGATTGAGGAAGTTCAAAATGCGGCGCAACACCTTTTGCAATCGGATGCCCAGGTGCTACAGTCCAAACCCTTTCCTTCTCACCGTTCTCCCGCCAGCGCAGGTTACAGGTGGTGCCCATCATACGTTTAAAGATCTTTGAGAAGTGGGCTGAATGAAGCACGATCAACCCCATCCCGTTCAGGATCCGCTCCTGCACCCGGTCAACAATTTCGTCCTCCACTTCGCCATGCGCGATATGACCCCACCAGAGCAGGACATCCGTTCTGTCAAGGACGTCCTCAGTCAATCCATGCTCAGGCTCATCCAGCGTTGCGGTTTGAACCTGGAAACCTGCATTCTTTAGGAAATGGGCTATGGCAGTGTGGATACCATCAGGATAAACCGCCCTGACAGTGTCGTCATTCTTCTCGTGCCGGTATTCGTTCCAAACAGTGATCCTCAGATTTAGTGTCATATTTTTCCCTCATAATTTTTTCGGTTTTCACAATCCAGTCGCTACTCCCACAACATCCTGATTAACCAGTACTGTTGTGGAATTCAGCAAAATGGGTCAGGATTCCTCAATGATCGCCATTTGAATAGCGGTCAAGTGTTCAGCCAGGATACCCATCAAAAAAGAGAGAACACCCAGAACGAACAGGATCACGGAAGAATTCGGGATATAGAGACGATCCAGTTGAACAATGCTGATGGCCATACCAATCAATCCCAACAGGAAGGAAATCAGCGTAACAGGCAGAAAGACCTTCATGGGTTCGAAAAGTAAAATGATTTTGAAAATGATCGCTGTGAATCTGAACCCATCCCTCAGCAAACGGATTTTGCTGGCGCCCGCCTGACGGGGCTGGATATTGAT
>CAZXRL010000172.1:0-5109 GCA_964643275.1 uncultured Candidatus Brevefilum sp.
CCGTCCATCTGGGCGCGCTTCTGTCAGCCGGCGGTGTTGCTTCGCGCGCCCGACGAAGCAGGATTACGTGTCGGTCAGCGGCGTCGCCACCCTCTCGACCGACCGCGAGATGATCCAATGGGTCAAACAAAAGGCCAGTGAGCTTGGGGGCAGTTTTACACCTGCGGCAGCTCAAACGCTTGCTGATTATATCGGCAATAATACCCAGCGGGCTGCTCAGGAGGTTGTCAAGCTGCTGACTTTTGTAAATTTCGAGCGCCCGGTTGATGACGATGATGTCCGGCGCTTGACAGTTCAGGATTTCCAGGGGGATATCTTCGCACTGGTGGATGCCATCGGGTCCCGCAACGGCGGTAAAGCCCTCGAACACTTGCATATCCTCCTGGCGGAGGGCGATCTGCCCCAGATCTTCGGCATGATCGTACGCCAGTTCCGTCTATTGATCCAGGCCCGGGAAATCCTCGCTGCCGGAGGGAACGCCGAGGACGTAGCAAAGACTCTCAACCAGCATCCTTTTGTTGCTCAGAAGGTGGCCGGTCAATCCAGTCAGTTTGACCTCGGAAAGCTGGAGGAGATCTATCGGCAATTATTGATGATCGATGTGGAGGGTAAATCCGGCGGTATGGACGTGGATCTTGCCCTGGATATCCTGATCGCCAGATTGGCGACCTAAGCCCATAAATTTTTCCAAAAATCTTGATCCTTAATTGTCTTCCCCCATGGGCTGTTCTCCATCGTCAGGATCGAGAGCCGCAGCAGAATCCCTTTCGGCATCCATTTCCCGAATCTTTTTAATGGCTTTGAGGGTGCTCTGGGTTTGGAGGTTCACAATCACGGCCAGCGAAATGAAGACCAGCAGCGGCGGGAACAGGATTGATACCACCATCAACAGGGAACTCAGGACCAGCACCATTACAGCCTGCAGCGGCTGGCGCATGACCAGCACAAAACTATTCCGGATGGCAAGAAGGATTTTCTTCTCTTCCTGAAGCAGGAGAACCGGGAAGCTGTACTGATTAATTGCCAGCCAGACTAGAAGCATTACTACAGAAGCTGTGACCGCAAACAGCGCCCAATCCTGTGTGAGCGTGGTATAGAACCAGATATTGACAGCCAGGATCGCATCCACCAGCAGCACAAGCACTCCCCATTTGATGCTGAGCCACCAGTGCGTTTTGACCCCTTCCCAGACGATCCCCCAATTCGCCTGGTTTTTCTGGTTATACTGCAGCACCGCATAGTAAAGCCCGCCAAGCGCCGGGAGGATGGTCACTACAGGCAGGCTCATGACAAACCAGGCGAGGTTAACATCAAACAGGGGAGTCACCCGGTAATAGAAATCCAGAAATTGCTCTTTCAGGCTGCGGGGAACGCGGACAGGTGTGGTTTCTGATTCTGCAAAGATCTTCTTCTCATCTGATGTAGGAACGGGGGGCATGGGATCTCCGATTAGCGGTTTATGACCCTCATTTTACCATGGGGAAGGTGAGGTAAAACACAACCTAAAATCGGAGAAAGTAAATTGGTATAATTAAGGAGCCATGATTATTTACCAGAAGTACCAACACCAAAAACGGGGAAAAGAGGTGACCGACCTGTGAGCTTAGATCTTCGTATTGCCACGCTCAATATCAGCGGCGGGGAGAAAACATTTGAAGTTTTTCCGCAAAATTCCCAGCAGGCCCGCCTTGAAGCGCTGGAACTGCTGATCAAACGCCTTAATGCAGACGTCCTTTGCCTGCAGGAAGTCTCTCAATACATTGACGCTGACGGCGTGACCCATAATCTGATGGACCCTATTAACCGTGCCGGCGGTTATGACTATTCCTATTACGGCAAAACAGTCTCCATGGAGACCCACATGCAGGTCAGGAAAGAGATCATGGTCAGGGGAATCTTTAACGACTGGTGGAACTGGTCTAAAGGCAATGCCATCCATTCCCGTCACCCATTTTCAAGATTAGGGGAGCCAGACCACCCCGGCGTCCCTCGCAATATCCCGCTTTACCAGCCCTCCGCTTATGAAGGCAACCGGGACACTGAACCGAGGTATGCGCTCCTGGCCAGGCTCAAAGAACCACCTAACCCCTTCGTTGCCACCCTGCACCTGACCACCCTGATCGGAGAACGCCAGCCAAAGGTCAAAAAGAACACGATCGAGAAATCCCATTTGATGCGTCACCAGCAGATGAGTCAATTTCTGGACCTGGTAAAAAACCACATCCTTGAAAGAGATGAACCGCTGGTCCTGACCGGAGATTTCAATGCCACCCGGGATGAGTTTTGCATCGTCCGCCTGCTGGAAGCATATGACGGCTTCATCCGGCTGACCCCAGGAAATGACGTCCCCTCACACCCGGGTGTGGATAAGGCGATTGATCATATCTTCTTCTACCCCCGGGAACGCCTGATTGATTACAAATGCCGGGTTGAAGCCGGGGAACTCAGCCGCAGGTCCTCCGATCATCTGCCGGTTGTCGCGGATCTCCGGATAAAATAAGGCAAACAACACAAACAACGGCGTTGACTTCATGCAGTCCACCTTCCAGAGTCAACGCTTCTTTAGCGATAGGAATTAATGACCAAGGAGCCTCACAACGCAATGACTGAAAATAATAAACGTAAATATTTTGGGACGGATGGGATCCGCGGATATGTGGGCGAATCCCCGCTGGAACCCGATTTCGTGACCCGGCTTGGGTATGCAGCCGGCGTTGTGCTCTCCCGCACAGCCTCCCATCCGACCTTCCTGATAGGACGGGACACACGCCAGTCGGGCGAGATGCTGCAAAGCGCGCTCACTGCCGGCCTGCTGGCTGCCGGCGCAACAGTTGTGGACCTCGGCGTCATCACAACCCCCGGGGTTGCCTTCATGGTCAGCAAAATGGCGGCCGACGCCGGTGTGGTGATCTCCGCCTCCCACAACCCGGTGGATGAAAATGGCATCAAATTTTTTAATGCGCAGGCACAAAAACTGAACCCAGAAATTGAGCTTGAAATTGAATCCCTGCTGGCAAAACCCATGGACCTCAGCGAGACTCAGGCCAGAAATTATGGCAGGCGCATTGACGGGACAGAAATGCGGGAATTATATGCAGACAGCCTGGTTGATGAACATCAGGACCTGTCCCTGGCCGGATTGAAACTGGTGCTGGACTGCGCCAATGGTGCGGCTTCCTGGTATGCTCCAGAGGTGTTCTCCCGGTTGGGATCGGAAGTGGTCGTTATCCATGCTTCTCCTACCGGTACAAACATCAATGTTCAGGCAGGGTCAGAACACGTACGCGGTAAGCCTGAAGACCTGGCTGCGTTGATCCGGCAATACGATGCCAATTTTGGCGTGGTCTTTGATGGTGACGCCGACCGGGTGATTTTCGTGGATGAGGCGGGGAGTTTGGTGGACGGCGACCACATGCTGGCCATCCTGGCGGATTACCTCAAATCAGAGAAGCGCCTGTTAAACAATACCGTCGTCAGCACCGCCATGCGCAATGGTGCGCTGGTCAACTATTTTGCGGACCGCAAGATCCAGTTCATTGAGACTCCCGTTGGCGATAAATATGTGATGGCCGAGCTCCAAAATTTGATGACTGAAAACGCTCAAAACAACCCGCTCGGCCTGGGCGGGGAGCAGTCCGGCCACATCATCCTGATGGACAAAGGCCATGCCACCGGTGATGGCATCCGCTCCGCCATTTACCTGATCCGCGCCTACCTGGCCAGCGGACAGTCGACCCTCGCAGCCCTGGCGGAGAGCATCCATAAATATCCCCAGGTGATCGCATCCGCTGTCGTGGTCGCAAAAATTGACCTTGAAAGTCTGGATGAGGTTCAGACCCTCAAAACACAGATCGAATCAGAACTGGCAGGGCTGACCCGTTTGAACCTGCGTTATTCAGGGACGGAGCCCAAAGTCCGTTTGATGCTGGAAGCTGATAACCGTTATACGGAAGGCGAGCTGGCCCAAAAAGCTTTCGCCCTCTGCGAGGCCGTTCAGACTGCCACCGGCACCCCGAAAGGCAGCTTCCTGGAAGTCCTGAATGTAACCCGCGGCGGGTTGATGGAACGCTCAAATTAGACGGCGAAATAGCCTGTTTGAGACTTAATGACCCTTAGTAGTCCACCCGGATCAATATGACTTAGGAGCTGATCATGACCCCTCTAAATCACGACTTTGACACCCTTGGTATCCCTGCTTTTGGGATGATGTTCAATCAATTGAATAGAGACCTTATTATTGCGGAGACTCCAGAGCAATGGGAGCCGGCTATTACGACGATGTCCGCTTTTCTGAATCTGCTGGATCGAAAATTTATAGCAGCTCCCGCGCTGATCGCTGAGAACCCTGTAGATTCTTCCCGCGTCTTCTCCATGCTCCTGACACTAATCGCCATCGGTACGCAATACCGTTTGGAGCAGTTCAACCCGAAAGACCAGGCCGGAGAGAATCGACGGGAACAAATTGATCAGGACTATCTCCCGAAAACCGGGGCCCTTCGGAAAAAAGCGATTGACCTTGCAAAAAAATACCTCTCTGCGCCGGTTTTTGAGAGCCTGCGGGAGGCCCTCAATCATGAAATCCTCCCTTTGCTGGAGAGTATGGATTATGAACAGGACCCGGACCGCTGGATGCCCTTCCGGGTGGTCCAGATCGGAAATATCTACGAGCGGATTTACGGTTTCCGGCTGCGAACTCAGGACTCCCGTTTGATCGGAGATCACGACACGCTGGGCTTGCTGCGGATGATCTACGACCGCAAAT
This sequence comes from uncultured Candidatus Brevefilum sp., assembly GCA_964643275.1. Lineage (GTDB taxonomy): Bacteria > Chloroflexota > Anaerolineae > Anaerolineales > Anaerolineaceae > Brevifilum. The sequence continues at coordinate 4,763 of CAZXRL010000172.1, forward strand.
ACCTGCGCTTTGGCACTTCCGGCGTGCGCGGACGCTGGGAAGCAGACTTCACCGAGCGCCGGGCTCGGCAGGTCGTCCAGGCGGTCTGTGACTACCTGAATGATATCTATGTTCCCAAATTCGTCGGGGGCGAAAACCTGGGGGGTAGGCGGATCGTGATCGGATATGACACCCGGCTGAACGCGGACCGCGTTGCGGAATGGTCAGCGGAAGTCTGTCTTGCCAACGGCTTTGCGGTGGATCTTGCTCACCGCGATACCCCCACCCCCGCCCTGGTCTATTACCTGACAGATTACCTGCCGCTGGATGAGGTTGCCGGCCTGTTGCTCTGCCCTGCCACTCATAAC
>CAZXRL010000173.1:0-5062 GCA_964643275.1 uncultured Candidatus Brevefilum sp.
TCGGCCAATTTGGTTCAATGTTCTCATTTATTGGAATTATTCAACGGTCTCTATCTACATTTTATCTCGTGGTTAAACAACAATATCGCCAACACCCTTTCGGGATGCCGGCGATATCTGGAAAACTTCAAACGATACTTACTTCCTGGCGAAAAGACGGTAAACCGCCAGCACTATGATTGAGCCGCCCAGGGCGACCAAAATGCTGGTCAGGTTGAAACCTGTGACCATATTCGCACCGGTGATCAATGAGGAAATCCAGCCACCAACCAGGCTGCCCACGACGCCCAATATCAGGTCAACGATAATACCGGTCTTGACCTTCATAATCCAGGAAGCCAATAAGCCTGCAATCAGGCCGACGACAATTGTTGCTATTAAACCCATGATGTTTCTCCTTTTATGTGAATTGTATATGATTAATGAATTACATTGATGGTGAAATTTTGTTTTATTGCCTTTTCTCTTTAATTACACCCAAATTTAAATCAAAAGTCAAACGCGGATGTTTATTTGTTATTCGTGAATAACACATCCCCCATCCTTATCCTTGCCAGTAATAATCCGTCATGTTACGATTAGGGCGCAGATCAAAATCAATTCCCGCTCATAAGAAACAAGGAGTTCCTTATGCCTCATTTGTTTATCCCAGGCCCGGTGGATGTCGACCCTGATGTCATGGAAGCCCAGACCAATCCGATGATGCCCCACCGCTCGGCAGAATTTGAGACCATCTTCCGCGGCACAGAAGCCAAGCTGAAACAGGTGTTTTTCACCGAAAGCCGTGTCTTCCAGCCGCCTTCCAGCGGCACCGGCATGCAGGAAGCCGGAGTCCGCAACCTGGCACAGCAGGATATCCTTTCCTGCATCAACGGTGCCTTCAGCGAACGCTGGCACCAGGTCGCAGTTACCAACGGCAAACAGGCGGACCGCCTGGAAGCCGCCTGGGGGGAACCCATCCTGCCCGATTCCCTGGCGGCTGCCCTTAAACAAAAGAAATATGAGGCCGTGACCATCGTCCATAATGAGACCTCAACCGGCGTGGTCAGTCCCCTTGAAGAGCTGGCCACCGTGGTCCATGAGATCAGCCCTGACACGCTGATCCTGGTTGACGCGGTCTCTTCCCTCGGCGGGATGAAAGTTGATACGGACGGGTGGGGATTGGATTTTGTCCTGACCTCATCGCAAAAATGTCTGGCATTGCCGCCCGGGATGTCCTTCGCGGCCGTCTCTGACCGGGCACTGAAGAAAGCTGAAACCGTCGAAAACCGCGGCTGGTATTTTGACCTTCTGCGGCTCGAAAAACACCGCATCAAGAATTCCACGCCCATGACGCCGACCATGTCACTGATTTGGGCGCTGGATGTTCAGCTCGATAAGATGCTGGCTGAAGGACTGGAAGCGCGCTTTGCCCGCCATGCGGCGATGGCCGACCGCGTCCAATCCTGGGCTGTCGATCACGGCATGGAGTCTCTCGCCCCCGAAGGCTACCGTTCCAAAACGGTTTCCACCATCAAGAACCTGCGCGGTGTGGATATCGCAGCCCTCAACAAATTCCTGATGGACAAAGGCATGCGGATCGCCAACGGCTACGGCAATCTGAAAAATGAAACCTTCCGCATCGCCCACATGGGCGAAACCCGGATGCACCACATTGATGAACTCCTGGATGCCTTCGAGACCTTTATTGAGAAGATGTAATCGTTGCATGCGAGGATAATTTTTACCCGGTCATTTGCTGGATCATGACCGGGTATTCCATATTGGGGATCAGGTTATTGTAAAGAGAGCGTGTCATGGCTGAGAAATTTCAAGTCAGAATAGAGAAAATGGTCTCCGGCGGTGATGGTCTGGGCAGGCTGCCCGATGGACGCGCGGTTTTTGTGCCCTTTGTCCTGCCCGATGAGCTTGTCTCCATCCAAATTGTGGATGATAAAAAAAGTTTCGCCCGCGCCTGGCCGGTTGACCTCATCGAGGGTTCCCCGGACCGGATCCAACCCCGCTGCATCCACTTCGGGCATTGCGGCGGCTGCCAGTACCAGCACTTCGACTATGCGAAGCAGCTGGCGGTCAAAATGGAGATCCTGCAGGACCAGTTCCAGAGGATCGCCAAAATTTACAATCCACCGCTCAGGCCAATCGTCCCTTCTGACACCCCCTGGAATTACCGCAACCATGTCCAGTTCCACCTCGGGCAGGCCGGTGAACTGGGTTTTGTCCACGTGGACGGCGAACATCTTTTGCCCATTGAAGAATGCCACCTGCCCCAGCCAGCCATCAACGAGCTCTGGCCGCAGATTGATCTGGGCGAGGAATCCGGCGTTTATCGAATGGGAATCCGGCAGGACTCTTATAAAAACCTGATGCTCATCATGGAAGGCGAAGACCCAAAACCGCCCGAGTTTGAGGTGGACATCCCTGTCTCCGCCGTCTACACGCCCCCCGATGCCCGGCTGACGGTCCTGGCGGGCGAGGACCATCTGACCTTCAATCTGCTCGGACGGGATTCCCAGGTCTCGGCCCGGTCGTTCTTCCAGGTGAACACGCCCATGGCCGAGAAAATGGTGCAGCACCTGCTTGACCACCTCGACTTTTCAGACGACCCGAACCTAGTGGAACTGTACGCCGGGGCCGGACTGTTCAGCGCCTTCCTCGCGCCCCGGGTCCGGCATCTGACCGCTATCGAAAGCGCCGGCTCCTCCTGTCATGATTTTGCCGTCAATCTGGATGAGTTTGACAACGTGGATTTATATGAAGCAGAAGCCGAGGAAGTCCTCCCGGCGCTGGAAGGACCTGTAGACATCCTGGTCATGGACCCGCCCCGGTCTGGCCTGACACCTGCCGTGCATGACGCCCTGGGGAAACTGATGCCGAAGCAGATCGCCTATATCTCCTGCGACCCCGCCACCCTGGCGCGGGACGTGAAGAAAATATTGCAGAAGGGGTATCGCTGGGAGTCGGTCACGCCGTTTGATTTGTTCCCCCAGACGGGGCATGTGGAGAGTGTGTCGATTTTAATAAGGGAATAGGGGTGAACCGGACAATTAAAGAAATCGACGTTATCATTGCTAATTAGATGTCAGCAATTTAATCAACCTGTTATCCAGTAACAAAGTTCAATGAGGAGTTCATAGTGAACCCATATGAAGAATGTCCAGCATTTACAACCGGAAGCTTTGCGATTCGGCTGATCCGCGAAGAGGATAGTGAGTCGCTGTTCAAATGTTATAACGACCAGACAGCCGTTGAGCTGATGAATGATGACAACTGTGATTTTGGCTTTTATGTTGATTCACAGGAGATGATGGCAGAGACAATCGCTTACTGGCTGGACTTCTATAACAAGCACTACTTCATCAGATTTTCGATCGTTGACAACGCGACCGGTGAAGCCGTCGGGACAATTGAAGGTTTTGGCGGAGAAACGGGCGTGCTTCGTGTCGATATCGCCGGCGCTTATGAAAAAGCGGCTTATTTATCTGAGATTTTCATTTTTGCGAAAGACAATTTCCATGCGCTTTTTGGGAATGAGCATCTGGTGACCAAAGCAATTTCCAAAGCAACGGAACGCCGTCAGGCTCTGAAAATGAATGGCTGGGAGTTCGTTGACACGTTCAAAACGTATCAGGGTTACTATCAAACAAAAACAAATCAATGATGCCGGTTGACCTCTTCCCGCAGACGGGGCATGTGGAGAGTGTGTCGGTGTTGATATGTCAAGGGCCCAATAATTGTACCAATCATAAGTAGAGATCAGGATTGAAGAATAGCTTGCATAGCAAACTGCTGAGGGCTTAAGTTGCCCAGTGCCTCATGAGGGCGGGTGGTATTGTACATCTCCATCCAGTCAAAAGCCATCTCCTGCACCTCCCGCAAATCTGAAAATAAATAGGCATCCAGAACATCTTCCCGGAAGGTGCGATTCAAGCGTTCAATAAAAGCGTTTTGAGCCGGTTTTCCCGGTTGAATGAAATGCCAAACTACACGATACTCCCGAGCCCATTGCTGTAGTCGGTGGGCCAGGAACTCTGGCCCATTGTCGCTGCGAATCTGGCGGGGATATCCATGACAGCCAGCAATCTGGTCTAGAATACGCATTACTTTGAGCGAAGGAATGGATGTGTCGGTACTGATCCACAATACTTCCCGGTTGAAATCGTCGATCACATTGAAGGTGCGAAAGCGTTGACCAGAAGCCAAGGCGTCACTCATAAAATCCACCGACCAGGAGACATTGGGCTGTTCAGGCACAATCAGAGGCACTGGTTCCCGACTGGGAAGCCTTTTCTTGGGTTTGATGCGGATATTGAGCTGCATTTCGCGGTAAATACGCCGGATTTTCTTGTGATTGACTTGCTCGCCCTGATTGCGGATCACAGCCGTCATCTTTTTGGCTCCCCAACGCGGATGATCAATAGCCAGTTCAGTCAGCGTTTCTTTGATGACTGAATCATCGGATTTGGTGGATTGATAGTAAAAGGTGCCCCGGTTAAGCTGAACCACCCGACAGGCCCGTCGGGTGGTGGCATTATGTGCTTCAATGACATAATTGGCCAGGTGGCGTTTCTCAGGGATCAGGAGAGTTTTTTTCGATAATATCCTTCAGGATCATGTGATCCAGAGATAGATCGGCATACATCTGTTTGAGTTTGCGATTTTCCTCTTCCAGTTCTTTGAGCTGACGCAACTGGCTCTCATCCAGACCGCCATATTTAGATTTCCATTTGTATAGGTGGATTGGGCAATGCCTTGTTCTCGGCAGACATCGGCCACTGTTTTGCCGGTGATTTCAGTTTCTTTGAGGATTTTAATGATTTGACCTTCGCTGAATCTGGATCGTTTCATGGTAAGGCTCCTATAACTATTCTATCGTGAATTTCTCCACTTTTGCTTGGTATAATTTTAGGGGCTACTTACCATAGTAATAAAAATCGCTGATTTTGGATTAGTGAAGGTACCTGAAAGTTCATTGACTTCTCTTAGTACTGAATTTAAGAGTTATTTTAATGATCCATCGCTTATTGTTGAGGGTTTTGACGCATATAATATACCACATGAGACA
>CAZXRL010000174.1:0-5024 GCA_964643275.1 uncultured Candidatus Brevefilum sp.
GTTTATCGCCTGTGGCGATCATCACGGCTGCCTCGCGTTTGCCATCAGCCTCAGCAACCATAGCCCGCCGGTTGCGCTCAGCGGCCATCTGACGGGTCATCGCTTCTTCAATCGCGCGGGGCGGGACGACTTCCCGGATTTCCACTGCCATGACCCGGATCCCCCACCGGTCCGTGACTTCGTCTAATTTTTCATGGAGGACCTGGTTGATCTCATCCCTTTTCGAAAGGACATCATCCAAATCCATGGCTCCAACTACCGCCCGCAGGGTGGTGATCGCCAGGCCCCGGGCCGCACCGGTGAAATCTTCAACTTCCAGAACACTCCGCTCCGGGTCAATGACTTTGTCATAGACCAGGAAGTCGATGCTCACTGAGGCGTTATCTGCGGTGATGCAGGTTTGGGGTGGAACGTCAAAGAAAACCTCTCGTAAATCAACGGGGACAGCTTTATCTAGGAAAGGGATTAAGAAGATGATCCCCGGACCGCGTGCACCAATACAGCGTCCCAAACGAAATACAACCAGTCGTTTGTATTCCGGGATTATTCTGACCGACATTGTTATCAGAATGAGTCCGATGAGGGATAACAATACTACCAGGAAATAGTCTGCGAAACCTTGTAACATGGATGACCTCCAAATCTATCTAAATGGATTAATTTTTTCCTTCTTCATGGTCTGACGAGACGACCAGCAGACGAACCCCTGAGTAATTCACAATCTCAACAGTCGAACCTGCTGGCAAATCGCCTTTCAGGCTGGTGGCGCTCCAGGGTTGATGGTCGACCATCACCTCTCCATTTGGCGTCAGATCCGTGACAGCCTGTGCCTGTTTTCCGATCAGACTTTCTACGCCCATCCGGGGCGGTCGTTTACTGGCCTGCAGGATAGCCCGCAGGATGACCAGGCTGAAAAACACAATCAAGATCGCCATGACGATAATGAGCCATAAACTCACCCGTAATTCGGGCAGCACAGGTGAACTTGGGCGGAAGGGAGTGAACAGCAGCAACGAACCGAGGACAAAGGGGATCAGTCCGGCGATGGTCACGATCACCTCAGTGTCAGTCAGCAAAGCCACAACGAACATGATCACGGAAAGCGCAAGCAAGCCCATGGCGGCCCAATTGACCGGCAGGCTCCCCAAAGCCATGAATCCGATCACAAAAGAGATGACAGCGCCAATTCCCGCAAAACTTAATCCGGGATCTGATATTTCCGCAATCAGGAACAGGGTTCCAAGCGATAAGAGGAGGTAGGCGATGTTGGGTTCGGTGATGACATGATAGAACCGTTCAACCCAGTTCATGCGCTCGGTCTGGATTGAAGGATCGGATAAATCCAGCATGCCACCTTCAAATGCCTGTCCATCCAGCTGGTTTAGTAAATCATTCAGGTCATCAGCAATGAAATCAATGACATTTTCAGCCAGCGCCTCACTTGCTGTCAGAGAAAGGCTTTCTCTAACAGCCGCTTCTGCCCACTCAACATTGCGATCACTTTTTTCAGCCAGACCACGGATCAGTGCCGCAGCATCGCTGATGGATTTTTGACTCATGACCTCATCCAGTTCGCGGTCAAGGGCAACGGGGGTTGCAGCGCCAATATTCGTTGCAGGCGACATGGCTGCGAAATCTCCCGCCAGGAGGAGGAACAGTCCCGCTGAGCTTGCCCTGGCACCGGTTGGGGCGACAAACACGGCGATGGGGATGGGCGAATCCAGGAAGGATTGGACGATCTCCCGCATAGAGGTTTCCAATCCGCCGGGTGTATTCAACGTGATTACGATGATTTCCACATTTTGCTGAACGGCGAGGTCGATACCGCGTTCGATATACCGGGATGTGAGAGGGTTGATGACCCCTTCAATTTCCAGAACCAGAACACTTTGACCGGCCGCGTTCACAGACTGCGTGAACAGCAGGGAACCCAGAAGGATTGTCAGAAGAAGGATTGTCCGTTTCATGTTGATCTCGCTCATTCCGGTGAGTGACTAAAGAGCCGGCATGGAAAAACGTTACTATATTTAGTATGGCAAATTCCACGCTGGAAATCAAGGAAAAGCCCCGATTGGTTGTGCTGTCACGGTCAAAATAGATTTTCTCGTTATAATAAACACCACATCAGCCTGTCTCAGGCCTCTTTGCCCGTCCGTGTCCCCTCAACCTCCGAGGGTTCATCCATCGGCGCGGCGCTACTGGCGTATAAGGCTTTGGGTGTGTTTGATTCGTTTGATGATGCCACAGACCTGGTCTCAATCATAAAAACTGTGGATCCACAATCAGAAAATACCCTGCGTTATCAGGCCTGCTATGATCAATTTCAGGCGCTTTATCGTCACCTCAAACCGTTGTTTCAGAAGCTGAGGAGGCAAAAAGAAACCTGAAGTGGCTTGGGTGACGCCCAATTAATTTAAAGAAAAAAGAGGGCACAGCCGCCCTCTTTTTTATATGTTCTTTATGAGAAGGGTCAGGGTAAGTCGATCAGGAAATAATCAACTTCAACCCGGATGGGCAGAATGTCCCAGGATGAAACGCCGAATCCGACCTGGCCCTCGCGGAAATTGTGCTTACTATCCGTGACTTCTCTTTCCAGATAACCATTAATATAAAGCGCCAGTTTGTTGCCTTTGCAGGTCGCTGCGTAGTAATTGACGTCTTTTCCCGTATTGATCCTGGTGGATCCCCCATTGTAAATCAATTGATAATCGTTAATCAGTTCTGAGTAGGCTAAAATCCGATAAGTTCCATCGTTGGAAATATTGAATTCATACCATCCTTCATCAGAATAGTTGCAGATCAGGGACACATCATTGGTGTTCATCCCTCGGTTTTCAGCCATCATTTCGATATAGACTTCAGGATAATAATACTCATCATAGGTGACATAGACCCATTGATAGGAGTCATGAAGATCGAAAACCAGCCGTCCTTTGTCGGTATAGAGTTCCATGCCATCGTCGCTGCCGCTCATCAGGAAGTAGGTCCAACCGCTGAGATCTCCCTCAAACTCCTCGGTGAAATAAGCGGGTGGAGCATCCGATGTGTCGCCAACAGGTTCATCGACTTCGGGAGTGTCGGTCGGGTCTGGGAAATCAAACACGGTTTCCGTTTTCGTCGGGGTAGGTTCTGGCGCAGGATCCTCCTGCATGACTGTGATTTCTGATGTGGCCGTTGGGTCCGCACCGCCGCTGCTCAGGCAGGCTAACCCGACCAGCACAAAGAAACCTAGAAACAGCATTGTTATTCTAAAGTATGGGTTTCGCATGTCTTCTCCTTTTGGCAATTAATAAGTGTATATTGGCGCTTAGAATTAATAAAAGCACTGCAAAGTACCTGTAATCCAATGATTGCACTAAACAGCACAATGACAGGGATCACCTCTGTCCGTGAGATTATTATAACAAAGGTTCTTTCAGATGTTTAATTTTTAAGACTTTGGAAAATGAGTCATTTAATATCATGCTCAAAGTTCATAACTATATACAGAGAATCACATATCCTAATTGAACGTGGGGCTTGCCAGGTTTTTGGAATTATGTTCAATTTGGGTCTGAATTCGTGTTAAAATCGTCTCATTGGACTCATCTTAGAAAAGGGGAGAGCTTATGCTGGCCAGGGTATTTTCATGTGCAGTCATCGGCCTGGATGGTGTCGTTGTGGATGTGGAGGTAGATACCGGCGGAGGGCTTCCAAACATGGTGATCGTTGGGCTGCCCGATACCGCCGTGCAGGAGAGCCGTGAACGGGTCCAGTCTGCGGTCAAGAATGCCGGATTCTATTACCCCCGTAAGCGTGTCACGGTGAATCTCGCGCCAGCCTCAGTCCGGAAGGAAGGGCCGGCGTATGACCTGCCCATTGCGGTGGGTGTCTTGATCGCGACTGGACAGCTTGATCCTGAGTCGGTTGAGGATACCTTGATTATCGGCGAGCTTTCTCTGGATGGGGGCGTGCGGCATGTCAAAGGTGTTCTGCCGATGGCGGCCCTTGCCCGCGCGGAAGGGGTGCGGACAGTCGTGGTTCCGGCGGTGGACGCTGCGGAAGCGGCTTTGATCCCCGACATAACCGTCATCCCAGCGCTAACCTTAAACGCCCTTTATGACCACCTTTCCAGTGAAAACCCTCTTGATCCAGCTGTGCCGCCTGACCATCACCCGGAGGAAATCCTTGTGGAAACGGATTTCAGTGAAATCAAAGGCCAGGAGCACGTCAAACGCGCCCTGGAGGTGGCGGCCGCAGGCGGGCATAACCTTTTGATGATCGGGCCGCCCGGCTCCGGCAAGACGCTGATGGCAAGGGCGCTGCCATCGATCCTTCCTGCAATGACAATTGATGAAGAATTGGACGTGACCCGGATCTACAGTGTGGCGGATTTATTGCCCTCGGATGTCCCGCTGATCCGCGCCCGTCCGTTCCGGTCACCACACCACACCATCAGCCATGCCGGCCTGGTGGGGGGCGGGAACTGGCCGCATCCAGGCGAAATCAGCCTGGCGCATCGGGGTGTGCTTTTTCTGGATGAACTCCCGGAATTCAGTTCGAAGGTGCTGGAGGTGTTGCGCCAGCCGCTGGAAGACAAGGTCGTGACCATCAGTCGAGCGCAGGGATCGCTGACCTTTCCGGCGAATTTCCAGCTTGCCGCTGCGATGAACCCCTGTCCCTGCGGCTATTACGGCGATCCGACCCGCCCCTGCACCTGTTCGTCAACGATGATCACACGGTACCAGAAACGGATCTCCGGGCCGCTGATGGACCGGATTGATATCCACATGCAGGTGCCGCGGGTGGAATATCAGAAGCTGCGGGATATGCGGCAGGCGGAATCGTCTGATGAAGTGCGGGCAAGGGTGGAGGCGGCCCGGGAGCGGCAGCGCACGCGTTTCAGGGAGACCGGCATTGCGAGCAATGCTGATATGCGCCCTGCCCAGATCCGGAAGTATTGTGGGCTGGATGAGGCCTGTCAGAATTTGATGAAGACCGCCATGCGCCAGCTGCAGTTGACCGCGCGGGCCTATCACCGGGTG
>CAZXRL010000175.1:0-4992 GCA_964643275.1 uncultured Candidatus Brevefilum sp.
ACATAAATTTTCTCCTTGTTCCCAGTGGGAAACATCATTCCGCTGGCACGCCCCACACACTGAACACACCATAATAATTCCCACTGATGCTCACCAGGCGTTGATCGGCACTGAATACAATCTCCCCCCACGGCTCAAGTCCCTCAACAATGCCAATCAATTGTCCCGTTGTATTGTTCCAAATATGCAGCCCAAACCCATTTCCCGAGAGGAACAAGCTGCCATCCGGAGATATCCCCGCGCCATCCAGGAATCCAGTTCCCAATGGAGAGGCATACCCTCGGATGACCTGCCGGGTATTTAGATCCAATGTTTGCGCACTATATAGACCAAACAAACCAGCCAGAGATTGATCAGCGGAGAGCGTGAACCGGTAGATAGGATATCCCACGAGAAGGTCCATCTCCCCGGTCGCCAGGTTCACCCAGCGCAACGCCCCCGGATCAGTATAGTCCGGGCACTCGCCTTCCCGGCAGCCCGAGGAGGCCAACAAGATTGCCTCACCTCCGGTCGTAAAAGCGATATCGCTTTGCCATGGTCCCAATACCCCGGTCGGAATCTCTTTCGCAAGTTCCCCGGTCGCGGAGTCCCATAACCGCAGCACACCATCTCCACTCAATGACGCCAGTTGTCCGCCATCCGGGGCATAGGCCACGAGCCAGGTTGGGCCGAGGGTTTCCGAAAGTGTCCGTTCAAGGGTCCCATCGGCCACCCGCCACAATCGGACCGAGCCATCCAGCGAGGCCGTCGCGACCTGCTTACCGTCCGGAGAAAAAGCCGCTCCAACCACCATGGCCGCGTGTTCATGGGCCGACCAGAGCAACTGGTTCCCGGGGACGGACCAGAGCTGGATCTCGCCGTCCTGGTAGCCGCCAAACAATGCCCGGCTGCCGTCCGGTGAGAGTTTCTGGCGAGCGTAAGCACTGGGGACATAAATGCGGCTCGTTTCGCGTCCATCTCCTGCATCCAGCATTTGGATAAAACCGTTATGCCGAACATAGGAACCTCTTGCCAAATTAAAGATCTGGGCGCCATCTGCCGAAAACGCCAGTTCAGTCTTATAAGCGGGTTCTTCGGACAGGGTTGGCATGTACAAAAGACCCGCAGCGGGGCTCTCCCAAAGCAAAGTGCCATCCGGCACCGAGGCGAGGCCGACCCCACTGACGAGGCTATTGATACTTTCCCTCAAACTAAAGGCCAATGTATTGCCATCCGGTGAAAAGACCACATCAACGCCAATATCCGTTTCACGCCCAACGGTGCTCATCAGGCGCCCATCGGCCAGCCCATAGATCCGGACACCCCCATAGGCGGGAACCCCCAGCCATTGACCATCTGCTGAAATCGCCAGTCTGGTGAGATAGGAATCTCCTTCAACCTCAAATGTCTGGACCAAGACACCCGAATCAAGATCATATTTGTGAATTTCTCTGTGGTATTGGTCCTCGCCTACCTTCTGGCTGACGGTGACGATCAGGGCTTGACCCTCATCTGCAAAGGCCGTCCCCCCACCGGAGGAGAAGGGGCTTTCGAACGGTATGGCCTGCACCAGGCTGCCATCCTCAGCCGAGATCACGCAAAGGTTGTCGGTTCTGGTAAAACCCACCAGGCTGTAATCATCCCGGAAGGCCAGCAGCATGCCGTCGGGGGAGAACTGCAAATCGCTGACATCATACTCTCCGCAGCCGCGGCCCTGCAGCGGCTGGACCAGGACGGCTTCATCCGTGGTCCGGTCCCAGATCGTGAGCACGGGATGGGTCACAAATTCGTCCGGCTCGGGAGCAGTGGCCGGGTAATGCTCATCAGATTTGATCAGGGTAACCGTCGCCAGCCGACGGCCATCGGGCGAGACAGCCATGGCGATGACCTTGCTGGATGTCGTATAAAAGTCCACCAGCTCGCCGCTGACCGGGTCATAGAACAGGACGCCGTTGACAGCTGCGACGGCGACAAATTCACCATCGGGCGAAACGACGATATCCTCCATGAACTGACCGGGGCCGATCATGGCCAGTTCTTGCAGCCTGTCGGCGTTCTCCGGGGTGATCACTTCCAGGTCACCCGGCGCGAAGCCATCGGGACCGGTCAGAACTACCTCAGCGGTCGGTTGGCGGATGACTTCAATCCCACCCGGGGTGCCGGCGGTGGTGCCCAGCGGCTGCGAAACCGGCGCAGAAGAAGTCGCTTCACTCGGGCCAGTGCAGCCGCTTTGGGCGAACAAGACCATCCCTGATAGCAGTAGAACGACCATCTTTTTTAATATTTGGGCCATGACGACCTCTTCCCCTTTTGATTCTGTCGTTGACTGACAGGTTGCCTGAGGATAATGAGCATTAGCGAGAAGAGGACACTCAGGAAGGAAATCAAAGGAAGAGATTTTGTTTCATTCATAAACAGCTCCTTGTTGAACTTCTCTATTCAAATACCCCATCTCTTATGGCACTTGCAGTTCATCATATTTAAGAAGCGATTCCTCCAGATAAGTTAAAACCAAAGGTGGGAGACTGGTCATTTCCTGGAAATATTCTATTTGCGCTAGGGAAAAATGATTGACGGTTTTATTATTTGAAAGGATCTCCGTGGATTGGATTCCGATTAGAAGGCCCGTATCAATTGAGTAAGTTCTTTTCTCTTCCTTTGATCTAATAGCTACCATATCATTAGTATCAGGATCGGTTTTATAAGCTGATTGAATATTGTCTGTATTCTCCATCAGAATAAATAAATACCGATCTCCCTCCTTATCAAACCAAGCCGAAAACGAATAGTCGCCATATTTCTCAGCTCCTGGCTCTAGCCAATTTTCAATAGCAATTGAAAAATTGTATGAATCATCACTGAAAAACGCTAAACTGGAATCCGACAGATTACACAGATAAGATTCTGGTGCCCCCGCCAGACGCACTATCGTTCCGCCTGCCGAACTATGGATCGGCACGCCATAATTTCTGGTCATGAATCCTAATCTGTCCCCATTTGGGCTAAGCACAAAATTCATAGCTAAATCACAATTCATATCTTCATCAACCACATGGTAGAGTAAATAGATTTGTTCGGGGTTGTCTAGATCAATCAAATCATTGCTGCTTCGCAAATACCATCCCGGCTGAACAGGCTGAGCACGTTGAATGCTCTCCAAAGCTTCGAGAATCTCGATGATCTGCTGAGCATCGGTGACAGGGTTGTCCTCGGTCCGGGTTAGGTCGAACACCGCTGGCACCGTCGTGGTCGCCTGGGCTGTCGCTGGGTCAGATGTGCTACTCGTGGTTGGCGAAACAGCCAGAAAAGTTACCTCTGGCGGAGTGTCGTCGTAGATTTCCGGCGGTGCTGTAGCAGAGGCAATGGGAATTGGGCCGCTACTACAAGCAGAGAGAACCACCACTAGACCCAAAACAACAATCATCAACCCTGTTATTTGCTTGTACTGCTTTCCCATCCTTGGCCTCCAAGTTAATCTAGCGATTTCAACAATTTCCCTCACGTCTGGCTGGCGGAATAGTCCTGCCGGCGGCTGATGAAAAGCCCTACCAGCCAAAAGATCAGGATCCAGACCGCCCAATAGAGAAAGGAATAAAACAGTGGGACTCTACGGATAGGTAACATGGCCAGATAGGTCAAATGTGTACCCGGAAGCCACTTTGTCCAAGATGGCGGACCGCTGAGGACCGTGCTAACATAACTGCCAAAGAGAACCCCGCTCCCAGCCAGCAAACCAAAATAATAACGCCCAGTCCACTGGTTGACCACCAGCATCAACAACCCAAACGCGAACAACCCCAATGCAAGCAGTACCAGTTCCTGAGAGAGGAAAACGAAGGGTGGCGGCAATGGCGACGGATCATATTGACGCATCGGCAAATTAACGCTTTCAGGCCTTAGCGTTGTCTGGTGGGAATAACCCGCTTCCCAGGGCAAGGCCAGGCTAGCAAAGCCGGCCAGCAACCCAGCAGATCCCAAAACAAAGACCAGCGTAAGGATGAGCAATGTCAGGGTCTTGCCCAGCCACCAAGCCGTGCGGGATTTGAGACGGAACAACATCAACTGACCCAGGTTCGTCTCAGGCAGCAGGTCGCTCACCAGATAGAGGAACAGCAACCCTAACACGAAATAAATGTTGAAGCGGTTACCAAAAGTGACGAGCAACAGGTCCCAGGCGTTAACAGAATTCGTCACCGATGAGATCGTTCCCGCGGCGGTCAGATAGTTAATCCCACGGTAGGCCAGGAACATCACCAGAGGGATCGGTAAGAGCCAACGCTTGCGTAACAACTGCCAACGCAACTGAAAACCAACAAAGGCAAAAATAGACATTTTGAACCTCTTTAATAGTTAAAGTGTCAGGCGAGATTTACGGGACAACACCAGAAACACAAGGATGGAAAAGACGCTCACGCAGCCGAATAACACCAATTGAACCAAAGGACTGCTGCCATTCGACTTAAAGGTTAACAGCGCGTTGAGCGGGTTGAACGCCGGCGTGATGTGCCAGGTGCGCGTTTCCAAGAAATCAATAACTTGCACCAGCACCAGGGGCGCGCCCAACACCACATAGCGATTGTGGATCAGCGGGGAGAGCGCCAGCCCCAACAATGCGAAACTCACACCAAACCCAAAGGCCGATGCCAGCAGATAGCAGAAATACAGCATAGGCGCCCTATCGTATAAACCCGGCAGAGCACCCGGCACCTGCCCTGTAGCAAAAGCATAACTGGATTCAAAGTAGCGTGCCTGCCAATCGCTGTCGCCCAGCAAACCGAGAACAAAGACCAGCGATACAACGATCACCAGGCTCACCCCGCCCGCCAGACCCACAGCTAGGACTTTAGCGAACTGGTATTTACGGTAAGGCACACGCTGGAGGATCTGGCGCAGAAAGCCCTGGTTCAGATCGTCCAAAAAAGACTCCGCAAAAGGCAGCGTCGCCAGCAGCACCGCCAGGAAGCCAAACTCGCTGAATTCCAGGTACATCGTCAGGCGATTGGCAGGGTGCAC
>CAZXRL010000176.1:0-4983 GCA_964643275.1 uncultured Candidatus Brevefilum sp.
AAGCCTGTATAGTCATTTTCCGGTACGAAGTTTACAAAGGTATAACCACCGCCGACAATATCCCCTGCGCTGTTGTAACAGATGATGTTCGTTTGAATATCCGTATATGTGTTGGGGGTATTATTGCTGATGATACCGGTGACGATCGGATAATCTGCGTTGGGCCAGAACATGATCCTGGACATCACGAACGGGTTAGTGTCGTCGGCATTTGTTGGGACGGTTTCGAACTTCCAATCAACGACAACAGAATCGACAAGATCGTCCTCATTATACAGAAAAATGCTTACCGGAATCCCGATAACTTGCATGGGGAATATTGAGCGTATGTAGAAGGTCTCGGAATAGAACTCCACTTGATTGGAATCAAAGAGACTGACCGTGTATTCCACATGTTCGAAGAGGATGTCCCGGTTGGGGTTTTCAAAAAGGAAGGCGACAAAGACATTATAATCCGTTTGGGTCCAGAAGCTCTTATCGTGCATGATCAGGTCCTGGGCATCCAAAGCCAGGGCTGTCTCAGGCATCTCTTTGGTTTCCTCAATAACAGGCATTTCAGGTGAGCTTTCTGCCACGACTATCTCTTCGGCTGGCTCTGCGGTAAAAAACCTGCCGATGAAAGGGAGCCGGCAGGCCAGTCCAGTCAGCAAGGGAATAATAACCAAAAAGCCCAACAGTAATTTCTTTTTACTCATAAAGTCCTCCTTTAAAAAACCGACCTTCAAAAAGGCATGGATCTGGTGGTGTGGTTGTAAAGCTTATCGGTGAAATAAAAATAGGGCAGGAGGGAGTCGAACCCACACGGTATTACTACCGACGGATTTTAAGTCCGTTGCGTCTGCCATTCCGCCACTGCCCCAAACGCTCCACTATTTTACCATTTAAATGGCCGGATGCTGGCGCAAGTCTCAAATTTACTGCACTTCGAATCCCCGTGGGAGGCTATCTGGTGGAAACTGAAACGCCTGCCATTTGTCGTTTATAATGTGAGGACGTTACGAAAAGGAGATACGATTGACCTCTCAACCGGAGAAAACCCACCCCTATCTTGACCCCGCCAAAGCCCCGCGGGAACGGGCCAGAGATTTGATTTCAAGGATGACCCTGGCGGAAAAGGTCGGGTCCATGCTCGATGACTCGGCCGGGGTCGAGCGGCTGGGGATCCCGCCTTACAACTGGTGGAATGAGGCCCTGCACGGCGTTGCGCGGGCCGGGACAGCGACCGTTTTTCCCCAGGCGATTGGGATTGCAGCCACCTGGAATGAGGACCTGGTATTTCGGATGGCGACTGCCATCTCAGACGAAGCCCGGGCCAAGCATCACCAGGCCCTGCAGCGCGATGATCATTCCCGCTATACTGGGTTGACCCTCTGGTCACCGAATATCAATATTTTCCGGGACCCGCGCTGGGGGCGCGGGCAGGAAACCTATGGCGAAGACCCTGTCCTCACGGCGCGGCTGGGCGTTCAGTTTGTCCGGGGGTTGCAGGGGGATGATCCCCATTATCTTAAGACCGCAGCCTGCGCCAAGCACTATGTTGTCCACAGCGGACCAGAGGCGGAACGGCATCATTTCAACGCGGAAGTGGATATCCGCGACTTCAAAATGACCTATCTTCCGGCTTTTGAAGCCCTTGTCCGGGAGGCAAAGGTCGCCGGCGTGATGGGCGCTTATAACCGCACCAATGGCGAGGCCTGCTGCGCCAGTCCATATCTCCTGCAGTACCTTCTGAGGCGAGACCTGGGGTTCAAAGGATATGTGGTCTCCGATTGTGGCGCAATCGAGGACATCTGGAAACACCATCGCCTGGTGGACACACCCGACGCCGCCTCCGCGATTGCCGTCAAAGCGGGATGCGACCTGAATTGCGGCTGTACATATGAAAGCCTGTTTAAGGCCCTGGGGAACGGCCTCCTGCGCGAGCGGGATATTGACCGTGCCCTGTTGAACCTGTTCGAGGTCCGCTTCCGGTTGGGGATGTTCGACCCTGAGGAGGAAGTGCCCTATGCCCAGATCCCCACTGAAGCGATTGACTCACCCGCCAGCCAGGCGCTGGCGCTGGAGGCAGCCCGTCAATCCCTCGTACTCCTCAAAAACGACCAGGCGCTGCTGCCGCTGCCCAGGGGCCTGGGCTCGATTGCTGTGATTGGGCCGAATGCGGATGATGCCCTGGTCTTGCGCGGGAATTATTACGGGACGCCGTCGGCTTCCGTCACGGTTCTGGAAGGGATTCGAAACCTCCTCTCACCTGCCTCCCGGGTGGATTATGCCCGCGGCTGTGAGATCATTGACCCGGGAAGGCAGGGTTTTGCCGAGGCGGTTGAAATTGCGGCCGGGGCGGATGTGGCTGTTGTCGTGCTGGGCCTATCGCAAAAGCTGGAGGGCGAGGAAGGCCAGCAGGAGGGCAATCCCAATGGCGCCGTCAGCGGCGGGGACCGGGCGGACCTCGACCTGCCCGGCGAACAGGAAGCTTTACTTAAGGCTGTCGCAGAAACCGGGACCCCGGTGGTGCTGGTTTTGCTGAACGGAAGCGCTCTGGCGGTCAGTTGGGCGGATGAGCATATCCCGGCGATCCTGGAAGCGTGGTATCCTGGGCAGGCCGGGGGCAGGGCAGTGGCGGAAGCGCTGTTTGGCGACATGAATCCCGGCGGGCGGCTGCCGGTGACCTTTTATAAATCGGTTGAACAGCTCCCGCCTTTTGAGGCTTATGCTATGGCCGGGCGGACCTACCGTTATTTTAAGGGTGAGGTCCTCTATCCTTTTGGCTACGGGTTGAGCTATACCACGTTCGAATATGCGGATCTGAGGCTGAATACTGACCGGATGGATTTGGTGGAACCGGTCCAGGTGTCCGTTCTGGTGCGCAACACGGGCGAAATGACCGGTGACGAAGTGGTGCAGGTCTATATCCGGGATGAAGCCGCCTCGCTGCCCGTCCCGCGGCACAGCCTGGCAGCCTTTACCCGGGTGCATCTCAAACCGGGCGAAGAACAACGGGTGAACCTGACCGTGGAGCCGCGGGCTTTCGCGCTGGCAGATCAGGACGGGAATTGGATCATCGAGAATGGGACGTTTACCGTGTTTGTGGGCGGAGGCCAGCCGGGAACGCCCGGCGTTCTGGAGGCTGCGGTTGAGTTTGCAGGTGAAACCTCTGTTCTTGAATGAAACTTAATCTCACGAGTTAGAAGGTTGATAGATGGATTTATCGTTATCGGTTTGGAACTGGCTGCTGGCGTTTTCGCCGGTTTTGGTGGTCGTTGTGTTGATGCTTGTCTTCCGCTGGGGTGGCAGCCGGGCGGGCGGCGTTGGCTGGTTCACGGCCATCCTGGTTGCCGTCCTGTTCTTTGGGGCGGGTTTTGAGCTGCTGGCTGTGGCTCAGGTAAAAGCCGTGCTGTTGAGCCTGGATGTCCTGCTGATTATCTGGTCGGCCTTGCTGCTGTTCAATATCGCCAGGGAAGCCGGCGCGATCCGCATGATCGGCCGGGCGCTGCCGGGTTTGACGGGTGACCGGGTGATGCAGTCTCTGCTGATCGGCTGGTTGATGGTCACCTTCCTGCAGGGGATGGGCGGCTTTGGCGTCCCTGTGGCGGTTTGCGCGCCGATGCTGGTTGGGCTGGGGTTCAGCCCGATCCAGGCCGTGGCCATGGCGTCGATTGGGGATGCCTGGTCGGTCAATTTCGGCTCGCTGGCGATCTCCTTCCAGACACTGGTCGCGGTGACCGGGTTGTCCGGGGAAGCCCTGGGGCCCCTCTCCGCGTTGATGATGGGACTGATTGCTTTGCCCAGCGGGCTGCTGGTGGCCGTGATCGGCAACGGCTGGAAAAGCCTGAAACACGCTTTCCTGCCCACGCTCTTTTTCTCACTTGTGATGGCGGTTGTGCAGTACCTTCTGGTTGTCAACGGTATCTGGACCCTGGGCAGCACAGGCGCGGGCATCGCCGGGCTGGCAGCGGGGATCCTCGTGATGCGCCTGCCGGCCTACCGTAACAACGGGCCAAAGGACGCGGACCTGGGCCTGGGCGATCAGGATCTGGACCGCGGTAAATCCCTCTGGCTTTCTCTGACGGGTTATGGGCTGCTGGTGGTGCTGGCCTTCTCCGCCAACCTGATCCCTTCTGTCAGCGCCTTTCTGGGACGGGTGGTCTTCTCGCTGGACTTCCCGGAGGTCTCCACCCGGTTTGGCTGGGTGACCGCAGCCGGACCCGGCCGGGCGATCAACGTCTTCGGGCACCCGGGGGCGATCCTGTTCTATTCTTCGGTGATCTCGTTCTTTATTTACCGCGCGCTGGGGTATTTTGAGCCGGGCGCGTTGAAACGGATTACCGGCAATGTCGTGCGCAGCGGCGTGAACTCCAGCCTGGGGATCCTGGCGATGGTCGGGGTGGCATCCATCATGCTCCACAGCGGGATGACGTTCCTGCTGGCGCAGGGGCTGGCGGAAAGCTTCAACAGGGACCTCTACCCGGCGGTAGCGCCCTTTATCGGCGCACTGGGTGCGTTCATCACGGGGAGCAATACCAATTCCAATGTGCTCTTTGCGGTCTTGCAGCAAAATTCCGCCCAGCTGCTGAATTTGAGTGTTCCATTGATCCTGGCGGCCCAGACGGCCGGCGGTTCCATCGGAAGCGTGCTGGCACCGGCGAAGGTGATCGTTGGGTGCAGCACTGTAGGCCTCTCAGGAGAGGAAGGCATGGTGATGCGCAAGATGCTGGGCTATGGGATGATCCTGATCGGGGTTGTTGCCCTGGCAGCTTTTTTGATCCACATTACAGGATAGGATTCTTGATGGATACCAAGATTATGAAACCCAATCAAAATGGGAGCTTTAAATTCCGGGCAGGATTGGTGCTGCTGCAGATCCTGCTGCCCCTGGGGTTTTATGCCGCGCTCGATTTGGGAGGTGTCATTGCCGAAGGCGTGCTCGCGGCGGCCTTTGTGATCAGTATGGCGGTGCTGATATGGCTCGGATGAGAGGTGGGCAGA
>CAZXRL010000177.1:0-4978 GCA_964643275.1 uncultured Candidatus Brevefilum sp.
GAAATAAAACGCTGCCGTTTCAGGCGGCAACGATTGTTTAAAAGCCCTAATCAAATTGTCCCGGTCCGGAACTTCACCTATCTGCAGACCAAAGAAATCACACATTCGTTCATAGACATCCTTCTTTGCCATGACCTCAACTCCCTATTTGGTAAAGGTGAATTCTTAACAATTATATATGAACCGCAATCAGTCTTACAAGATTAATAACCTGACTGTTGTTGGTAATCAGTCTGATCTGAGCCAATTTGACCGATAACAGAGTTCCTTACTCAGGATTAACATTAGCTTCTGATTCCTCCAATTCTGCTCCCCCTCCTCCGGGGATTTGTGCCACGACAGCCGCATGTGATTTACGCGTGATGGGATACCAGATCAAGAACGGGATGGCCATCAGGAACATCACCACCGAAACCGGGCCAAAGAATAACCGGATCCCCAGCCGGGCTTGTTCTGTCTGCACAATATTGGGAATATAACCGAAAAGGTCAAGCGCCCAGCCGGCAGCCGCGATCCCCAACGCTCCGGTAAGCTTACCCATGAACGCCCAGATCCCGTAATAAATCCCCTCCCGGCGTTCACCCGTCACAAGCTGATCATATTCGACCACATCCGGGATCATGCTCCAGGGAAAGACGTACTGCGCAGAGAAACCCAACCCCGCCACAAAGGCAACGACATAGATCAGCGGTGTGGGTCCATAGGGGAAGAAAAAGGTCGCTGTCACAGCCACCGAGGCAATGAACAACCCCAGGGCATAAGCGGGACCTTTGTTGATCTTGTCCGCAACTGCCTTCCAGGGAAGCAGGAAAATAGCAATTGTTCCCAGCATAGTGAGCAATACCAGGGGAATCTGGTCAGCCATATCGAGTTGATAGGTCAGGAAATAAGGCAGCAGACTGGTCAGCAGGGTAAAGCTGATGCTGATGATGGTTGAAATGATCAGAAGTTTCACAAAAGGCTTGTTCTTGAAACTTGACAGGATCGCTTTAACCGGTGGCAGCGTGGAGGGTTTTGCCTCACGATGGGTTTTATCTTTGATCCCAAAGGCGGTCATCAGGATGGTCAGTGCTGCAATCATCCCAAATACTGCGCCCATCCCGCTGTACCCTGCGCGTTCACTCCAGCCCAGATTGTTAATAAATATCCCGGCAACCACCGTCGTCACCGCTGCTCCGAGGATATAGCCAACCACCGTAAAGATTTCCCGCACGGCGATCAGCGATGTGCGTTCTTTATAGTCATAGGTCAATTCCGCCGAAAGGGCATTATAGGGCGTGCCAACCAGTGTGGCAAAGGTATCAAACAACAGGAAGGAACCCAGCACCATCATGAAGGCGGCAATCCCCTTCAGCCCGGTGGGCAGGGAATACATCAGCCAGAAACTGATCCCGAAGGGAACAGCACCCAACAGCAGATAAATCCTGCGCCGGCCGAAGCGGCTCTTGGTCCGGTCGCTCCCGTAACCAAATAGGGGATCGTTGATCGCATCCCAGGTCAGTTTGCCCACCAGCAGTGCTGTGCCAGCGACTGCCGGGTCAATCAGAGCAATATCGGTGTAATAAAATAACAAGAAGAATTGGATGGAAGCTGTGGTCAGCGAGTTCCCAAGGTCGCCGATTCCGTAGAAGATCTTGTTTTTCAGGGATAACTTACGCTGGATTATCGGTGGGATCCTTGCTCAAACCTGTTGCTTTGAATGATATTGTTTCGCTGCGATTAAGAATTCATCCGCCCGAACGACCTTGACCCGCGCAGGGTCCAGGGCGTCAACAAATCGGCGGATGTCAGTTATTGTTGTCCTGTAAGCAAAGAGATGAATGGCGATAAAACGCGGCGTGTCTTCTGACTGGTTAATAAGACCTTCAATCCCAGCCAGCACTTCGTCAGAATCAACCGCTACCTTTTCCAGCGGCGGCCACTGGTTGGCGATGAACGGTTTTCCATTGATAAGATATTGTGGATGCCGCCCAAAATGGACATAACCCGCAAGATATCCAATGAAATCCGGTGTTCCAGCAGCGTGTTCTTTGATGATCCTGATAGGCGGATCGCCGATATAAGATGTCATCACCCTCACATCCGCCTGAGCGCAGATCCGGGCGGTTTCCTGAAGATATCGTCTGAATCGCCTCATGATCGGCGGGATGACATAACCCGCACCGGAAGGACCCGCCACCAGATAATCAGCAGCTTTTCGGGTGCGGTAATACCGGGAATAGAGCGCAGGCGCCATTTCCACCAGATAGGGTTGAACCTCCCAGTTGAACGGCACCTCCCCCCGGTCCGGGCGAGCCCAGTTCCCCACCTGCCTGGTGTTCATCAGGAGCAGCTGATCTCCATCGGAGAAGGTCACCGTAAGATAGACCTTATCTTCTTCAAAAGCAACGTCTTCTTCTGACAAATGCGTCTGAGAAAAAGCATCCTCACAGGGAACCATCGAATGGAAGGAAAAATTCCCAGCCATGTGAGAGGGAATCAACCGGAGACCGTTGGCAGAAAGGTGCAGCATGAAGGAAAACTCATCTTCCCGAAGCGTATGCCAGCCGAAAATTGTCGGAAAGGTCTCAGCTTTGACATGGCGCTGGATGCGGGTCGCCAGACGAGCTTCCGGATTTCCCCAGCCGAGCAGCATCACACCCATTCCCCGCAACAGCCCCTCCAGACGGAAATTGTAGATCAAATTACGCAGTTTGAATGGCCCTGCTGTCAGCAAGAGCAGCAGCGATTGTCCGACCCTGGAAAGTCCTGGTGCCCCGCCGGTCCCGAGACTGTAGGTAAAAATCCGGTTGTGCACCAGATAATCAACGAATTCCGGCCGGCGCCAGCCTGGCTCAACACAGGCTACGAATCCCGGCTTGCAGCGGGGTTGAAGGTCCTTCAACGCCCACCGATAGAGAGATAACCTGTCCTCCCAGCGGCCGCGCAGGTCATGCCGAAGCTCCAGACCCAGGCTGTCCCATGTGTCAAACTGCTCAGGTGAGAGGATCAGCAGGTCTTCCAACCCTGCCAGCATAATGGCAAGGTTCACCGTATCAAGGTTCTCTGGATCCCAGATAACCAGGCCATTGAGATGAGGCTTGAAATAATTGATGGCTGTACTGAGTGAATCGATGGCCGCAAAGATCAAATGATATTGTTCTTCATAGAACGCCTGGTTTTCACGGTCCTGATAACCAAGAAATTCCTGGTATTTTTCCACCCAGAGATCATCCTCAATAAAGACCTCATTGGTCGTGCGGGAAGTGACATCATCGTATCTCCCCCAATCCAAATATAACCGTGGTTTCAAACGGTTAACCAATCCCTGGAGCCCTGCTGCGGTGAGCTGGTCAGCATAATCAAGGCCGGCGACATTGAGTGTCAGGATCGGATCGGTCATGGGTTACGAGGTCCTATTAATGAATGACGGGCTGTTTTGTTTTTATTTATTCTGGAATTTCTTTACACTCAACGCATAAGTATATCATAGAGAATGACGAGAATCTCGCGTTATAGTAAGAAATTACGCTCAAATTCCCAGTATAATAAGCACTGAATTACTTACTCAGATTAAAGAAGGCGAGGATTGCAGATGAAGGTTGCATTTATCACTGATGATGGTAAAACCATCAGCCGTCATTTTGGGCGAGCGGCCTATTATTTGGTCATTGAAGTGGAAGACGGCGAGGTCTTAGGCAGAGAAATGCGCGAAAAGATGGGACACACCCATTTCGTCTCCCAGGATAGTCATCAAGACCATGGCGGCGAACACGGCACCAGTCCCGAATCCCACACGAAACACCTGAGCATGGCTGAAACGATTTCCGATTGCAAAGCCCTGATCTGCGGGGGGATGGGCCGAGGCGCTTATCAGAGTATGGAAGCCATCGGGATTACTCCTATCGTGACCCAGATGAATGACATCGAAGCGGCCCTGCTGGCTTATCTGGAAGGCGGCCTTGCCGACCAGACGGACATGCTCCACTAGATTTGATCGATATACAGCCCAGCGTCTCATACTTGCAGGGCTGTTCTCATTTAATCTACAACTCTGGAACAGACGTTAAACTGGATCAGAATTAGAGGAATACCATGTTTGAAATCCCGGAATATATTACACTGTCACGCCAGATCAACCAGCACCTTTCAGGCAAAGTCGTCCGTACCGGCAACCTGGGCAACTCGCCTCATAAGTTCGTCTGGCACAACAGAACAGAGGAGGATTTCGCCCGGCTGGTCGCAGGCAGAACCATTGGTGAATCCTTCGTCCGCGGTCGTTGGATGTTCATTCCGCTGGAGCCTGGGTATCACCTGCTGTTTGGGGAATGTGGCGGAAAAATGATTTACCACAAGCCCGATACTGAACACCCCAAAAAGTATCACCTCTGTCTTGAATTCGAAGATGGCAGCTTCTTAACCGAGACCACCCAGATGTGGGGCGCGATGGAACTCCATGACAGGGAATCCGTCTGGGAGCGTCAGTACATCAAGGACATGCGCCCCACCCCGCTGGATGAGACCTTCACATTTGATTATTTCACCAGATTGGTAGATGAAGCCTGCAGTGAGAAAAAAACAAGCGCAAAGAGCCTCCTGACCCAGGATCAGCTTATCCCCGGTCTGGGAAATGCCTGTGCGCAGGATATCCTGTTCCTTGCCCGGCTTCATCCCAGACACGATGTCGCCGAACTGGACCGTGACCGCCTTAGGCAGCTTTATGACGCGATCCAGACAACGCTTGCCGCCATCATCGAAGGCGGCGGACGGGCTGATGAGTTCGATCTGTTCGGAGAGCCAGGAGGCTATCGGCGTCTGATGGATAAGAATGCCGTCGGAAAGCCCTGCCCAGTCTGTGGAACTCTGATTGAGAAGTTCGCCTACCTGGGCGGTACATGCTACGTTTGCCCAAGTTGCCAAGATCAATAATAAACAGTCATTAGTTGTTGAGTTTCAAATGAACCTTAATACTTCATTTTTGCGAATCTTATCGAAAAAT
>CAZXRL010000178.1:0-4966 GCA_964643275.1 uncultured Candidatus Brevefilum sp.
TCAGAAAATAATATATCCCATAGCATGATTGAGATGGTCTGGGAGTCAAATGCAATCCTTGCGATTGCCCCGATGCAGGATTTTTTAAGTCTGGGTCAATGGGCAAGAATGAATTACCCGGGAAACCCGTCTGGCAACTGGGTCTGGCGGATGCACCCGGATGCAATAAATGAAGGCTTGGAACAACGACTATACGAAACCAACTTACTCTACGGCCGCCTTCCCAAAGCAGAAAAGGAAGCAATCCATCAAGCTGTCATGGAAGAGCTCGATGGCCAGGTCATGCCTCATTAACGCGTTTGCGCTGCCCGATTGATCCCAAAACAATCCCGACCAGGATCAACACTGCCCCCACCCCTTCCAAAACCGTGGGGGTTTCCTTCAGAAAGATCAGTGCCAGGATAATCGTCCCGATGGGTTCACCCAGAAGGGTCAGAGAAACATACGCAGCCGAAATATACTTCAAAGCCCAATTGAAAAGTGAATGCCCAAGAAGCTGCGGGATGATGCCCAATGCCATCAACCAGAAATACGTTTCTTCTGAATACGAAAAGACAGGGTCCGCTCGAATCACAACCACCAGCAAAAGAAGCACTGCCGCAATCCCGTAGACGAGGAAAGCATAAGAGATGGTATTTAGTTTCTTCCTTAATTGCCGTCCCATCAACATATAGCCGGCAGCCATCCATGCGCCGAAGAGCGCCAGGAAGTTGCCCAGCATTATCGTCCCGTCAGGCGCGCGAATCTGAGAGGCCCATCCCACACTCTCTAATCCTCTCATTTCCCCCAGCCCGACAATCACACCCCCGATCATTGACACGACCAAGCCAATAATTACCCATTTCCGGAGATGTTCTTTCAGTACCAGCGGTGATAACAAAGCCACCCACAAAGGTGTCGTGGTCACCAAAACCACCGAACTTGCAACAGAAGTGTATTCCAGGGACGTGATCCAGGATGCGAAATGCATTGCAAGGAAAACACCGGAAAGGATGCCCTTACTCAAATCACGCCTGGTCAAGGCTTTGAAATCATTCAATGATCGCAAGAGTGCAATTGGGGCAAGAACAAGCGTCGCGATGAGCAGCCGTGCAGCCGCAATCACGATTGATGAGGCTTCAACTTGGGCAAAGCGGATGAAAATGGAAGCTGTGGACACAAAAAGGATCCCGCCAACAGTGGCAAGGATTGGGCGGTAAACCGGTACGGGATGTTCGCTTGTCTGCATAGGGGTTAATTGTAATGCAATTGACGGGCCTTAAACACCAGTGATTTTCTGAGCTGCTTGACAAAGTCCATCCCCAATACTACAATCTCATAAAATTTTATGAGATGGAGACATTGTGACTCACATAATCACCAGCTTATGCGTCAGAGAAGGCAGTTGTGTAACTGTATGCCCTGTGGAATGCATAATCCCAGGGAAACCTCAGGAGGAATGGCCCTGGTTTTACATTGACCCGGAGACCTGTATTGACTGCGGTGCCTGCATCCCGGAATGTCCCTTCAACGCGATCTTCCCGGAAGACGAGGTCCCAGAAGTATATTTGGCAATGGGTGGTGAAGTGCAAACCGCACCCGCCGGGACTCCCGGTTTTAATGAACCCTTCGATGGTCATGACTACGAGGGAAATGAGATCCACCTCGACCACACACGAACCCTCAAACTGGATGAGGAAGTTGACCTGACCAGGGATATCCAGCCCAATTATGATTATTTTGAAAAAGGCCCGGGGTACAGCGCCCTGATGGATGATTGACAAACAAATTCTCTGTTGCCAATACAAAATTTATCCGGAGTCATCGGCACTCCGGATTTTTTATACCCCACGATCAATCAATGATAAGCGATTCCTCAGCAGCCATAGCAGCCCCGATAATGCCTGCCTGATTCCGCAGTTCTGCCGGTAAAATCGTGGCATGGATGTCTGTTAGATATTTCTGGTACTTTTTAAATTTAGCGCTGACACCGCCGCCAAGGATAATGGCATCCGGGTTGAAAAGAAAATCGTAGACCTGTAACACCTCCCGAAGTTTTTTCCCCCACTTTTTCCAAGAGAGATCATTTTGCTGTCTGACTCCATCTCCAGCCCGATGTTCAGCATCTTTTCCACGTACCTGGAGATGTCCCAATTCTGAATTTGGCCAAAGTTCCTGTTTCACAAAAAACGCAGAACCGATCCCCGTCCCTATCGTCAAAAACAGGACATAATCATCCTCGAATTGTTTACCAGTGCCAAAGCGCATCTCTGCGAGACCGGCCGCATCCGCGTCATTCAGGACGACCGTCTGACATCTTGTCGCTTCCTCAATTAATCCGGCAAGATCCTGTCCGACCCAATCCAAACTGACATTCGCAGCGGTCTTTACAACCCCGCGCTGGACCACGCCGGGAAACCCTGCACCAATTTTGCCGTTCCACTCAAAATGGGCCACGATCCGCCGGATGACTTCAATCACCTGATCAGGATTTCCGGGATGAGGCGTTGGAATCCGGAAGCGTTTTTCGAGGAATTCTCCTGTTTCCACATTGACCGGTGCAGCTTTGATACCCGATCCTCCGATATCAATACCCAAAACAGCCACAATTCACTCCCTTTCTCCCAAAGTTTTACTCACAGGCATTATCAAGATGTTCCTGATAGGTAATGGCAAAATTATGCCGGCCCGAGCCGTCACAGGCAGCCCGGAAGAAAAAATACGGCGTTTCTGCAGGAAAGGCCACAGCCCTCAATGAACTGGAATCCGGATTAGCAATCGGCGTGGGAGGCAGCCCAAAGACCTGGTAGGTGTTATAGGGAGACTCCACTGATAAATCCGCGGTCGCTAAGGGTGCCTTCCACCAGCTCCCGGTTTCTTCCTGAAACCCCAGAGCATATTGAACGGTAGGATCGGTTTCGAGGCGGATGCCTTCTGCCAGCCTGTTGAATAATACCGACGCAATCAGCGGCTTCTCTTCATCCACTACCGCTTCTTTTTCAATAATGGATGCCAGTGTGACAGCCTCGGTGATGGACAGCCCCTGTCGTGCAAAGCCATCCAGAAGACTCTGATCTAAATTCTCAGAAAACTCCGTCAGAATGACCTCAAAGATAGTCTCCAAATTTGCTTCACGCGGGATGATATATGACCCAGGATAAAGGAATCCTTCCAAAGACACCACATCTGTCTCCGGGAGAAACGCAAGCATATCAGCTGTGGGGTTATACGCTAAGTAAGTAAAAGTCTCAGCGGTTATTTCAAGGCCGCTGCTGGCAACATTGACGGCAACCTCTTCGATTCTCCAGCCAGGCAGGATTGAAACAACCGCATCTCGTGGAATTGGATTTAAAAATTCAGCAACAATCTGGATCGGAGTCATGGCTGAACTCAGCAGGTATTGACCTGACTGCAGTTGCCGGTCCAGTCCGCTATAAACCAGGTAGATTCTGAAAAGCTCTGCGTCATGGATCAATCCAGCTTCCTCGAGCCGGATACAGACCAGTGAAATGGATTCCCCCTGCCCAATAACAAACGGCTGCTCCTCACCTATAGGATCGGCAGGCGATACGAGAGCTTCCCTATTGATAAAAAGCTCCAGAGGATAAACCACGCGTTGGGTCAGTGATAAATTGGATGAGGGTTCCCCAAATTGTGCGGTCACCTCTGAATTAATCCAAAGATAACTCACCACCAAGCCCACACAGGCCACCAGTAGGATCGTTAGGATCGAAAGCAGAAAAACCGGTTTCCTACGTTGATTTGCCATCGACATCCTCTCCATCTCGAACCGTGTTTTCATGATTGATTAAAAAGTCCTGCAGCATAATGCTGGCAGCAAGGTCATCGAGATGACCCTTCCGCTTCTTCCTGCTGACCCCCATCGAAATTCTGCTTTGTATAGCGTCCTGGGTCGTTCCGCTCTCATCCCACATCTGCACCGTCAGATCAGTTTCTTTCCGGATCGCTTCTGCTAACCTTTGAGACTTGCGAGCGGCATGACCGATTTCGCCGTCGGAATCGAGAGCCTGCCCAACCACAATCAACCCCGCGCCTTCCTTGAGGGCAATTTCTACAATCCGCAGTGCGTCAACCGATCTCGCCTTGTGGGCAAACACCACAAGGGGCCGGGAAATTGTCCCGGTTGGATCACTGATAGCCAGCCCAATCCGTTTTTCGCCAGGGTCCACACCTAACACACGCATTAGAAACTCTGCTCACAAAGGAAAACCTTGACTAAACAATTCATCCATAAAAATTATACATGATTACGCTAGGGGATTAAAAGGAAATGTTCCCGGGTTTTCCGCCGGGAACATACAAAAATACTTCAATCTCAAAGTTCAAACGGCGCTTCCGCAGGCAGATGGATCCGGATCGCCCGGCGCTCCCTGCTTAAGAGAGCTTCCAAATCACCCTGAGCTTGCGCCTGGGCCAGGATGCTGAAGGAATAGCCCATTCCAGGAATTTCAATCCTCTCAGCATCTTCCTGTGTGATCTGAAGAAATACGCCGTTATTTGCGCCACCCTTGTGCAACTGGCCGGTTGAGTGAAGGAAGCGGGGACCGAATCCCAGCGTGGTTGCCTTACCGGCCTTTTTTAGGAGTCTTTCCCGTAACTCGTTGAGTTTCGCTTCAATCGCCGGGTTGCGCGGGAGATAGGCATTCAGAGCGATAAAATCCCCGTCATCAGCCAAATCGGTGAAACGATCAATAACCTCCGCAACCGACTCGCATTGGTCCAAGCCTTCAAATGCCATCCCAAACACCTGTACCCCCTGCCGGCGCCAGATCACGTCCGGTTCATCCAGCTGGCCGGTTTCAAGATAGCATTGGATTTTGGTTTTGGTGCGCGCTTTGTTGTCCTGAACATCCGGTTGGTTGAAGGCGTTCACACCAAGAATGCTGCAGGCAATGGCAACAGCAAATTCCCACCGGAACATCTCGCCAAAGATCCCATACAGATAATCAAGATCAAGAACCAGCAC
>CAZXRL010000179.1:0-4911 GCA_964643275.1 uncultured Candidatus Brevefilum sp.
GGACAAGAAATGGATCTCAAGAAGCCATCTTCCGCATGGGATCTGTGGTTTATCTACTTCTAGTGGGAATGATATTGCTGTTTACCTTAGGGTGCCGCTCGAAAAATGGCTCGATGGAATTCGCTGGACACGGTCAGGTTGAGGTGACCTCTTCTCCAGTCTTTGAAGAATATCGTAATCCCAATGATGAAAACATGGATCCGCAAGACCTCATTGAAAATGAATCCTGTGAGGAACAAGAACTGGAGCAGCAGAATTCCTATCCTGCATCCACAGATATTGTGATAGCCGAACCGGAAACTACGGAAAATGATCATTCCGCAGAAGCGACCAAAGTCTCAGATGAAGTCAATTCTCAAACCAGTGAAAATCCATCCTGTGAAAAAATCGAATTCCTTGCGGCGCATGAAATTTCGTGTGGTGACCGGGACCGACAGATCGTGATCATGACCTACGATGACGGTGGAAAGGAAGAATACATCCAGCACATCATGGCGGTCTATGAACAATTCGGATGCCGGACAACCTTTTTCCTCACTGGAGAATGGGTCGATAGAAACCACGACCTAGCCCGGGAAATGATTGATCGCGGATTTGAGATCGGCTGCCACGGCTGGGATCATACCGCCATGACAAAATTATCACATGCTGCTGTGAGAAAACAGATTGAAGATTTTCTTGCATTGATGCAGGAAATCGCGCCGGATTATGAGATTAAATTCATTCGATTCCCGTATGGATCGAGAAATCAATGCGTCAGGGAAATCGCAGCGGAATACGGCTTGCAAAGTGTGATGTGGACTCATGGCAGCGGCGGATTCGATGAAAGTACGATAGACAATATCATGAGAGAACTGGATTGGGGCTCTTTGATCCTCAGCCATTCGACACGCTGGTACGATGTGTATTCAACCGAAGAAATATTAGCTTCCCTACTTGACCAGGGGTATCAGGTGGTCACCTTAAGTGAGGGAATGGCAGACTCCGACAGATACCAGGAGTAATATGACTTGATTATTTGGTCTTCATACTTTTTTATTGATTCGGTTTTTCAGCAAGAGAAACAGCGAAAGGACATAAAACCGTTATCCGCTGATCTCCATCCCATGCTGGCGGGCTGACCAGGCCGCCATCCCCACAATGCCGGCATCGTTGCCTAGCCGGGCGGTGAGGATTTCAACCTGATCAACCGGCATCAGCAGGACGCGCTTTTTAACCTCTTCACGGATGGGGTTGAGCAAAAAGTCGCCTGCTTTGGCAACCCCGCCCCCGATCACAACCCGCTTGACGCCCACACACGTCAGGATGTTGGCAATGCCGATTCCCAGATAGCGGCCTGCCCGGTTCCAGACCTCAATGGCAAACTCATCCCCCATCTCTGCCGCCTGAGTGACGATCTTTGGTGTGAGATTATTGAGATCATGGTCAATCAGATCGACAATTTTCGTGTCCCACCCCTGACGGACGCCGCGTGCCGCCTCCGCAGCGATGGCCGGGCCTGAGGCAAAGACCTCAATACAGCCATAATTGCCGCAGCCGCATTTCGGGCCGTTAAGGTCCACGGTCTGGTGTCCCAGTTCGCCGGCCGTGCTCCCGAAACCGAGGACCAGCTCATTGTGGACGACCAACCCTCCGCCCACACCAGTGCCAATTGCGAAGCACGCCATCGAGTCCACCCCCTGCCCGGCACCGAACGCCCACTCGCCATAAGTGATGGCTCGGACATCATTGAGCATGGACACATCCAGGCCAAGAAGACCGGACATCCGCTCCCCCACGGGCACACCCCGCCATTCGGTAAAGAGATTGGGAAGGAACTCGGTTGTGTTAGACTCAAGGTCAATCACGCCGGGGGCGCTGATTCCCAGACCGCCAATCTCTGCCTTTTGAACACCGCTCTCCTCAATCAGCCTGGCGATCAGACTTGCCATACGGTCAAGAACGGCATCCGGACCTTTGCGCGATTTGGTCGGTGTCGAGTCGGAAATCAGCACCTTTCCATCTTTCACATTGACCAGACCGGCTTTGATATTCGTCCCGCCGAGATCACATCCCACAAAAACTTTCATTTTGTTCTCTCCAAACCTTGAAGTATTATTTTTTTATGATGCCTTATGCTAATGCCCTCATCCCCAGCCCTCCCTGATAAAGGGAGGGCTGATGCGAGGGTTTGTTTAATGGATATAGGGTCTGAGAACGTCACGTGAGATCAGGAAGCCCCGTTTGACAAGTTCTTCCGTGCCCTCGAATTTGCGGTCCTCATGTTCAATTGAGATCACATAATCATAGCCAAAGCGGTAGAGGGCGCTGATGAAATCAGCCCAATCCACTTCACCCAGGCCGGGCAGCCGGGGGATCTGCCAGCCCATCCCGAGGGACAGGGTGCCATTCTCATACAGCCCTTCCCGGTCAATCTCAAGGTCCTTGGCGTGGACATGGAAGATGCGGTCCTTGAACTCACGCACGACCCGCTCATAGTCAATCATCAACCAGATCAGATGCGAGGGGTCGAGGTTAAGTCCAAAGTTATCATCAGGGATGATCTCAAACATCTTCCGCCAGATGGCGGGGGAGAAGGCCAGGTTATTCCCGCCCGGCCATTCATCGTTGCTGAAGATCATGGGGCAATTCTCGATAGCGATTTTGACGCCTTTGTCCCTGGCATATTTAACGATAGGCGGCCAGATCTCTTTAAACAACTCAAAGTTTTCTTCGATGGTCTTGTCCTTATCGCGGCCGACAAAGGTGCCAACAATGGGATCATCCATCACAAGCGCAGCAGCGTCAATGACTTTCTTCAGATGGTCAATCACAACGGTGCGATGCTCAGGATCAGGATGCATTGGGTTCGGGTAATAGCCTAGGGACGAGATCTCGAGGTCATTGTCCTTGAGGATCGCCTTAGCCTCATCCGCTTCCTTCTTCCCGAAATCGGTGACATCCAGCGTGGTCACGCCGGCATAACGGCGGGTAGCCTTGCCAACCGGCCAGCAAGCCAGCTCGAGGGTCTCAAAGCCATTGGCGCTTGCCCATTCGGCAACCTCTTTCAGGCTCTTGTCGGGAAAAGCGGCTGTCATAAATCCTAGTTTCATGATTCTCTCCTTTTAAACATAATTTTCTTCTCGTTGTTTTGCTGCCCTAATCATAGCTAACATCAACCCAGCGGTTCTCTCTGGCGCTTTTCAGGATCGCTTCATCCACCAGGATCGTGTTATGACCATCGCGGAAGGTCGGGAAGTCCGGCTCGACATCAAAATTGCCGGCAGCCAGATAGCGATAGACCGCGGTCTGCAATTGCTTGAAGGTGTCCGGGAAGCCTTCGGTGTGGCCGCCAGGGTAGGAAGCCGTCCAGCGGGCGGCATCCATCATCAGCGAGGGATCCTTGATCAACAGCTGATTGGGTTCCGGGCGATGGCCGATCATCATCTGGTTGGGAACTTCAGAATCCCAGACCAGAGAGGAATCAGACCCGTTGATCTCAAAGAACAGCCGGTTCTTCCTGCCGCTTGAGACCTGCGACACCGTCATCACACCACGAGCGCCGTTCTCAAACCTGAACAGGATAGCGGCGTAGTCCTCAGTTTTGATCTCTTTCTCATCATATTCGATGTCGACTTCCATTTTTCCACCATAGGTGTCAATCTTCTTCTTCGGTTTGCGGCGGATGGGAAGGAAGGTTTCGAAGTCGGCAAAGACAGATTGGATGCGGGTGCCGGTGATGAAGGTCACCAGGTCCATCCAGTGCGAGCCGATATCAGCCACGGCGCGCAGCTCGCCGCCCAGTTCGGGCTCCAGCCGCCAGTTCCAGTCGGTGTCAAGCAACAGCCAGTCCTGCAGGTAACTGCCCTGAATGATATAAATCCTGTCGCCCAGTTCGCCGGCTGCAATCCGCGCTTTGGCGTCATGGACGAGGGGATAGAAACGGATATTAAAATTGACAGCGTTGACCAGCTTCTTTTCCTCGGCCAACTTCACAAGATCGGCGGATTCCTTAGCCGTCATAGCCAGAGGTTTCTCGCAGACGACATGCTTGCCCGCCTCGAGGGCGGCTTTGGCATGTTCATAGTGCAGAAAATTTGGCGAGGCAATATGGACGACATCAATCTCGGGATCGTTGATCAGATCCTCCCAATTGCCGTAGGCTTTAGGCACCAACAGGCGCTCCGCAGCCTCATCCGCCAGCTCCTGGGTCACCTCTGAGACCGCCATGACCTCAAAGCCCTGCCGCCGGAGTCCTTCCATGTGCGCGGGGCCGATGAAGCCGACACCGATCACACCAACTTTGAATTTTTTTACCATCAATGCGCTCCTTTCATTTTTCGGTTATCATGAACCGGGTCGATTATAAGATCCAAAAAGGGACAACCCTGCCCGGTAGTGACGTTTTCGTGTATTATACAGTCAAATAAGTGCTGACAGATAAAAACATCAACATTTACTAACATTTAATCACATTTGTTTTCACACTCCAGGAGGAATTATGGATTCTAAAACCCGAATCAGGACTGCCTTAGCCCATCAGGAACCCGACCGCGTCCCGCTGGCGTTATGGGGCGGCCCTTACGGCGTGGTGGACGCGCTATACTTTGACCTGGTGGAACTGCTGGATCTGGGAGAGCCGGCTACACCGATCCGGGAGGGACATACGGTCAACCACATCGATGACCGTGTGCTGGAGAAGCTGGGCACGGATACGCGCCTGATCTGGCCCGGTGCATCGCCGAGCAGCCCGACCCATGTCTCCGAGGATGGCGACCTGATCTATGACGATTTCGGCCAGCCCTGGAAGCGGACCTACCCCTATTATTCCGCGACCGATGGCCTGCTCAAGGACGCCGGGTCGCGGGCCGACATCGAAGACAAGGTCGGGTGGCCGGATGTGAACGATCCCCGCTGGACGGCTGGTGTGGC
>CAZXRL010000180.1:0-4881 GCA_964643275.1 uncultured Candidatus Brevefilum sp.
TGATATTTCCATTCGCCAGGGGAATCCCCAATCTGCAATTGATGCCTATGCGAAGGCGATAGAAACCTTATTAAAAGAAGAAGGATAATTATGGAGTGGGCCAAAGTCTACATAACCGCTGGTGAGCTTGAGGCTGAGATGATCAAGGGATTCCTGCAAGCCCAGGGAATTACTGTCACGCTCATCCAGGAGAGTGTAGGACGGACACTTGGCCTCTCCGCAGGCATGTTAGGGCAGGTTCAGGTCCTGGTCCCGGAAGATCAGTTTGATGAAGCCAGAATATTGCTGCTTGAAATGGAATCCGGTTTTTTTGAAGATTCTATCAACACGGAAACGGATAATGACTCGGAATCAGATCAGGAATTCTCTTGACGCCCTATCCTGAAATAGGTATAATCTCTTGGCTGTTCAGACATATACAGACAGACAAAGATATTATTTGAGAAATTTAAGGAGTGTAAGATGACCCCTCTTCCAAAACGCAGAGTTTCCTCCGGCCGCCGAGATCGTCGGCGTGCCCACGATGCCTTAAAAGCACGGAATGTTGTGGTATGCCCGAATTGCGGCGAACCGCGCTTACCCCATCGGGTTTGTTCAAATTGCGGCCATTATCAGGGCCGTGAAATCATTGACGTTGAAGAACGCAGCTAATCCGAAATTTGATAAGCAAAATCCCGGGAAATTATTCCGGGATTTTTTGTTTAACCTGCATGAAAGGTTACTATCCGCCAAGATCTGATGATTCATCCTCATGATCTGGCGGTGTAACCATGAAAGGCTCAAACTGAAAAATCAATCTGCGAGGGAGCAAACCTTTTATCCTTGCCCCTCCTTCCCCATGGCTGACAGAGTGTACCTGGCCAAATTCATGGAAGATCGAAATCAATTGCCCTTCGTTATAGGGAATCCTGACATCCAATTCTGTGTAAGCTTCAAACAAAGTCGCTTCGATGGCACTCAACATGGGATCCAGCCCGCGTCCAGTTAATGCTGAAATCGGATATGTATTCGAGAACTCATCCAGGGTTGCAATTGCACTTTCAGGGTCTTTCAAGAGGTCGATTTTATTAAAGGCCGTTATGATCGGAATTTCTCCAGCTTCAATCTCAATTAGAGTTTCCTGAACCGATCTTGCCTGCGCGCTGGCGTTGATATGGGTGATGTCAACGACATGCAGCAAGACATCTGCTTCAGTGATTTCTTCCAATGTCGCCCGGAAGGCGGCAACCAATTCGGTAGGCAATTTCTGGATAAAGCCAACCGTATCTGTGAGGAGCACGGTTTGCCCGCCAGGTAATTCAACCCGTCGGGTTGTGGGGTCGAGTGTCGCAAATAACTGGTCTGCAACATAGATATCCGCATCCGTAAGCTTGTTGAGCAGGGTCGATTTGCCCGCATTGGTGTATCCCACAATTGCAATCACTGGGATCCGCGAACGTTTACGCCGTTCTCTATATCGGGACCGATGGGCGCGCACCTTTTCCAGTTCTGATTTCAGGAATTCAATCCTGCGTGAGATCATCCGGCGGTCAACCTCAAGCTGGGTTTCGCCCGGCCCCCGCAGCCCAACACCACCCACACCACCAGCACGTCCACCGCCACCGCCGGCCTGTCGTGCGAGGTGTGTCCAGGCCCGCGTCAGGCGTGGCAGCCGATATTCCAGTTGAGCAAGCTCGACTTGCAGACTACCTTCGCTGGTTTGGGCATGCTGCGCAAAGATATCCAGGATCAAAGCTGTTCTGTCAATAACCCGCAGTGAATCCCCAAAAGCTTTTTCCAGCTCACGCTGATGACGCGGTGATAATTCATTATCGAGGATCACCATATCGGCATCAAGCTCGCCCGCAAGAAGTTTGACTTCTTCAACTTTGCCGGATCCAATAAACGTCTTCGGGTTGGGATGATTAAGATTCTGTGTAATATGCCCAATAACTTCCACACCGGCTGTGTGCGCCAACAATTCCAATTCATCCATGGAATCTTCAAGGGGCAGGAGATCCTCCTGTGAGAAAATGCTTACGCCAACCAGGATCGCTTTTTCCTGTGGGTTTTCTGTTGCCAGTAATTGTGTTTTTGCCATAGGTTTACTTATACTTTCGTATGTATCCAGGACTTCAGGCGTTTCATCGCTGTCTGCAACTTCTCAACAGAGATCACGAGGGAAATCCGGACATAGCCGGCCCCCGATTTACCATATACATCACCGGGCGTGATGCTCACACCGGTTTCATGCAGGAGAACATCACAAAATTCGATACTATCGTGCCACGGGTCGGGAATTCGTGCCCAGACATACAATGATGCTTTGGGAATTTCCATCGAAAAACCGACCTCGGTCAATGTCTCAACAACCACATCCCGGCGTTCCTGATAAACTCTATTCCTCCCATCAATCCAGGATTGATCCTTAAGCAACGCTGTCTCAGCCGCAACCATAATCGGTTTGAACAACGAGGAATCCATCTGGCTCTTGTATACTTTGAGCAAACGAATCACTTCCGGATTGCCAACCGCCATCCCCACCCGCCATCCTGCCATGTTATACGTTTTTGACAGCGAATTGAACTCCACCGCCACGTCTTTTGCTCCCGGCACCTGTAAGATGCTCGGCGCTTGATAGCCATCAAAACAAACCTGCATATATGGTGCGTCATGTGCAACGACGATTTGATGTTGTTTTGCAAACCCAACGACTTCTTCAAAGAAGGCATAAGGCGCAATTGCGCCGGTAGGGTTATTGGGGTAATTCAGCCACATCAATTTTGCTTCATCAGCAATTTCCGTTGGAATAGCAGTTAAATCCGGTAGAAATTGGTTTTCCACCAGAAGCGGCATGGCATAAGTCTTTCCCTGCGCGATGGCGGCGCTTGAAGAATAAACCGGATAACACGGGTCAGGTATGAGGACCAGATCGCCAGGGTTGATCAACACTTGACTGAGGTTGAATATGCCTTCCTTGGAACCAATCAACCCCACGACCTCCCGGTCAGGATCAAGCTGGAGATCAAACTTATCAAGATAATATTCAGCGATTGCTTTCCTGAGTGAAGATGACCCGCCCGAAGGCCCATAACCATGCATGTCCGGCATACGAGTCGCTTCCACCAGGGATTCAATAATAAAATCATTTGGAGGAAGATCTGGCGATCCCATATCCAACCGGATGATTTCCATTCCCCCTTGCCGTAATTTCTCAAGCGTCTCTTCCAGGGATGCGAAAAAATAGGGCTTGATTGATGAAAGTCGGTTTGCAGGTCTAATTTCCATAAAGCGCAATATCCT
Organism: uncultured Candidatus Brevefilum sp.; assembly: GCA_964643275.1. Taxonomy (GTDB): domain Bacteria; phylum Chloroflexota; class Anaerolineae; order Anaerolineales; family Anaerolineaceae; genus Brevifilum. The sequence continues at coordinate 3,283 of CAZXRL010000180.1, forward strand.
CAGATCCTATTTGGTAAATGATTAACAATTATAAAGCAAGCCTGAGATTATTCCATCCATTCTCCACCCAATCAGGCTTTTCACTTTCCCAAATTAATTAATGTCCAAAATGTCTTGATTTGATTGCAGGAAAACCCGTAAATCATCCTGTGCGCGGTTGGCATAATATTCAAAACGAACACGTTTCGACCGTCGTATGTCATCATCGGGTTGTGGCAACAGGCCAAACATCGCTTTGGTGGGTTGAAAACCTTTAATATCTGCATGCGTGATATAGTGAACCAGCGCACCTGTCATTGTTGTCAAAGGGAGACTTAAGGGTTCAACACCTCTGCAATAATTTACAGCATTAATCCCGGAGACCAATCCTGAAGCGATATTCCCGGCATATCCTTCAATCCCCGCCAGTTGACCGGCAACAAACAGTCCTCTTTTCTGTTTGAATTCAAGAGCGGAATTGAGTAAAACGGGAGAAGCGAGAAACGAATTACGATGCATTTGGCCATAGCGTTCAAAGACCGCATTCTCAAGGCCGGGGATCATCCTGAAGACTTTAGCCTGCTCCTGATAGGTCAGGTTGGTCTGAAACCCAACCAGATTGTAAAGGTCGCCAGCCAAATTATCCTGGCGGAGTTGAACAACTGCATAAGGCCAGCGTCCCGTTCTGGGATCGGTGAGGCCAACCGGCCGCATCGGCCCGAAGGCCAGCGACTTCTCACCGGCAGCAGCGATCACTTCGACAGGCTGGCAGCCCTGGAAGTATTGACCCTGCCCAGCTTTGACACCGGATTCCACCTCCGCTTCAAAGTCACGGATTGGGATTCGCTCAGCATTCAATAATGCCAGCCTGAAACGCTGATATTCCGTTTCGGTGAGAGGGCAGTTGATGTAGTCCCCCTCTTTTGAATCTTCCTGACCGTACCGGTTTGCCCTGAATGCAATCGACATATCAATGGAATCCCGGTGCACGATTGGTGCAATTGCGTCATAAAAATATAAATGCTCCTCACCGGTAAAAGCGGCAAGCGCAGACGATAACGCATGCGATGTCAATGGGCCGGTTGCCAGGATGGCCGGGGATTCAGGAATTGCTGCCACTTCCTGCCGAATAATTCGGATTTTCGGATGAGTTTCAAGCGCCTTTTGCACACATATTGAAAACTTTTCCCTATCAACAGCAAGCGCACCGCCAGCTGGTAAGGAACTTGCATCAGCACACCTTATCAATAAAGAATTCAGCGTACGTAATTCGGACTTTAACAAACCGGAGGCACGGTTAGGCAAATTCGAACCAAGCGAATTCGAACAAACCAGCTCTGCCAGATGACTGGTGCGATGCGCTTCGGTGGTTACTGTGGGCCGCATTTCATATAGCTCAACTTCCACTCCCCGAATCGCAGCCTGCCAGGCAGCCTCACAGCCGGCCAGTCCTCCTCCAATGATCTTTAGTTTCATGAGAAAGCCTCGTTTTGAATGATAGCCCCGATTTTACCATGTCTCATCATCCAAACCTGAAAGGTTGTGGAAAATTGCTCTGGCATAGTTCTGTCAAGGCAAAGTTAAAATGTCCTACTCGCTGGCAAAGTTAAAATGTCCTAC
>CAZXRL010000181.1:0-4819 GCA_964643275.1 uncultured Candidatus Brevefilum sp.
CTTTCAGGACACTTCGCGGTGACAAGACATCTTGTAAATACGAAAAGCCAAGATATTCTGTTATTCCCCCTTTGGTTTCAGCCACGGCCAGCGTTCTTCGGGAGATTTTTGCGGTTCGCGTTTTTCAGGGGCTGGCGGTTTAGGGCTGACTCCCGGCAGATCAAATTCAGCAACTAATGGTGCGGATTTACCAACATTGCCATTCACCTCAGCCTGCATGTGCCAGTATTCCTCCGTCCGGGCATAATCCCGGAGGGTGTTGATCCGCCGGATCAGCATGGGGTGCGACTGGAAGACCGCCGCCATCCGGTTGCTGACCTGATCGTCCTCAGCGTCAATTAGGGCCAGCGCCCGCTCAAATTCATGCTGGCTGCGAACCTCCGGGGCAACCAGTTTGACCAGCGCGGCCACCGCCAGGTTCAGGTCCCCACAGGCCAGCAATCCCGCCCGGTCGGCGGAATATTCACACATCCGGTTCCACCAGCGGAAAGCGGCATAGAGCAGGACAGCTGCGCCAAAGGGCACCGGGATCCCCGCCATGCCGCCCACAATGGTATTGAGCCAGGTGTGCCCCAGCGCGACATGGCCCATCTCATGTCCAATGATGAATTTAAGCTCTCCGGGGTTCATCACGTCCAAAACCGGCGTATAGATCACCAGTGCTTTCGGATCGCTGATGCCAAACGTATAGGCGTTGAGTTGTTTCTGTTTGACAAGGTAGACTTCGATAGCACCGGGTTGAAGCTTCTGTGCGCACTCCTTAACGATCTGCTCAACGCCTGGTGTGCGGATGGCGTCCACCCGCAAGGCACCCCGTGTCAAAGCCTGATGATGCGAGCGGATCAGCAGGGCACTGATCAGGAACATCCCCAGGATAAAAAGCCCGCTCAGGCAGAATGTGGCCGCTGAAGTCAGGACGATCACCCCCAGCACCAAAAAGACCGTCAGAGCAAGGACAAGGGTTTCGTTGTCAAACCGGTAACGGCGAGAGCGAAACATGATCTAGGAAGAGCTGCCTGTTTCAGAGAGGAATTCCCGCACCTGCTCAATCTGCTCCAGGGGCAATCGTTCGATCTCCTCCCAGTAATCCAGTAATTCGGAGAGGGTGAACAGAGCATACATCCGGAAGCCGGCTTGTGCCAGGGCCTCCTTTGCACCGGACTCCCTGTCGATCAACACAACCACATCTTCCACCTTCAATCCGGCACCGGTCAGCTTCTCAATCGCCTCAAACTTGCTGCCACCCGTGGTCGCCAGATCGTCAATTACAACCACGGTTTCGCCGGGCTGATAAATCCCCTCAATCTCAGCGGAGGTACCATAGTCCTTGACCGTTTTTCTAGGATAGATCATGGGCCAGTTGCCCTGCAGGCTGACGGCCGTGGCAATCGGGAGGGCAGCATAGGGCAGGCCTGCGATCCGGTCAAATTTAAGCTGATTTAACTGCCGGATATACGCCGCTGCCACCTGCGTCATCCAGCCCGGGAAAGCCACCAGGCGGCGCAGATCAATGTAAATCGGTGAGATCAGCCCGGACTTGAGAGTGAATTCCCCAAAGCGGACACAGCCCATCGAGAGCAGTCCTTCCACCAGCGGCGCAGCAAGCCGGGTCTGTTTCTTTCTCACAGGGTGATGTTTGGGACGGGTGATCTCCTGTGCCTCGCGGAAACTCAGGACGAGGTCCTTTGCCGCTTTCCCCGGGTCTTCAGCCCTGGAAATTCCGCGGCTGACATTGATCAGCAGACCCAGGCCATCCTGCCGGAGGCCCGCCCGCATCGCGGCCTTGAGATCTGCCCCCTGCGCGCCCAGTCCAGGCGCCAGGAACCATTGGTCGGGCGCCATCTCACGCACCCTTCGGAGGGCATCGGGAAAAGTCGCACCGACAACCAGCCCGAGGTTGCCTTCCGCGCCCCACTCCGTTGCCAGCCCGGCGATCTTCTCATAGACCATCATCAGGCGGTAATGCCCCCCCAGCGGCAGGTCCTGCAAGTCCACCGAGCCGGCATTGCTGGTTTTGCACAGCAGGAAGACTCCCTTTTCCCGGTCCTGCATGAAGGGTGTTAATGAATCGTAACCCAGGTAGGGGCTGAGGGTGATGGCATCCGCGCCCAGCTTCTCAAAAGCCGACCGGGCATAAGCCTGGGCTGTTGAGGCGATATCTCCCCGCTTGGCATCCAGAATTACAGGGATTCCATCCGGCACGGCCCTGATGACGGCTGCCAGCGCCTCCCAGCCTTCGGGCCCCAGCGCCTCAAAAAAAGCCGCGTTGGGTTTAAAAGCTAGGGCGTAATCCCGGGTTGCCTCCACCAGCCGCAGACAGAATGCCCGGGCGGCATCGGCGGTTTTCTCCGGCAGATCTTCCGGATGCGGGTCCAGGCCAACGCAGAGCAGGGAATCGATCTCGCGGGCGCGGCGATCCAATTTTTCGAAGAATGTAGGCATGCAGTCCTCCCGAATGGATTTGATCAGTGGTTAATTGTATTACGAAATTCAGCGGGCGACCTCAGGCCTTGCCAAGAACCATTGCCAGCAAAGCCATCCGGATATAGAGGCCATACTCCATCTGGCGGAAGTAGGCAGCGCGGGGGTCGTCATCCACGGCCATGTCGATCTCCCAAACGCGCGGCAGGGGATGCATAAGGATCATCTCATCCTTCGCCCGGGACATGGTCTCCGTCGTTACCGCATAGCTCCCTTTGAGACCCTCGTGTTGCAGCGGGTCTTCAAAGCGTTCCTTTTGGACCCGGGTGACATAAAGCACATCCGTTTCAGGTATCACTGCGTCGAGTTCCAAAAATGACGCCTGCGGAATGCCTTTCTCATCGATCTCCTCAATGATCTCCCTGGGCATGGCAAGCTGTTCGGGCGCGACATAATTCAGTTTCACGTCATAAAGCGTGAGCATTCGGGCAAGGGAATGGACCGTGCGCCCGTATTTTAAATCGCCCATCATGGTCACGGTCAGTCCATCCACCCGGCCCAATTCCTCCTGGATGGTTAAAAGGTCCAGCAAGGCCTGCGTGGGATGCTCCCCAACGCCGTCACCCGCATTGATAATGGGCTTGCGGGCATATTTAGCGGCCAGCGCTGAGGAGCCGACCTCCGGATGCCGGAGGACGATCACATCCGCGTAGGCTTCCAGCGTCCGCACCGTATCGGGCAGCGACTCGCCTTTGGTCACCGAGGAGAAACTCACATTATTGATCGGGATCACACTCCCGCCCAAACGTTCCATGGCAGAAGTGAAGGATGAGGACGTCCGGGTCGATGATTCGTAAAATAAATTCGCCAGGATCTTTCCCTTAAGCAGGTCAAACGATCCGACCCGAGCGACCATTTCATACATCTCATGCGCAACGTCAAAAATGTAGTCAAGCTGCTCGCGGCCAAAATCCTTGACCGAGATGATGTCCTTTCCGTAAAAGGCCGAATCCTGTTTATCGCCAAAGGGCAGGTGGGGGTTGTTCCCGCGAATGGGGGGTGTGTGGCTGGTCATTAATTTTTCTCCTCGTTATTTTAACTGGTCAAAAATCTCATCAGGCGCGTCCGGATCACCGGATCGGCCTGCCAATTCCCTGGGGGGCCAGAACTTTGCCATCCTTGAAAACAGTCTTGCCACGCAGAACCACCTCCCGGACCGCTCCGGTCACCTGATGACCTTCGAAAGGCGTCCAGCCGGCTCTGGAATACATGGATTGGGCGGTGAGCGCATACCCGGCCTCCGGATCCACTTCAATCCAGGTCTCAGGCTGCAGTGGGATGTTGAAGATCCGCCGGACATTGGTGCTCATCCGTGTCACCAGATCATCCAGAGTCAGCCGCCCGTCCCTGACCGCAGTCAGGAAGAGGGGCAGCGCGGTTTCCAGACCAGGGAAACCCGGCGGCGCGTCGTCGCCCGCCTTTTCCTCAGCAGTATGCGGGGCATGATCAGTTGCAAAACAATCAATCACATCCAGATTTTCCCAAAGCGCATCCACGTCCGCCCGGGTCCCAAGCCGGGGGCGGACTTCCGCCCACCCCTCCGAGAGATCGTTTTCGGTGAGGAAGAGGTGATGCGGCGTGACCTCGCAGGTGATCTTCAGGCCGCGGGCCTTGGCATCCCGGATAATCATAAGATCCTCCCGGGTGGCGACATGAGCCAGGTGCAGCGGCCGGTCCGTGATGGCGCTCATCAGGGTCGCCGCAGCCAGCGTCCGGCCTTCCGCATGGGCAACCAGCGGATAGTGCGCGGGCCAGGCTTCGAAATGCGCTTTCCAGCAGGACATCTCCTCCAACCGCAGGGGACCATAGGTCTGGTCAAGATAAAGCTTCAGCCCTGCACTGCTATCAGCGCAGGCCGCGGCCGCAAGGACATTATCCGGCCCGGCGCCAAGATATTGAGCGTAATCGCAGCGGGCTTTGGATTCTGCCAATTGGAGGGCCTGCATCAGCGATTCACTGTCTGTCACCGGCGGCTGGGTGTTGGGCATGGCCAGCACCTGGGTGAAACCGCCCGCCAGCGCCGCCGCAGTGCCGGAGTCCCAATCCTCCTTGTGTGTTGCACCGGGCTCGCGCAGATGGACATGGGGGTCAATCAATCCGGGAAGACGCATGGGGTACCTCCTGACACAAAAAAAGAGAGCCGCTAAAGGCTCTCCTGTGAAGACAAAGTGAATGCCACGGGTGCGTGGCAGGGTGTTCGTTAACGCGGGGCACGACAGGGTTCAATCGCATAGGTCTGGAATTATTCTATTTGTTTTTTAAATTCTGTCAAGCGAAATATTGAGAGGGTGTTGAAAAACAAGTCCTTAATTGACGAAAATAGGGGATTGTGATTCAA
>CAZXRL010000182.1:0-4676 GCA_964643275.1 uncultured Candidatus Brevefilum sp.
GTCAGATGGTTGAGGCCAAGCGCTTTGATCTGGGCATCATTCGGGTTGAGGTAAAGCCCCAGTCGTTCCCTGATCCCTTTCAGGATTTCCATTTGGGTTGTGAGGGTAGCGTTGCAAACCCCTACTGCTGCCACCTCAGGCGCATAGCGGAATAAAGCTTCGGTGACCAGGCCGGAAGGGTTGGCGAAATTGACCAGTAAAGCGCCGGGGGCAAATTTATGCAAATCCTCAGCGATATCCAGGATCACGGGGATGGTCCGAAGTGCTTTGGCCATCCCGCCGATGCCCGTTGTCTCCTGCCCGATCAGGCCGTGGCGTCGCCCGAGGTATTCATCTTCTCTGCGGGCTTCCATCTGTCCGACCCGGAGCTGGGTGATGACGTAAGCTGCGTCCCGGATGGACTGCTGCCGGTCGGTGCTGAGGACCACTTTGAACCCGGCACCTCTGGCCTCCGCCATGCGTTGGGCGAAACCGCCCACGACCTTTAACCGCTCAGGGTCTATGTCCATCAACCAGAGTTCATCCAGAGGAAAGACCTCCTGGCGTTCAAGGAAGCCGTTGAGGAGTTCCGGCGTATACGTGGAGCCGCCGCCAATGACCGTGACTTTTAACATGGACTGCTGTCCTTTCCGACGGGCCGTTCCGGGTTGAATGCTGTTTGCCTTCATTATAATGGGGATGGGTAAAATGCCAAGGGCGAAACCGGATAACAAAAATGCGCCAGGGGAGGTTCCCTGACGCATTTCCATTTATTGGATGATCTTCACTTACTCGGAGGGCTGGATCTGCCAGACCAGCGCATAGCTGTCCCAGTAACCGGCGATGAGCTGCTGGCTGTCCGGGGAGAAAGCCAAATCCGTGACCCAGTCCGTTGCCTCAAGATCCTCAATTGGGAGGTAATGAAGCAATTCGAAATCGGGCACGGACCAGAGATAAATCCCTTCCGTTGCACCGGCTGCCAGCAGTGTCCCATCCGGTGAGAAAGCCACCGGGGCGTGCATACTTCCTGAGCGGCCGTATTCCTCAAGCAGGTGGATGAACACACCTTCTGACATATCATAAATCGCGACCACATCCTCCCACTCAAGCCGGGCGCCGCCCACTGCAAGGTACCGACCGTCAGGTGAAAAAGCGAGACCCCAGGCCTTCGCATAGTCGTTTTCCGGGATGAGGGCTTCACGTAGTGCATAACTGCTGGCATCCCATAAGAACACTGCACCATCAAAGTGTCCGGCAGCGATGACCTGTCCATCGGGAGAAAAAGCCAGCGAGCGGAGGTAGTCCGGACTCTCATCCTGATAATCCTCTGAATTCATCTCCACGATTTGATCTCCGGTCTGGACGTCCCACAACCAGACCAGACCGCTTCGATTGCCGGTCGCGATCAGCGTTCCATCGGGGGAGAGGGCTAGGAAGTTGTCAAATCCGCCGTGAAATTCCTGAACAGGTTCGCCTGTCGTGATGTCATAGATATTGACGCCACCCAGGGATACGCCGGTCGCAATGGTTTGGTCGTCTGGAAGAAAAGCGATATCCTCCACGCTGTGTTTCATCTCGATCTCGTTGACCAGAGACCCATCTTCGGCATTCCAGATGTTCGCCTGAATAAAGAACCCGGTGGCGAACATGGTGCCATCGTTTGACCAGGCGACGCTATCAACCTTTTCTTCATGCACCAAACGGAAAACAAGCTCCGGGGTCCAGGCGGGTTCTTCCGGGGTGGGCTCAACCTCAACCTGAGGCTCTTCAATCACAGCCTCGGGCGTTGGCTCGGTTCTTGAGAAAAGGTTGCATGCCCCACTGGCCATGGCCAGGGTAAGTATAACGGTCAGCAGCACGGTTCTTATCTTTTGGGATCGTTTTTTCTCTTTTTGCATATTCTCTCCTTAGGTCACTCTTTCATCGGTTTCTGTTGTGAGTTATTTTTTGCTCAGATATTCGCGTCTGGATTGTGTTATTTACAATAGGGCTTAATAATTTCGGGAAGCTGGCAGGCGCGTATTGACATCTCACAGAACGGTTGTATAGAATAATTAATTGTTTTTGGTCTGTCACCTGTTGGAATCCGACGGGTTGGGTGGAAGACCTGAGTCAATCATCACATCCGAGCTCGCTGGTTGTCATTCTTCTATTACTTAGTTTACCAGAAATTACGCTCATTACCCCCAGCTCAGGGCATTCTCATGAAAAACTAATGAACCAAATCAGGGTCCTCTCATCAGGTTTAGGAACGTTACTTTCTACCCATGCTATAAACGGTTCTTAATATTGAGTAAAATACAGCTATTATCATTCTAACAATAATGGCCAGGAGGTTCTGTGTTTAACCGAATAACGGTAATTATTTTGGACGGCGTGGGGATCGGCGCAGCGCCGGATGCTGCGGATTACGGCGATGAGGGCAGCAACTCGATAGCCAATACCGCCCGCGTCCTGGGCGGGATTGACCTGCCGAACATGGGGAGGATTGGGTTAGGGAACATAACTGAGATTGAAGGCGTCCCGCCAACAGACCAGCCCCAGGGCGGTTTTGGCAGGATGCAGCCGATGTCGGCCGGAAAGGATACGATCTCCGGTCATTGGGAAATGATGGGTATCCATCTGCCGGAGCCCTCTCCGACTTACCCGCATGGGTTCCCCCCTGAGATCATGGAAGAATTTGAGCGGCGGATTGGACGGGAGACTCTGGCGAACAGGCCCGCTTCCGGCACCGAGATCATCAAAGCCCTGGGTGAAGAGCATATGCGTACGGGCAAGCCCATTGTCTACACCTCTGCAGACAGTGTCTTCCAGATCGCGGTGCATGAGGATGTGATCCCTGTGGAAGAACTGTATGAGATCTCAAAAATCGCCCGCGAGATCCTCGTGGGCGAGCATGCTGTTGGGCGGGTGATTGCGCGCCCCTTTGTCGGTGATTCCGCGGAGACCTTCACCCGCACGGACAATCGGCGGGATTTCTCACGGGAGCCGGACTCGGATACGGTCCTGGATAAACTCTTCAAGGCCGGGTTCGATGTCTGGTCGGTCGGCAAGATTGACGATATCTTCGTCCACCGCGGCATCACCCGTAAGAACCACACTCTGAGCAATCAGGAGAGCATTCAGACCACGTTGAACCTGCTGGAAGAGGATTTCCAGGGATTGCTTTTTGTGAACCTGATCGAGTTCGACATGATCTACGGCCACAGGAACGACCCGGCAGGATATTACAGCGCGCTCAAGGCTTTTGACGACTCGCTCCCTGAGATCATGAAACGCCTTCGTGAGGACGATTTGGTGCTGGTTTCCGCCGACCACGGTGTGGACCCGACGACCGAAAGCACCGACCATTCGCGGGAATATGTACCCCTGCTGGCTTTTGGCCCCCGCGTGCGTGGGGTTGATCTGGGGACGAGAGAGACCTTCGCCGACGTGGGCGCGATGATCACTGAGAATTTCAAACTGGATCCGCCAGAGATTGGCACCAGTTTCCTGTCTGATTTGCCCTTGGTCTAAGGAGGGATGGTATGCGAGTCCGGTGTCACGATTGCGGAACGGAAACAGAATTCACGCTTGAAGGCTGGCGGTGTGACTGCGGCGGTGCCTGGGAGCCTGCGACCCTGCCTGATTTCGACCCGGAGAAGATCAACCCGGAGGACCGCTCAATCTGGCGCTATGGCGATCTGCTGGGGCTGGATGTCCGTTCACCGCTCAGGCGGATGGGGGTGGGGTGGACGCCGCTCGTGCCCGTCAAATTCGGAAAACATGACATCTATCTCAAGCTGGAATACCTCTCGCCTTCGGGGTCGTTCAAAGACCGCGGGGTGAACGCATTGGTCAACCAGCTTGCGGTGATGGGTGCTACAACGGTGGTGGAGGATTCGTCGGGGAATGCCGGCGCATCTCTGGCGGCGCATGCCGCCCGTTTTGGCCTACGGGCGGAGATCTATGTCCCGGCCTATGCATCGCCGGCCAAACAGCACCAGATCGCGGTCTATGGTGCGGCCGTCAGGCCAATCCCGGGATTGCGGAAAGCGGCGGAAGAAGCCGCCCAGGCCGCGGTGGGGCCTGGAACCGCCTATGCATCCCATGCCTATAACCCCGCTTACCTGGCCGGGCAGGTGACGGCTGCTTATGAAATCTGGGAGCAGCTCGGTCGGTGTGCGCCGGACTGGGTTTTTCTGCCGACAGCCCAGGGCGGGCAGTTCCTCGGGCTGTGGTTCGGGTTCAGCCGCCTGCTGGCTGCCGGTCTGGTTGACCACCTCCCGCGGCTGATCGCTGTGCAGGCTGCGCGGGTCGCGCCGATTTACAAAGCCTGGAAAGAGGGGCTGGACCGCATCCCGGCGGTTGAACCGGCCGGGAAGACCGTGGCGGAGGGCGTAGCAATCTTGCAACCCGTGCGGGACAGGCGGCTCCTGCAGGCCCTGAGGGAAACAAACGGTATGGCGCTGGCGGTGGAAGAGGAGGCGATCCTCGAAGCGCAGGGTGCGCTGGCAGGACTGGGGTATTATGTTGAGCCGACCAGTGCGGTGGCCGTGGCGGGATTTCAGGCGGTGGCGGAAGGGATCGGGGAGGGTGAGACCGTGATCATTCCGCTGACGGGGAATGGATTGAAAGGCGCGCCAACAAAGGTTTAGAGGATAATCACTCAAAGAGAAGAACCATTGTGCTTGACACTATTAGTGTGATGCGCTATT
>CAZXRL010000183.1:0-4664 GCA_964643275.1 uncultured Candidatus Brevefilum sp.
ATCTGCAGGTTTTGAGGGGATATTCAGGGTATAATGTCCACAATTTGGCCTCGGCTCAGAAAACACCGATATGACGATGACACAAAAAATCCAATTCCGCGATCTAACGCTCCGGGACGGTCAGCAGAGTCTGGCGGCAACCCGGATGACAACATCCCAATCTTTACGGGCATTAAAATTCATTGCCGATTCCGGCTTCCCCTACCTCGAACTCTGGGGCGGGGCGACCCTCGACAGTGCTGTCCGCTTTCTCAATGAGGACCCCTTTGACCGGCTGGAGGCCTTCCGGGATGCTCTCGGGCAGAGTTCAGGGAAGATCCAGGCCCTTTTGCGCGGGCAGAACCTCTTCGCTTACCAGCCCTACCCGGATGACCTGGTGATTGCGTTCATCAAACAGGCGGTGGAATCAGGCGTCCAGGTGATGCGGATTTTTGACGCTCTGAACGACTGGCGTAATTTGCAGATCCCGCTTTTGGCCTGCAAGGCTTACGGCGCGGAGGTGGAAGCGGCGCTGTCCTATACGGTCAGCCCGGTCCACACAGTGGATTATTTTGTGGCCTACGCCCGCAAGCTTGAAGACGAAGGCGCTGACCGGATTGCCATCAAGGATATGGCCGGGATCCTGCGGCCCTGGGATGCGGTCGGGTTATATGAGAAAATGCGCACGACCCTGTCTATCCCGATTTCAACCCACAGCCATGACACCGCCGGGGTGGGATCTTTCAATGCCCTTCTGGCGATGATGCACGGAATCGATACAGTGGATGTCTGTATCACGCCCTTTGCTTCGGGAACGTCCCATCCCCCGGTCGAACTGATGATCGTGTTTGCAGAGGCACTGGGGCTGGATCATGGGCTTGATAAAGCATTGATCCTCAAAGCCCAGGACGTCCTGTTTGAGATCTTTGATGAACTCCAGGCGACCATTCCCAGCCACGGTCAGTATTACCATCCGGTGACTTATGAGGATTTCGACCCCGGATTGGTGGATGAAATCCTCAAACTGGCCCAGCTTGGCGATGAGGCTTCCCTGCGGGAGGGGATGACCCTCACGCGTACGCTTCTTCTGCAGAACGGTTATCCGCCTCACGACGAACGGATCTTTGACGCCCAGATCCCGGGCGGCATGTATTCCAACCTGCACAACCAGCTCAAAGAGATGGGTAAGCTGGAGATTATGGAGCAGGTCCTTGACGAAGTGCCGCGGGTGAGGGAAAAAGCCGGTTATCCGCCAATGGTCACGCCCACCAGCCAGATCATTGGCTCTCAGGCCGTCTCCAACGTATTGACAGGGCAGCCCTACTGTTTCGTCTCCAATGAATTTAAAATGCTCCTGCGAGGTGAATTTGGCCGCACGCCCGCCCCGCCTGACCCGGCGCTGATCGCACAGGTCCTGGGAGAAGGGGATGAGCGTCTGGTTTACCGCCCGGCTTCCTATCTGCTTCCCGTCCTGGAAGATGATGCGCTACCACCGTTTGTCCACAGCCAGAAGGACCGCCTCCTGCACCACCTTTTGGGTCAGGCAGCGGATGAGTTTTTGCGGGGACGGTCGGAGCAGGCAGGGGAACACCTGGACTCCCTGATGCAGGATGTTGTGGCCGGGATCTAAGATTCCTGTTATTTAAATTTCCCTGATTCAGCCTGAAATCGCATATAATTTTTTAGGGGGTTGAATGTGTTCTTCGTTAGGTGTTAAGGAGGCCATATGCGGCGAAAGAAAATAAATTTTTTAATCCTTTCAGTTCTTTGTTCGTTGTGTTTGATACTGGCTGCATGCCAACCGTCAGTATCAGAGAGTGATCTGCCGGATGCAACTGAAGTCTCGGAAGAGCCGACCGAAGTCGTCCCGGTTGAAGAGCCGGAGGAGGTTCCGGATGGGGAGGATGAAACACCGGAACAACCACTGATTGAGCCGAACCCTCTCGCCGCAGATCCGATTCCTCAGACCTTCCAGGCCAGCGATGGCGTTGAGCTTGAGGGATTTTTCTACCCTGCGGAAACCACCAACGCCCCGGTGGTTGTCCTGATGCATTGGGCCATCGGGGATCAGAAGGATTGGGATGCCATTGCGCCCTGGCTGCAAAACCGGGGTTATCAGGCGAATCTCTCAGCGGGGGGCGAACCCTGGCTGGATCCGGACTGGTTTCCTGAAATGCTGGAAGGCCTTTCCCTTAATGTTTTCACCTTCACTTTCCGCAATTGCAGCGGCGGTTGTGCGTCCATGGACCGGGAGGGCTGGCTGCTGGATCTTGAAGCAGCCATGGCGCACCTCACCAGCCTTGAAGGTGTTGATCTTTCCAGGGTGATGACTGTCGGTGCCAGTATCGGCGCAGATGGCGCAGCATTGGGCTGTCATTATTTCAATACCGAAATCGGTGGTGAGTGCCAGGGCGCGTTTTCCCTCTCGCCGGGCGGTTATCTCACGATCCCCTACCCTGAGGAAGTGGACAGTCTTGAGGGCGAGCAGCCTGCCAAACCGGCCTGGTGTTTATTCAGCCAGGAAGATGTCCCGGCGGTCGCCGCCTGTGAGAACGCTGAAGGTGAGCTTTATCAGGATACTGGATATGAGGGTTTCGCCCATGGCATGTCTCTGATCGACCCGGTGTATGACCCAAATCCACTGGACCTGATCCTGGCGTTCATAGAGTCGTACCTGATGATCTGACCATCATCTTTATTTTCAATAGGAGCTGTAAATGTCACTGAGGTGGCAATCTGAGCAGCGAAAATGGCTGGCGCGGCTGCTGCTGGTTGGATTGCTGGTTCTGGCTGGCACGCTCCTGACCGTCATCCTGACGCGGCCTGCCCGGACAAGCGGTTCCATACCTGAAACGCTTGATTCAAGGATGACGTATGATATTCTCCAGGCTTACCCGCACGATTCAGAGGCCTTCACGCAGGGCCTGATCTATCTGGATGGCTTTCTTTATGAGAGCACCGGGTTGTATGGCGAGTCCAGCTTGCGCAAGGTGGACCTTGAGACCGGGGAGGTCCTTCAGAAGATCGATCTCCCGGGTGAGTACTTTGCGGAAGGATTGACGGATTGGGAGGGGTCGCTGATTCAGTTGACCTGGAAGGCGGGCAAGGGCTTTGTCTACGGGCTGGAGGATTTCCGGTTGCTGGATCAATTTGATTACGCCACCGAAGGCTGGGGGTTGACCCATGACGGCGAGCGGCTGATTATGAGTGACGGGACACCTACACTTTATTTTAGGGATCCTGTGTCCTTTGAAGTGCTTGATTCAATTACAGTGAGCTGGCAGGGGGAACCTATCCAGCGGTTGAACGAGCTGGAATATATCCGGGGGGAGGTCTACGCCAATATCTGGCAGACGGAGGATATTGTTCGAATCAACCCCGAAACGGGTGAGGTGACCGGGTGGATTGATCTGAGCGGGATTCTATCCGAAGAAGAGCGCACACCTCAAGCGGACGTCCTCAACGGGATCGCGTACGACCCTGGGACTGACCGGTTGTTTGTGACGGGTCAACGCTGGCCCTGGCTGTTTGAAATCCGACTTGTGCCGGCAGATAACCAAAACTAAGATCAAACATACGCAGGTTAACGAAAAATGGGCTGTTGACGAGACAGCCCATTTTTCGTTTCCTTTTATTTGTCTTTCGAATTTCCTTCGATGACCTTGTTCTTTTCGCCGATTTTAACTTCGATCCGTTTCGGTTTGACTTCTTCCTTCTTCGGCAGGGTCAGGATGAGGATGCCATCCTTGCTTTCGGCCTGGATGCTGTCAACATCCACCGTGCCCGGCATCGAGATGGTGCGGGAGAATGCGCCATACCGGCGTTCGCGCAGGTGATAGCGGCCTTCTTCCTCAGTTTCTTCCCGCTCATCTTTGACTTCGCCCTTGATGGTCAGGTTGTTGCTGGTATAGGTGATATCGATGTCATAAGGGTTCATGCCGGCAATGTCCGCTTTGACGATAAAAGCATCATCATTCTCAACCACGTCCAGGGGCATCCGCAGGGATAAAGAATCCCCAAGGCTGAGACCGTCGTCCTCGTAGAATTGATCAAGCAGGCGGTCCATCGCACGGTTCCAGGAAAGCATTTCACTAATAGGATCACGTTGAATTAAGTTAGCCATCTTAACCTCCATTTTTGATCTGTTTTTTGAGTATAGACATACCATAATGAACAGACATAAAAAGAACATCAAAGGAATGTTAGCAAAATATAAATTTTACAGGACGTTCATTGGAAACCGTCTGACTCACTTATTCCCCTAGGGTAATCGCAAAGTCATTCATTTCACTCTTTTCTTCAACTCATCAGTCTAATTTGCAGCTAAACAAGAACCCTTCTTAAGAAACCGTGCGGTTCTCAGCGATTATTCTGTCACATCATTTCCCCACAGAATGAACTTATACAGTACTGATTATTTATCATAGACATAGAGCCCACACTACTCTTCACACACTCAATTTATTAAGCCTTCTCCTTGAGGAGAAGGTGGCACGAAGTGCTGAAGCGAAGCGGAACACCCGAAGGGTGCTGGATGAGGTGGCTGATAGTCTCACTTTCACCTCATCAGTCTGCTTCGCAGACAGCTTCCCCTCAAGGGGAAGCCTAAACAAAAACCCCTTTTTGAGTATTTGCTGGGTTCTCAGTGATAATTCTGATACACCCATTCCTCACAATAACCAAGT
>CAZXRL010000184.1:0-4601 GCA_964643275.1 uncultured Candidatus Brevefilum sp.
CAACATAATATTGATCTTCATTGCATCCACAATAACCATCCTTTTTGCCATCATGGTAAAAGAAACCGCAATTATCATGCTTCCCATTGCCGCCATCTGGACCCTTTACCCTTATTTCACAAAAGATGAGACGTTGCGAAAAGAACGAAGCACCTATTTGGTTTATTCAGGCTCCATTGCTCTCGGCATTCTCTTATATCTGAGCATCCGAACTTCAATCAATGCGCCTTCTCTTGTTGGAGGCACCTACACAAACCGGTATCTTTCAACCATCTCCTCCTACTTTGAAAAAATCTTGAGATGGATGACCCAACTCGCCTTTTACTTTCACTACTTGATTCCTCTTGTACTGATATTCTTCCTTTTGTTATTGTTAAAAAAATCTTTTCGGAAAAAAGAAGGGTTTGATTTATTTCGCTGGGCAACATGGTCGGCAATGTGGTTTGCCGTCCTGATTCCATGGGAATATGCAGAAATTTACTACCTGCTTCCTTTTGGGATGGGAATGTCTTTTTTGATTGGTTCATTCATCCCCACAGTCCTTCGAAAAGCAAAAAATGGAAACTGTTTTCTTAAATATTCATTGATATCACTTATTTTAGTCACAGGGGTTCTATTTTTACTGACTCTTCCTAATTACTTTACAGATGGCAGAACACAATTATCTTTCGATCGCATCAACGATCAGATGTTAGCGTTTATTGTAAATAATATCCCAATTGATGGCACTGTATTAATAAATATTGAAACAAGCAACGAATATTCTGAAAAGTTAGAACTCAGTCTTAAGGTTCATCATGGTTTGCCTGAAATAAAATATGGAAACATTGATGCTCAAAGAATGGACCATGTCAATGAAGAAACCGGTGCCATTATTCTGATGCCCTTGATAGAAAACCAACCCAGATTAACCGTAAGAGCAGGTGTGGAAGAGAGCTTCCAGACTCCCTGGAACAACAGACTTTTATCTGAAATTTCCGGAAACAAGAAAACTCTGCTGTCAATTAGCGATACATTTACCCTGAGCAATATCAACCTCCCAACTCTCATTTGTCCGATCCTCGGTCAAAGAGGCTTTTGTGAAGATCCTGACCCCCTCTTTGACACCCGATTATTTCGCTACGGTTGGGAGATCTATGAAATCCAATGAGATAAATTGACAACGTACATCTTTCAATAATCATTCCGATTTACAATGAGGCGGATATAATTGAAGCGTTTCACCGACAGTTAAAAGAGACTCTGGCTCAGATTCCGGTTCATTCCCGCATCTATTATGTGAATGACGGATCCACTGATCATACAGGGCAAATTTTAACCAGCCTTTCAAATCAGGACTCTCGGATTTTCATTCTAACCCTGAGCCGCAACTTCGGTCATCAGGCAGCACTGACATGTGGGCTCGACCATGCCGAAGGTGATATCGTCGTCACCATGGATGGCGATGGACAAAATCCACCCGAAGTCATTCCTGAAATGCTTGCTCTTTATCAGGCAGGATATGATATTGTGATAGGACAACGTCGGCATGAAACGCCCACGTCCGGCCTCAAGCAGGCCACATCCAAAGCCTTTTATCATCTTATCAATCGAATAGGAAACCTGAATATCACCCCCAATGCTGCTGATTTTCGTCTCCTCTCCCGTCCGGTGGTAGATGCTTTAAAAGCCATGCCGGAATATCATCGTTTTCTGCGTGGGATGGTTAGCTGGGTGGGGTATAAAACTGTCATCCTGCCCTTTGAACCAAAAGAACGTTTGGGAGGCAAATCAAAATATACCCTCAAGAAAATGTTTAAACTCGCCTCCGATGCAATCTTTTCGTTCTCTTTGGTTCCACTTCAAATCGGTCTGGCAATTGGCGGCTTATTTTATCTACTGGCATTGATAGAGGCAATCTATGTCCTGTATCTTTGGTTCTCTGGCAATCAGGCTCAATTGGAACCGGGTTGGAGCTCCCTGATGTTTATGCTGCTCATCGTCGGTGGAACGCTGACAACTGTGATGAGCTTTATTGGGATATATATTGGTTACATTTTCCAGGAAGTAAAAAAACGACCAGTGTATCTTCTTGGTGATACCCAGGAAACCGGTCGCAATCCAATACAAGAATAAAGTGACCTTATCCGAAAACCCCTTCCATTCAATGATTTGCCAGGTAATGATACATTTAGGAATTAATCTTGCTTTATGCTATGACAGCAGGAAAGGTTGATTCTCCAGCACCCCCTCCGAGATCACTTTCAGAGTCGGTGAATTTTCCGGCAGTAAATCTTCCCAGGAAAATTCACGCAGGCGCGCAAAGCCTGGCCAGACGCCATCCGGCTCAAGGAACCGATCAAAGGTCAGGGATGTGCAGTAGAGCTGGTAATAAAGGAACCGTCGGGCGTTGACACGGTGTTCCTCCGGCGCTGAAACTTCTTCAGCAGTCAGAAAGGTGTTAAGCTGGTGGTGATAATCCTCCATCGTCTTTGGGAAGAATACAGTTTCAAGCTGGGTAAAACGGGCTTTTCCAGCGCAGAGCACCGGTGCCCCCAGGATTGAGGCTTCCATCCCAATCGTCGAGTTGTAAATCATTACGAACTTCGCCCGCTGGATCATTTCATAGGAACTGAAATATTCATCCGGGGAGACAAAGATCACATTGGGCAGTTCATCCACTTTTCTGTCCTGCACCCAATCCGCAACACTTTCCCGGCTGGCTTTACCGGGCCGTGATTCATCCGGATGAGCGCGGATCACAAACAGCGTCTCAGGGTGAACTTTTGCGACCTCCAACACTTCATCCAGCCAGGCAAACATATGCGGGAAAACCACATTCGCATGCGGCTGACTGGTATCGAAGATCACATTTGTAAAAACTGGAACGACCTGTTTAAAATTCTCAATCCGCTCTAAAAGATCTTCATCCAGACCGCTCATCTCTGGCCAGAACTGCACGCCAGCCATAATAAAGTCCCCTTTGAAACGCTTGGAAAGATACTCGTCCAGCCTGGCGTTCTGTTCATCATCAAGCTGGAAATCATCCGGAATATTCACTGGATAAGCAGTTGCATCGCCATCGGTAAAGAACGCTGAAAACGGGCGCAATCCAACCTCATGTGAATAAGATGGAACTTTCCACTTCCGCGCCATCCAACGAGCAGTTGCCTCTGGAAACTGCATCCCATTGAACACTATCAGTGCCAGGGGCTCTTCCATCGCCAATAATTCATTGAATTGTACAGCCACTTTGTATGCTGAAAGGATATAGTGGCGATAGAGAATACAGGTGGGATCATCATTCTCCAGATGGTGCCTGCGCAGGATCCAGCGCATCGAGGGTAAACACAACTCCCCCAGGGGAATCCCTTCGAAAACGAATTTCTGAAGCAAGGGTAAACGCATCGGCTGAAGTTGTTTAGCCAGATCGGTCGTGGAGAAATAATCCATTTTTACTAGGTTCGAGCGGTCATAGATTGCCGAAGATTGGCTCAGGCATTTCTGACAGGGCGGAAAGCGGAACACATCATCATTGTCCGTACCCAACACACACCGGGTCATCCCACGCTGGCAAACAGTATGGAGCACACGAACCCCCTGCAAACGCAACGACCAGCCTGTTAGCATCGCGAAGGCAGCGTTCAAACTTAATCCCGTAATCCGGGTCGAAGCATTGAAAGAGACAACTGTCCGATTGTCATCCAGGGGTGGAGAGGCCTTAGCCACCGCTTTCGCCATCTTGCGGATATCACGGTTGACGCTCTTTCGAACCGGCCACTCACGGACAAGGTCACCAGCGGACTTAAAAATACTCATTGATTCATTCGCCCCTAAATGCTGTAACGGCGAAGTTTATCAAGAGAAGACTGTTCGCTGTCATAGACCTTCTTCTTCCCATCGCCCAAGGCTTTTTCTGTCACACGAATGTACTTAACCAGGGTGCGAATCCCCTGCGGTTCCACTGAAGCAGCCTGGTCAGAGCCCCACATCGCCCGGTCCAGGGTCACATGCCTTTCGACCAGGCAGGCACCCATCGCCACAGCCAATGCGGAAGGTACCAGCCCAACCTCATGACCTGAATAACCAATAGGACAGGCAAATTTCTCCTTAAGGGTCTGGACCATCTTCAGATTCAATTCCTCCGGCGGGCAGGGGTAGCTGCTGGTCGTGTGACAGATCAGAAGGTTGTCCACGTCCAGGATCGCCACTGCCTCCTCGATCTCGTCCATGGTGGACATGCCCGTTGAAAGGATCACGGGGCGTCCCGTCGCTTTGAAAGCGCGCAAAAGTTCATGATCAGTCAACAAAGCGGAAGGCACTTTATGGGCTGGCGGGTCAAAGGCATTGATAAATTGCAGGGATGGGATGTCCCAGGAACTTGCCAGCCAATCAACCCCCAGCGATTTACAATAGGAATCAATGGCCTTGTATTCATCCTGATCAAATTCGACTTTATACCGATAATCAAGATAGGAAATATAGCCCCAGGGTGTATCGCGCATCTGGCTTTGTTGATGTTCAGGGACACAGATTTCCGGTGTCCTCTTCTGGAACTTAACAGCATCCACACCAGCTTCGTACGCTGCCAAGATCAAATCCTTGGCTGCCTGAACATCACC
>CAZXRL010000185.1:0-4591 GCA_964643275.1 uncultured Candidatus Brevefilum sp.
CCATAGCGCTTTGTATAAGCGATGTATGAATTTTGTTTTTTCACTTCATGGCTCTCAAAGAAAAGGGATAGATGGTATTATTGGGATGGGATAAAAAGCAATTGAGAAAATCCCCGCCATCTATTACATTAACTTTGGCTGATCATCGGAATGCCGTCTTACCTCACCTCACCAAAAGGACAGTTTCGGAGTTATGCCAGACAACCGAATTACCTCGCACCCAATTCTCACGATCCCAGAGAGAGAGACAATTGAATTCTATTGGCAAAAGGAAAAACTCACCGCTAAAGCAGGTGAGACGATTTCTGCTGCTTTAATTGCCAATGGGATTGACATTTTCGGACATCATCCGAAAGACGGTTCCCCTCTGGGATTGTTTTGTGCCAATGGGCAATGTTCCCAATGTCTTGTCCTGGTTCATGGAAAACCTGTCAAATCCTGCATGACAGCGGTTAAACATGGGATGGATATTATGCCCGCGAATGGCCTGCCGGATATCTCCCAACTTTCAGCAGCATCTGATCGTAAATGTTCTGACCTGTCAGAAATCCTTAAAGTCCCAGTCTTGATCATTGGTGGAGGACCAGCAGGGATCTCAGCAGCAATTGAATTGGGTAACCTCGATATACAGGTTTTACTGGTCGATGATAAGCCAGCGTTGGGCGGCAAGCTGGTTCTGCAAACTCATCGGTTTTTTGGTTCAGCTGAAGCGGTCTATGCAGGGACACGCGGTATAGACATCGCTGAAAAATTATCCGAAAAACTTGAGACCCTCGAATCGGTTAGTGTCTGGCCTGAGACAACTGCTGTGGCAGTCTTCGAAGATCACACCGTCGGACTCTGGAAACAGGATTCTGACGATTACATCCTCGTCCAACCCAAGGTACTGCTGGTTGCAACTGGCGCACGTGAAAGGAGTTTGTCCTTCAAGGGTAATACCCTGCCCGGTATTTATGGCGCCGGGGCATTTCAGACCCTCGTAAACCGGGATCTGGTCAGACCGGCAGAGGATTTATTCATCGTTGGCGGGGGAAATGTGGGTTTGATCGCAGGATACCATGCCCTTCAGGCGGGCATTAATGTCATCGGATTGATCGAGGTGATGCCGTCTTGCGGCGGTTATAAAGTTCACGAAGACAAACTCGCCCGGTTCAATGTTCCCATCCTGACATCCCATACCCTTCTGGAAGCCAGAGGGAAGGATCGTGTCCAAAGTGTTGTGATTGCTAAAGTGGATTGTGATTTTAAACCCCTCCCTGGGACAGAACAAGAGCTGGCCTGTGATTGTGTCCTGATCGCAGTTGGCTTGAATCCAGTTGATGAATTTATTTTGAAGGCAAATGAGGTTGGGCTTCCTGTCTTTTCTGCAGGCGACGCGGCTGAGATCGCTGAGGCTTCTGCTGCGATGTTTTCAGGAAAGATTAAAGGTCTTGAGATCGCGAAATACCTCGGATTGGATGTTCCAGTGGTGCCGGAGGAATGGTTGTCGTTCGAAGAGATATTAAAATCTCGTCCCGGTGAAATAACAACTTTGCTGGAAGAACCTCACCAAGGGGATGTTTTCCCGGTAATGCACTGCCGGCAGGAAATCCCCTGCGATCCCTGTTCCACAGTCTGTCCCAACAATTTGATTCATATCAATCCTGAGAACATTCGTGGTCTCCCGGAATTTTGTCCTCAGGATGAAAAGAACTGTATTGCATGCGAGCGTTGTGTCACCATCTGCCCGGGATTGGCTGTTACGCTCGTGGATTATCGTAAAGACCCCAAAAAGCCAATGGTGTCCATCCCCCTGGAATTTTCCAAACACTATGTAAGCACTGAAGATCTGGTTCCCGTGACAGATATTGATGGAAAGGTACTGGGCCATTATCCCGTAAAGAGCACTCGTGTCCTCCGGCAATATCCGCGGACATTGATTGTCAGGGTCCAGGTGCCGGTTGAAATTGCAACGCTTGTATCCGGAATTCAGGTCGTCGCTGGCTGGTCGCCATCAGAGGAGAATGCCGGCCTTTATCAAGGGGAAAACAGACAGGAGAACATCCTTTGCCGCTGTGAACATGTCTCAGCGGATGCTATTTGTGCCCTGATCAGGGAAGGAGTCCGGGATATCAATCAAATCAAGGCAGCGACAAAAGCCACAATGGGTTCCTGTGGAGGGAAGACCTGTATCTCCCTGATCAAACAAATCTTCCGTGAAGAGGGTGTCCTGCTTTCAGAAGTCACGGATCCTGTCCAACGGCCGGTATTTGTTGAAATGCCTCTGGAAATCCTGGCGAAAAACCAGCAGGAGGAAGATTGAGCCATGCCAGCTAACCAGGACAACACCTTCGATGTCATAATTATCGGCGCCGGCTCTGTCGGAGTCCCAACGGCATATTTCATGGCGAAAGCAGGCCTGAAAACATTGGTGATTGACCAGCTTCCAAGCGTTGGACAGGCTTCCAATAAACATGCAATTGGCGGGGTCCGCGCCACGCACTCAGACCCTGCCAAAATCCATTTAGGCAGCCGAAGTCTGGAAGTTTTTTCAAACTGGGAACAGGAAAATGGTGATGACATTGAGTGGCATCAGGGGGGGTACTCGTTCGTCGCTTATGATAAAGAAAATGCGCAAACCCTGCAACGCCTCACCACCTGGCAAAAGGAACATGGTTTAAATATTACCTGGCTGGATAAGGAGAATATCCTTAAGATCATCCCCAACATTAATCCGGAGGGTTTGATCGGCGGTACCTACTCCCCAGACGATGGAAGCGCTTCACCGCTTTTGTCAGTTTTTGCCTTTCATAAGCATTCAAGTGAATTGGGGGCTCAATTCAGGTTCAACGAAACCGTCCTTGATTTTATCAGGGATGGTGACCGTGTCACGGGTGTTAAAACCGATCAGAATATTTACTCGAGTCAGTGGGTTATCAATGCCTCGGGCGGTTGGGCGAAACCTCTGTCCGCAAAACTGGGGATCAATGTCCCTGTTGAGCCGGATTCTCATGAGGCGGGGATTACAGAGCCTGTGGAACGCATCTTTCACCCCATGATCGTTGATATGCGTGCCCGTCCGGGGTCGGCTAATTTCTATTTTTACCAGCATCCTACCGGTAAGATCATTTTTTGTATGACCCCCGATCCCCCCATCTTAGGCACGCATACGCTTGCATCAAGTGAATTTCTGCCTAAAGCAGCTCGCAGGCTGGTAGAGGTCATGCCCGTTCTGCGCCATATCCGGGTTCGCCGGGTCTGGCGCGGCATTTATCCAATGACACCCGATGGCTCACCCATCATCGGTCAGGTGACTGGATTGGCAGGCTTTATTCTTGCAGTCGGAATGTGCGGTCAGGGATTCATGTTTGGTCCAGGAATTGGACAGCTATTAACGCATTTTGTTTTGGATGAACTTGATGAAATGGATAAAATCATCCTTGAAAGTCTTTCATTCCATCGGGAGTTTGGATCAATGGAAGTGTTAAAATGATGATAAAAGCGGTTGTGTTGGATATAGGCGGTGTTCTGCTCCGAACTGAGGATCGGACAAGCCGCCAGAGCCTCGAACAGAAATATCATATTGAAGGTGGTGTGGAGCATCTGGTCTTTGGCTCACCTCAAGCTCAGGCCAGTTCGCTGGGCCTAGCATCAACCGATTCGATTTGGGAAAGTGTATCCCAATCTCTTTCGCTTTCTCCTGAGGATCTGAAAGACTTCATTGAAGCCTTTTGGGCGGGCGACAGTTTGGATACAGCAGCCACCACCTACCTCCAGGAACTGAGGCCTGCCTATACCACAGGGCTGTTGACAAATGCCTGGATGGATGCCAGAAAGACCCTCGCGAACGAGTATGGCCTTGTTGTGGGCGACACGGTGGACTATCTCCTGATATCATCAGAGCTAGGCCTTGCGAAACCGGACCATAGGATTTATGAAGTATTACGGAATACAATTGGCCATAACTATCATGAAATCCTATTTGTAGATGATTTCATTGAAAATATCGAAGCTGCTAATAGTCTGGGAATCCAAACGATCCATTATCAGTCTGGCATGAACCTCATTAATCAGATAAAATCAAGGCTGGAATAAGTTTCATTAGACGCGATGAAAGTAGATGCGCGATGCAGCTCGAACAGTTTTTAGAAAAACTTCCAGAAAATTATTCTGCTATTGATATTGACCAAATTAAAAAAGCCTATCAATTTGCGGAAAAAGCTCATAAAGGCCAGACCCTGCCTTCAGGGCAGCCATATATTACCCACTGCGTTGCGGTCGCTTCCATTCTCGCAGAATTAACAGTTCCGCCTGATTTGATCATTACAGCCCTGCTGCACGATGTCGTGGAAGATACAGATATTGCATTGGGGGAAATTCGCAAGGAATTCAATTCGGAAATTGCTAATCTGGTTGACGGCGTCACCAAACTGACACATTTGCCCAATCTTCTCCGAGGCGATCATCATGGAGATGCTCACGTTCGCCAGCCTGAGCAACCTCACCGCAGAAAAATCAGGGAGGAAGATATCGCTGAGGCGCTCAGGAAGACCTTCCTGGCTATGAGCGATGATATCCGCGTTGTCCTGGTCAAGCTTGCAGACCGTTTACA
>CAZXRL010000186.1:0-4566 GCA_964643275.1 uncultured Candidatus Brevefilum sp.
ATAGACCATCCCCAACTCAGGATGGTCAGCCAACACTTTGACCGCCTGGCGCACCACATCACATCGAAAATAGAGGTCGTCCGAATTGACCCATGCAATAATTTCACCGGTGGCTTTATGAAAACCTTTGTTGATTGCATCGGCCTGACCCCTATCCCTTTCAGAGACCCAGTAGGCAAGCTGATCTTCATATTGTTTTATTAGTTCCGGGCTGCCATCTGTGGAACCCCCATCAATCACGATGTATTCTATATTTGGATAATCCTGGCATTGAACAGAACGGATAGTATCTTCCAAATACTGCGCCTGGTTATAGGAAGGTGTAATAATTGAAACCAATGGATCAGTCATGAGGCTCAAATAAAGTCCTGTAATCAACTTTCGGGAATACGGTCAGTTTACCGCCAACTGTTGCATCAACAATAAGACGTCCATCCGCCTGATAGGCTTCATGCGCCATTCGATAGGCACGTTCTGATCCTTCCAGGTCCGGAAGCTGCCATTTAAAGCCTTTCCCAAAATACTTCGCGGAAAAATGGTTCGGATCATCCCCCTCAGATGTAACTGTCGCATTTGCCGGCCCCTGGGTGACAAAATTATGGTCCACACCGATTAAAATGGCTTTTGAAAAACCCATGAAATAGGCCAGTTGCAAACAAATATACGTAACGGTAAAGCCCTCAAACAACCTGCCGGTTGCATCTCCGCTGAAATTCTCAGGGAGTGTATAGTCGGTATCAAGAAATAAGGTGTCTGTTCCTGCTGAAAAGTGTTTTCTTGCTCGCCAGGTCACAAACCTGGGATGGTTCAGAGCCGCAATATCCTCATGACATTGCGCCAACACAAGATCATTCACAGAGACCAGACAGGATGTCTGGAAGTCATATTCTTCAAAAGCCAGATAAATCCGGTTCATCCCAAAAGTAAACTCCCCATCCAGTTTACTCAAGTCGGTCTGCCGCAGACTGGGGCCGTTGCCCACAATAAAACACCGCTGACCTTGATAAATATTTCGCCATTCTTCCAGGCGAGCCTTATTCTTCATCCAAACAGGTGAGAAAACCCGCGCCAGCAAATGCCGGTCCCGGTTGTACCAGGCCCAATAACGGTCTGAGGCAAACTTCCAGAGCGGACCAGGAATAATTTTTTTAAGTGTTTCCTTGGCCGTCATCCCCTACTCCGTACTCAGGCGTGCGGTTGCCCCGCCATCCACAATCATCGCCTGTCCTGTCATGAAGGAGGATTGGGCATTGTCCGCCAGGAAATAAATCGAGCGGGCGATCTCCTCTGGCTGTCCCACGCGGCCGTTCACGGTTTTACGGGCCAGGTTTTCCAGCCTGTCCAGCATATCGCCGTGACCGACATGACCACGTTCGAGACCCGCTCGAAGCATCGGTGTATCCACCGCCCCTGGCAGGATGGCATTGACCCGGATCTCATCAAGGGCAAACTCGATTGCCATGGCCCGCGTCAGGGCAAGCATACCGCCTTTGCTGGCGGCATAAGCGGCAATATCCGCGGAAGTCGCCACGGCGTGAACAGAAGAGACGTTCACAATCGCACCGCCGCCTCTCGCTTTAAGCAAAGGGTAAGCCAGCTTGGCACCCAGGAAGACGGAGCGCAGATTTGACGCCATCACCAGATCCCATTCCTCTGCTGTGGTTTCTATCAATGGTTTTGCAATCTGAACAGCGGCGTTATTCACCACCGCATCCAGAGAATCAGTTGTCGCGGAAACTCTGTCATAGATCGCTTCAATTTCCTCCGGTTTTGAAATGTCCGCCTGAATATAGATCCCATCTTCAGGGAAACCCTCATAACGAGGGGCTCGATCCACCCCGATCACCTGCCAGCCTTCTTCGGTGAACACTTTAACCGTTGCGCGACCGATGCCACCTGCTGCGCCGGTGATCAATAAGATGCGGGTTTTCTTTTCAGTCATTTATCCGGTCCTTCCTTCGTAAACTTACCAAAATTTTCCATGAAGCTTTCAAAGAGGTTATTCTGCTATCAAACACTCTTTTGCTGTTTCAATTCATTCAACCGATCTGCTGGAATATCAAGTCCGACCAGCAGATTCTTAATGGAATTCCATTGCACCCAGTCCCAGAAGCGGGGGCTCGAATTGGAGTTATGCGGTGCCAGCAGGACCTGGTCCATAGCAAGTAATGGGCTGTTCTTGGGAAGCGGTTCCTGTTCGAAAACATCCAAGGCTGCACCGCGGATTTTTCCCATTTGGAGAGCTTCGATCAATGCTGATTCATCGATGATGGGTCCCCGGGCGGTGTTAATGATCACCGCTTCTCCCTTACATAACACCAAACTTTCCAAATTAATCAGATGCCTGCTGGTCGGGTTCAGAGTGCAGTTGATGCTGATGAAATCTGACCGGCTCAGCAACTCCTCAAGGCCGACCATCGCAACACCATTCTCCAGGAGAAAATCAGGTGCGATTTCGATGATATCATTTCCCAGGAGCATCATCCCAAAAGCACGCGCCCGGCGCAGGACGGCTTTGCCAACATTCCCCACCCCGATCACCCCCAGCGTGGATTCGCTGAGAGTCTTGCCATTGATTTTTGACCATTCGCCAGCTTTCATCGCAGCATCCAGCCAGGGAATCTGACGGGCAAAGGCCAGCACATAGGCCATCACCGATTCCGAAACCGGAACGGTAAATGCGTTGGAAGTATTCCCAACCATCACACCCAGTTCGGCGGCAGCATCCTGGTCGATCGAATCAATCCCCGTCCCCCATTTGGAAATGACCTTGAGCCGGGGGGAGCAGGCTTCGATAACCCTGCGGCTGTAACGGTCATCGCCACAAATCGTCCCATCAAATTGACCTGCGTACTGCAGAATCTCATTCTCTTCGAGTCGTTCATGCACCTCAGGAATAATTAATTCCAAACCGAACGATTCCAGCACAGGCCGGAACCGTTCCAGATCGAGCAGCATATAAGGGGCAGAGACTAATACCGTCTTCATGGACAAACTCCTAATTTCGCACTTGTCTTGAGGGTTAATGCTTATGACTTGCCGCGAAGATGACGACAGAGCATATCTGCTACGAGGAAATCCAGCTCTTCATCAATATCCCAGGCTTCAATAGCTGGAATCTCATACATCAACGGCCGCTCTCCCAGGCGGTTCCGGCGCGAGACCAATATGTCCCGTGTAAACAAATAAATACAGGAATTCTCTTCATAAACAGGTGGAAGGTCCTGGGTTCGCAGGAGGATATTCGGGTTGTGATTGACAGGCCGCCCAAGCTGATCCCATAAACGGGTTTGAAGCCGGGTCACGCCAAACAACGAATCATATTCTGGGAGATTGTCCAAAAATGTTTGGATTGCCCTAGAAACCGTTTCCGGGCTGAGGAGGGGGTTTGTGGAGTGAGTCTGTAAATAATAGTCAGCGTCAACTTGTGATGTGTCGTGAAGCAGAATCTCATTCATCGGTACGGTATCCGCTGTCAAATGCTCTGGACGGGAAACCGCTCGGACTTGCGGGAAATGCTCTGCCAACCCTTCCGTGATAAGGTCACTGTCCGTATCAACTACGATCTCCGAGATGGTCTCAACGGCTGTCAGGGTGTTCAAAATATGATGGAAAAGAGGCTTGTCGGCCAATGGACGGTAGTTTTTCCCGGGCACTCGGGCAGAATGGTTCCGCATGGGGACCAGGGCAACAATTTTTGGGGTCATAAGGATGCTTTCAGATCATGATCGCCAGATATCAAAGTCGGTATTATAACTCGAAACATAGTGAAAGGAATGGTAACATAAATAGATTATAATTCAGAAAATGAAGGGAGTCTTGCCTTGACTGATAAAAAAACCGCAACTAAAAAGATAATCTTCACCCTCATCCCATTTCTTCTTGCTATTCTCATCATGCTTCCCAGACTCTCCTCCGCACAATTTGGGTTTTTTGATGATGCAAGAATGCTCCAACAAAGCAAGGCTTTCCTTAATGGGGATTTCAGCATGAGTCATGACTTACAGGCCGGTCGCTTCCGCCCTGTCTACTGGCTCTATTACACCTTGATATATGGCCTGGTAGGATATCACCCCTTCTCGTTTTTCATCGGCAACCTGTTCATTTTCCTCCTTCTTTTATACCAAATTAAAGTCATTTGCCAACAAATGGGATTTATGGATTGGCAAACTCTGATAACCAGTCTCTTGTTTGTCCTCTCAATGCCGATAATTGAGAATTTTTACACCTTGTCAAAGGGAGAACCCCTTCAACTGCTCTTCTTGTTGTCGTCGGTTATTATTCTTGAGAAATTGAAAGTCGCAAAGCCAAAATTGAACAAAGTGCTGCTCTTCCTTGCGTCTACGATGGCTGTTCTTTTCGCCATTATGATAAAAGAAACCGCAATTGTTATGCTTCCCATTGCAGTCATCTGGACCCTTTACCTTTACTTCAAAAAAAGTGAGGCTTTGCGCAAAGAACGAAATTCCTATTTACTTTTTTCGGGTTCTATTGTTCTTAGTGTAATCATTTATCTAAGCATCCGGACTGCGATCAATGCACCTTCTCTTTTTGGAGGCACCTACA
>CAZXRL010000187.1:0-4500 GCA_964643275.1 uncultured Candidatus Brevefilum sp.
CAAAGGATTCCACGCGCTCAAGGATCCTTGAAAACTGGCGTTTTAACTCGTGCTTCCCTTTGACAGAAGCTAAGATATGTTTAAACTCTCTCGCCTGAACGATCAGAGGGGTCGCATAATTATTTTCCAGAAGAGTCGGTAATATCAATTCCAGATATTCCAAAGCGCGGTCTTTCTCACCCTCACCCGCGAGAGCCAGGGTGCAGGTGAATGCTGCCCGGAGGGTCTCGCTTTTTTGCCCTTCAGAGCTGAAATGTTCATACGCACTTTCAGCGTCTTTCCAGGCCCTTTCATAGGAACCCTCAGTCAACAGCACCATCGCTCTCTCCAACTGAAGTAACGCCAGGTTGTAGGCAGATTCGCTCTCCCCTGCTTTTTCCGCAGCCGATTCAAAGGATAAGTTGGCCTTGACCAGATCCCCGGAGATTCTATTTAAGATCCCCTCAGCCAGATCCAGATAGAAGAGGAGAAAACCGTCGTTGAGTTGTTTGGCGATGACATTGGCCTGCCTGAAAACATCAAGCGCTTCATGGTTGGCATCCAAATCCCGGTAAAGATCTCCCAGGCTGGTCAGACCTAAAGCTTCAGCGTTTGGGGTATTGCTGATCCGGGCATATTCAATAGCTTTTTCAAAATTATCAACTGCTTCCACATAATCACCGCGGTACATTTGCAACATACCAAGATTATTGACCAACTCAGAAGCCCAGGCAAGATTGCCCCCCGACTTCCAATACTCAAGCGCATCCTGAAACATCATTTCAGCTCGAACATAATCCCCAAGAGTAAAATGTAAAGCACCAATATTGAATAGTAATTTTGGAATGTTTTGCTTGTCATCATAACTTTCGAAAACCCGTAGCGATTGTTTAAGGATTTCTAAAGCCTCGTTGATTTCTCCCATATAATAATGAGTCACTCCCAGGTTGCGAAGCGCCTCAGCCTTGATCAGCCCCAACGCCGGTGCATTCTCCAGGACTATAAGAGCCTGCTTATTATCTTCAATCGATTGCTGGTAATCTCCCAGCATCCGATGGGCGACCGTACGCCGGATGAGGCTCAGGGACAGTACCTTAACATCTTCTTCATCATTTGAATCCTTCAACCGCTCGATCACCTGGTCCAGCAGGGCCACGCTCTGATTGACTTCGCCCGAACTCATCAGAATCGCCGCCTGGATCGACAGGAAGGATGGGCGTGATGTGACCAGATCCGGCGGCAGCGCGGCCATCCACTCCTTCAAGGTGACCAGCTTCCCAGCCGTGACCATCGAAGGCCCGGCCTTTTCAACCAGGTCAACCATCCTATCAACGGCTTTTACCTGTTTATAAAGCACAAAGGCCTGTTCCCAATCCTCCTGCTCAGCGTAATCATCGGCCAGCGCTATTGTGATCGCCTCAGTTTCTTCGGGGTGTTCGGCCAGCATCCGGGACTGAAGAAAGTCTCGGAAGAGATGATGATAGCGCAGCCAGGTTTGCCTGCCCTCGCCCACCGGCTGGACAAATAGGTTTCTGGTCAACACCTTATCCATGAGTGCCGCCCAGGGTGCGGTTATGGATAACGCTTTCCCTATAACACGTTTGCAACGATCAACATTAAATTCTTCAAGAATTGACGTGCGCAGAAGAAATTCCTGGATCTCCTCAGGCTGTTGTTCGAACACCTGCTGGGCCATATAATCATAAAGATTAACGCCTGATACCCGGGCGATCCGGATCCTCTCCCCAATCTCATCTTCCAGTAAATGCGTGGAGAGCAACAGACCCGTAATCCAGCCCTCGGTTTGCCGCGTAATTTCCTCAGCCGACTGATCCGTGATGGTTAGATGATAATTCTTCAGCAATAGTTCCTGAATCTCTTCAGAGGTGAAAGCAATCTCTTCAAAGGAGATCCCGCCAACCTGATTACGGGCAACCAGAAGAGGCATATCCGGAAGGGTCAGCAGCCGACGGGAAGAGACGATCAAATGACAGTTTTCATCCACATCCAACAAGAAGCGGTTGAAAAGCTGGTTGACAGGCCCACTGTCCTCCACCAGTTGATAGTCGTCCAGGACAAGAATGAAGTGTTCGGTGATATTCTCATAAATATCATTGGAAAGGGTGGTCACGAGAGCCGGAACATCCAGTTTATCCTGCGCAGTGCTGTTCAGGACAGACAACGAATTATGACCAAATTCAGGATACCGGGATTGGATCGCTGCAATTAAGTGCCTGACTAAGCGGAAGGGATCCTGGTCCATGGGATCCAAAGAAAGCCAGCAAATCGGCCATTGTGTATGGCTGGCGAAATCAATCAAAAGAGCTGTTTTTCCATAGCCTGCGGGGGCAGCCACAATGATTAGCTTTAGATCCAGCAGGTCATTTACCATCTCCAATAACCGCTGGCGGGTGAGGATTTCATCACGCCGGCGGGGAATTATTAATTTTGTGCGAGTAACCGGATATTTGTTTTCCACAACCTTTATCTTCAATTCATCAATGCTAATGGCAGGATTCTACCTCAATAAAACAGCCGTTGACTCATGGGATCAGGACTCCCGATTAATATTGAATATTATAATATTCATTGTTTTTCTGTTCACAATCGCAATTGCTCTTAATCTTATCAGACAAAAGATAATTTGTGAATGAACGTAATATGAAAATAAAAATATTTTCCATCTATCCCTGTGCAAGAAAAGCGCCAGGTTAAAAATAACATGAGATTCATCTGTCACCTCAAACCCTGCGCGGTATAATCAAGAAAAACGCATGGGTAAGGAAACACAACAATGAAATGGTTCAAAGCAACCCTGACCGTCATTACCAGAGGAAAAGGTCTTTTCGCCTTCACAAATCAGATCAATGACCAGATCTCCCAGTGGGGCGTTCATGAAGGCATGGCCTATCTGTTTGTACAGCACACCAGCGCTTCCCTGGCGATTAATGAGAATTTCGATTCATCCGCCAAAAGAGACCTGGAGAAATTCCTTGATCATATCGCACCCGAAGGTGAGCCCTGGTATGAACATACGCTTGAGGGCAGGGATGATTCGCCCGCCCATATACGTACTATGATCACACCCAACAGCCTGACCATCCCCATTGATAATGGGAAGCTGAACCTGGGAACATGGCAAGGGGTCTATCTGGCCGAACACCGAAGCCATGGCTCCCGCAGGCAGGTCCTGTTGAGGGTGTTATCTACTGACTGAACAACCCCACCCCAGTCCCCATCCAAAATTGATTTGTACATGAGAACAACATCTTCCACGGGGTTACTCATTTGATGATTTGACCGGGGCATTCTATCAACCTATATAATATTTAAGAACAACAAGCCTTTTCAGGCTTTTGGCAATCAAATGATATCTTCTAATAGAGATAGGGAATCAGAGCCCAGGTGCGCTCTTTATAATCAGCATAATCCGGAACATGCCGTTGCATGAAACTTTCTTCAATTGAGATACGCAGCATCACACCCAGGATGCCCACCAGCGACGGGATCCAGGAAGGGCCCGCAGCAAGGAAAAGTGGGCAGGCCAGGCAGAAGCAAATATTACCCAGTGAAACCGGATGCCGGATGGTGTGGTAAAGGCCGATGATCACCATTCCCGTATCCTCAACCTCAATCGCTTTCGTGAAACCCTGCTCAAGATCAACATACCCTTTGACCGAAAAAAGACCTGCAGCAACAAACAAGAGCCCGCCAGCTACCATTTCCCAAAGTGCCGGCCTGTGTCCCAGGAAAATAAATTCCGCCACAGGGCCTACCAAAACCATCCACATGGGAACAAGGATCAACCAGACCGTCCAGTCTCCCCATGCCTTCTCGATGTTATTCCCGGGACGGGTGAGCACGATCCGCTCACCGACCTTCAACCCGCCAAACAGGATCATATAGACGACCAGGGGTAAGTATTCGACAATATTTTGCATCAACAATAACCTCAATTCAATACTTCTTACTCCTAAATTTCCAAAACAATTATACTCATGTGGAAGACAAAATGAAGGTAGCTTCAAAACGATAACAAGTCGTACATAACTGGTAATCATCCCTTTGTATCAAAGAAGAGATAAGTGAAAGATATCAACACTACACTGACTTAATGATATAAATTGTTGCGACCAACTACACCCATGGATCAACCCGGATAGGACACCTCAATGGAACAAATCATTCGCGATGCCTTTACTGACTCCATTCTCGGTTCTGCTCTGAACCAGTATCAAATTCAACCGGAAAATGTCCAAATACTGGACGGGTTCGAGAGTTACATCTATAACGTTCACAAAGGCGCTGACGATTTCATCCTCCGAATCGGCCACGATTCGCGCCGCTCTCCGGAGCTTGTCCAGGGCGAAGCGGAATTCCTCAACCACCTTTCCAAAGGCGGTCCGAGGGTTCCCCGGGTGCTGCCCTCGGTGAACGGAAGGCTGGTTGAAAGGATCCAGGCGGATAATGGCACGCATTTCCTCACCACCCTCTTCACCAAAGCGCCAGGCCACCCGCCCA
>CAZXRL010000188.1:0-4466 GCA_964643275.1 uncultured Candidatus Brevefilum sp.
AATAGGACATTTTAACTTTGCTGAAATAGGACATTACTACTTTGCCGTAACAGCTCTGGCATAGTTCTTGCAACTTAATCGTTATCCGTATATAATACGTTCAGGAGAAGAAATCATGAGACTATCTCAATCACTGGGACAGCATCAATCTCAAAGCCCCCTCACATCAGCACATATAGCGCAAACAATGACGCTGCTGTTTATGACATCGGCTGAGCTCCTGCAAACAATCGATTTGGAGTTATCAAAGAACCCTGCCCTCGAGCTTATCCACGAACGGCGTTGCCCAATGTGTGGACGGCGGCTGCCTGAATCCGGTCCCTGTCCTTTGTGCAGCCAGCCGCGCACCCAGGACCTGGACGAAACCATCGTCTTCATCTCACCACGTGATGATTTCTATGCCTACAACGGCGGTTCAGGGTCCTTCAGCGATGACTTTCCCGAGGATCCGTATTCCTCAGAAAATATCGATCTCCCCACTTACGTCCTGCGGCAGGTCGCGCCTGAATTGGCCGCTGATGAGCGTGAAATTGCCGCGATGATCCTAACAAATCTTAACGAAGATGGTTTTCTGGACCTGGACATCTACGATATCTGCCGTTTCCATCACACCACCGCAGATAAGGTTGAAGATGTTTTGAAAAAAATTAAACGCTGCGACCCTCTGGGTGTATCCGCACAAAACACTCAAGAAGCGCTCCTTGCCCAGGTTGACTTCCTTTCTGAATCAACCGATATTCCCGAGTTCGTTTATGAGGCAATTGCAGAACATTTTAAGCTCCTCACAAAGCAGCAATTCAGTGAACTTGCAAAAAAGCTGGGAACCTCTGTTCAGAAAGTTAAACAGATCTCCCACTACATCAGTGAAAACCTGAACCCCTTCCCTGCCCGGGCAAACTGGGGGAGTTTTCGCCAACCCAACGATAATACACCCGACGTATTCCACCAACCGGATATATTGATTAATTACCTCAATAACAAACCTGGCAACCCGCTGGTGGTCGAGATCATCACACCTTCACGTGGAACCTTGAGAATCAGCCCACTTTTTAAAAAGGCCTTGAAAGAGCAGGCGGGCGAAAAACAGGATGAATGGAAGAAAGACCTCGACAAAGCCTCCCTGTTGATTAAGTGCATTCAGCAACGAAACAACACCATGCGGCAACTCATGGAAAAGCTGGTCGCCATCCAAAAATCATTTATAATCCATGGTGACACGCAACTGGAGCCTTTGACCCGGGCTGAGATTGCAGAAGATTTGGAAGTCCACGAATCAACGATTTCACGGGCAGTTGCAAACAAAACTGTTCAGCTTCCAAATAAAAAGATCATTCCCATGTCAACTTTCTTTGATCGAAGTCTGGCAGTAAGAGCCATTATGCGCAATATCATTGAAAATGAAAAACATGCCATGAATGACACAGAGGTCTGCAAGTCGCTGGAAGAAATCGGAATAAGTGTCGCAAGACGAACCGTTGCAAAGTACCGGTCAATGGAGGGAATCCTCCCAGCCCATTTGCGCCGGATTGAGAAATTCGCAACCGCATGAGTTTAATGTGACCGAAAACCTGCCGGAACATCTGAGCCATCTTAACCTGTCTCAAGCTGAGGGTATTGAAGGCATCCTCACCCTGTTGAACCTGGTCAAAGACCCGGCCATTCTTTATAACAGCACCCAGGACCGGATCGTCGCAGCCAATAATGTCCTGTTTCTTCTGAGCGGCCTTGAAGAAAAAGACTTTATCGGTAAAGAAATCCAATCATTGCTTCCCAACCTTACGGATGCAAACCCCATCACAGGGCACGGCCAAAAGACCCGCCTTCGCCATAAGAAACAACCCCTGATCCTGGTTACCGTCCGGATCTTCTCTCTGGCAAAAGAGTCTGATCATATTATCCTGCTCCTGCAACCGGAAGGGCTTGATTCCGATCTATCCACTGAACCCTCAGATCAGACTGAACTGCTTCAAAAGCTCCACAAACTTTTACTTTCCAGAACTAACAAAGATCTGAAAGCTGCGTTACTTCAAGTGCTGGAGGTCTCAAAAGCCCTGCTGGATGTGGATGTGATTTGTCTTTACAAAGCAAGTGGCACCATTCCCCAACTCCACCGATACCTTTCAAGCGATGAGGTTTTGGCGGGCGAACTGCCCGAACCTCTGACAAGTGAAGACCTTTCCGGCAACCAGAAGCTGGCACTCTGGACGGATTCCGAACCGGCAACTAACCAACTGCAGAAAACTGCTGCGAGTGCAAATTTCACGTATTTGGTGAGCGTCCCACTGGGAAGTGCAGAAGCAAAGTTCGGTTTGTTTGTTGCAGGAGGGAAAACCAGACAGACCCACCCAAACCTTCTCCCGATGGCAAAATTGATAGCAGAATACACAACCGGATTGATGGAAGACCAGATCGCCTTACAGAACACCCGGACCCTATCGAACAAGATCAAACAGGTGGTCAAAATTCAAAATGAGATCATTGCCAATCTTGAAGAAGGCATCCTCATCCTGACACCTGATCTATCGGTCGCTGAGATCAATCAAGCCGCTGAGAATATGCTCGGTTACGCCAATGTTGAGGCGCTTCGCCAACCTGTAGATTCGATCCTGATCGGTTCCGAGTCTTTCGGTTCTGCATTTTCTTCAGCCCGAGAGGGATATCCCACCATCATCAGTGGCGACTTGACCCTCCATCATCGGGATGGGAAATCTTTCCCAGCCCAATTGATGACGACCCCGGTGATGAGCGATGGAAAATTGATCGCCATTATCGTCCTGATCCGAGACACCAGCCAGGCTGAAGAGAATCAAGCAGAGAAGAAACAGCTTGAACAACGCGCCATCCTGGGTGAAGTGACGGCGATTTTCGCCCACGAAGTCCGCAACCCCCTCAACGCGATCACCCTGGCACTCCAGGTTATGGAAGAAAGCCTCCCGGCTGAAGACGAAAACATGAAGTGGATCAGAAAAATTCAGGATGAATGCAACAACCTGATCCAGCTAATGGAAAGCGTACTGTCCTTTGCCAAACCCCTTGAATACAAAATGTCAGAGGTTGACCTCGGCCAGATGATCAAACAACTCCTGGAACGCTGGCACCCAAGGTTCCTGAGGTTGGGGATTTCTTCATACTTTGAAACAGAGATCGACTCACCTGTTGTCCAGGGTGATATCCGCGCCCTGGAGCAGGTCTTTACAAACCTGATCAGTAATGCCGTGAAAGCGATGAGTGATGATGGGGGCTATCTCGGGATAAAGATCACCAAAGCAGAACTGGACGAAGATGAACAGTTTTACCAGATCAATATCACGGACTCCGGTCCGGGGATCCCTGCTGATATCAAAGACCAGATCTTTAAACCTTTTGTCACCGGCAATAAGCATGGAACGGGATTGGGATTGGCAATTACCCAAAGGATTATTAATGCTCATAAAGGAAAGATCGAGGTGGACAGCTTTCCCGGTGGTACAATGTTTAAAGTATTCCTGGTAAAACAGAAAGAGCCTTCCAGCTTATGAGTGCGACCATTTTAGTCGTAGATGATGTCGATACAGCCCGAGAAGCCATCGCAAAAAGCCTGCGTAAGGATAATTATGAAGTCCTTGAAGCAGCAACACTGAAAGAGGCTCGAAAACTCATGCACCAAAACAACGCGGATATTTGTGTTCTGGATATCCGTCTGCCGGACGGCAACGGTCTTTCACTTCTTGACGAATCCGCTCAGTTTGCCACTCAACCAAAGTTCATCATCATCACCGGTTATGGAGAAATCGATATCGCGGTCGATGCTATGAAGAAGGGCGCGACAGATTTCATCACCAAGCCTTTGAACATGAAGACCCTCAAACAATCGATCAGACGTGCTGAAGAATATGTCTCGATGCGGCGGGAGCTCAATCATCTCAGGAGTACACAATCCATTCAATTTGTGGTTGGCGATAATCCCAAAATGACCTCCATGGTCTATTCAGCCCAACGTATTGCAGATGGTTCCGTTTCAGTGCTGATCACAGGCGAGACCGGGACGGGCAAGGAAGTCATTGCAAACTACATCCATCAGATCGGCCCACGTCAGCAAAAGCCTTTTATCGCCCTCAATTGTGCTGCTATTGCAGACACCCTTTTTGAATCAGAATTATTCGGCCACGAAGCCAATGCTTTCACCGGTGCAGGCCAAAAACGGAAAAACGGCTTGATGGAAGTAGCCGACGGCGGAATCCTTTTCCTGGATGAGATCTCCTCCATGCCCCTGGAAAGCCAGGCGAAATTATTACGAGCCATTGAAGAGCGTGAATTCCGCAGGGTGGGGGGAAATACCCTAATCCGGATTGATGTTCAAATTATTGCCGCCTCAAACAGAGACCTCAAAGAAGCCATTCAGATGGGTGAATTCAGAGAAGATCTGTATTACAGGCTCAGGGTTGTTGATCTGGATATCCCCCCGCTTCGCGAGCGTAAGGAAGACA
>CAZXRL010000189.1:0-4446 GCA_964643275.1 uncultured Candidatus Brevefilum sp.
CCATCCGATTGAAGCCCGTCCTTGAGAAACGCACTCCTCCAACCCGATGGTGTAAATCGTTTCCGGTTGGGGTTCACGTCCTTCACTCCAAACCTTGCTGAAGGGGTGGATCTCACCGGAATGAAGCGCATTCTTCAACCGGAAAGCAAGGGGATCCAACCCCAGTTCCCGGGCGATGGTTTCCATATGACGCTCCACCGGCCAGAACCCCTGGGGAACCCCATATCCCCGGTAGGCGCCGGAAGGCGGTGTGTTGGTGTAAACCACATCCGAATAGAAACGGATATTTGGATCCTCACGGTAAGGGCCATCCCCGACATACAACGCCATGGACTTGTGCCCGGTGTTCCCGGCTACGGTCAGGGCATGGCATCCGTAGGCTCCTGTGTCACTGAGACAATACATTTCATTCGCCGTGATCGTACCATCTTTCTTCACACCGGTCCTCAACCGGATGCGCATGGGATGGCGGGACCGTGAGTCAATGAACTCCTCCTCCCGGGTCGTTTCATAGATCACCGGCCGGCCGGTTGCAATCGTCAGGTGGGCGGCCACATCTTCGACCTGGACCTCCTGTTTACCGCCAAACCCGCCGCCGATTCGGGGTTTGATCACCCGGATGCGCTTGACAGGCAGGCCCAGCACCGGGGCAAGCTGCCGGCGGACATGGAACGGGACCTGCGTGCTGGTGCGGATCACAAGACGGTCGTCCTCATCCCAGTAGGTCACCACGACATGCGGTTCGATATGCGCCTGCTGGACCTTTGGGACATCATATTCCGCTTCAAAAATCTGATCCGCTTCAGCAAATCCCTTCTCAATATCGCCGATATCAATGCGGATTTCCGCAGCCAGGTTTCGAGAGGGGTCAGATTCATCAAAGTTCACATAATCGGGTTCATCATGGATGACAGGCGCGCCTTCTTCCATCGCTTTGGTCGGATCAAGGACAGGGGACAGCACCTCATAGTCCACTTTGATCAGTTTCAAGGCGGCTTCAGCGATCTCCGCCGTCTCAGCAGCGACAAATGCCACCCGGTCCCCCACGTAACGCACCTTGTGGTCAAGCGAGAACATATCCAGCGGGCCGGGAATTGGATGTGACTGTCCGGCGCTGGAGTAAGCTACTCTGGGAAGATCCTTCCATGTCAAGACCTTAACCACGCCGGGAAGCGCTTCTGCTTCTGTTGCATCAATACTATTGATCCTGGCGTGGGCATAAGGACTGTGAAGGACTTTAGCAACGAGCATATCCCGCCGATCAAAATCCGCTGTAAAGGCCGGTTTGCCCTGCACCAGTTTCACAGCATCCACTTTTGGTTCGGCGTGGCCCACAGTTTTCATCTCTGCGCGCGGGTCAACGATCTTTAATTTAGGAAGGATTTGGGTCGCTGTTTGCGGCCCTCCAGAGGTCATTAAGGGTTTTCCCTCATCACCGGAATCCTGACCAAAATCCAGCGCATCGGTAACATCAATGGGTTCATCAACAGGCAGGACAGTTTCTCCACGCAGGATTGCGGCCGCACGCAGCACCGCCTGGACGGGTTTGAGATAGCCCGTACAGCGGCAAAGCACACCTGAGAGCGCATCCCTGACCTCCGCCTCACTTGGCGACGGGTTGCCATCCAGCAACGCTTTAGCCGTCAGCACCATTGCCGGCGTGCAGTAACCGCACTGAATCGCGCCGCTCTCTACAAATGCCTGCTGGATAACGTGCAGGCCCGCTGTCTTTTTCCAGCCCTGCTCTGGGTGTTCACCCAGGGATTCAACCGTCTGGATCTCATGTCCTTCTGCCTGAACGGTCAGCATGGTGCAGCTGTTAACCGGCTTTCCGTCAAAGAGGATCGTGCACGCACCGCATTCCCCTTTCTCGCAGCCGCCGCTCTTAATGCTGAAAAAGCCCAATTTCCTGAGCGTATCCAGCAGTCGTTCATTGGGAGTGATGACAAGAGGAAATTCTTGCTGATTAATTCTGAGAGTGATTTCCATCTCAGGCCTCGCTTTCTTTGATAGCGTCAATCCGATCCAGACAACGCAGTGCCAGCCGGGGTGCAACTTCCCGCCGATACACTGCCGATGCCCATTGATCGTCCGCCTCGTAGTATGCATCCCGGCAGGCGACATCTGCGCCCCGGTCTTCCGGGCCGTCCATGGCTACGATCGGTGCCTTTCCATATCCACCTAAAACAATCCGGGTCCTGCCAGATCCCCATTGTGCGGCAGCGACCACCAGGATCGGCCGGTCTTTTGGAGAGCGGGCCACATACTCAAACGCCAGGTGCGGCCGCATCCACCATTCCGCTTCGGTCATCAAAACGCCGGGCGGCTCCTGCTCACTGAGCGGAAGCCAGTTTCCCATCCGGACGCGTTCCCCGCCGGGCTCCCAGGTGAGTGTGGTGTCCAGGGCCAGCAGAACAGTTGAAAAGACCGAACGGCCATCCCCGCTCACCAGCCAGCCACCCAGCGTGGCGGCATTTCGGATGTTCTGGCTCGCGTCCACCTTGATCGCTCGCTTGATCTCCGGGTGGATGTCAGGATGATCCAACAGATCACCCAACCTCACCATCGCGCCTGCCATAATGCGCTGGCCGCGTTTCTCGACCCTGTTCAGCGGAACCTTTTGCAGGTCAACAACCCCAAATGCACCCGCTTGACGGCGGCTAAGGGTCGTCCCGCCGCCCAGAGGTTTGAGGTTTTTGTTTTCATCCGTCAATAATGCGACCGCTTCTTCAATAGATTCGGGACGAAAATATTCGCCAATCATCTTGCCTCCTCATCAGGATAAACACGCCAACCCATTTCAATGGGATCGACATTTTCCAGTTGTTCTTCAGGGATATCCACCAGGACCAGCTCAGCTTCTGCCAGGACTTTACCCTCAAGATTCCGGAGTTCAGCATGAGACTTAGATACCCGCCCACGCTTTTCACCTGCTTTTCCATACGCGACCAGAGGTGTTTCTATCGGAACCGGGGCTCGGTAGCGAACGTTCAATTGAGCCGTGACCATAAAATGATTGGGGTCATTCATATGCGCCCGGCCACCCGTTTCATCCAGAATAGCCGCGATAATACCACCATGAACCACGCCCGGATAACCCTCATAATGGACAGGGAGAGCCAATTCTGCCCACACTTCTCCTGGTGCTGTGTTATAGAAGTCCATTTTCAATCCGACCGGATTCTCCCGGCCGCAGATAAAACAGCCAATCGATCCGGGTTGTTTTCCAGTCATCTTACTTTGTCGCAAAGGTATCGATCAGGGTCCTGACATTGCCACCGACCGGGTAAAGAACCGGACAGGTCGCGCCGTTATCAAGATACTCCTGAACTTTCGACCGCGCTTCGTCCGGCGTCCCGCTGGCTGTAATTCGATGGATCAGGTCGTCAGGAACGAGATGTTTAGCAGCCGTGATTTGTTCATGGGTGGCCGGCCAGCCAAGGATCGACTGAATTTCTCTGACAATATCCATGGAAACGCCGGAAGCTTTGGCAATGTGCGGCTGCTGGGCAAGATACTGGGTCAGCAGTTCCCGGGTCGTGTCCCGGGCTTTGTCGCCATCCTCATCCACAGAGCAGACCACCAATTGGGGTCGGTCCAGATCTTCCAGTGTCCGTCCTGATTCCTTTAGACCAATCTTAAGTTGGTCGAGTGCTTTTTCATTATATTTCGGAGGGACACAATAATTCAGCAGGACGCCATCGGCGATCCGGCCTGTCAACTCCAGCATCTTGGGGCCTGTTGCGCCAATATAGATAGGAACATTCCGGGGTTCCCGCCGGCCATGGACAACATCAAGCTCAATCTCGTTGACCTGAACATATTCGCCCTCAAATGTCACCCTTTCCAAATTGAGCAGCCTGCGCATGACCAGCACGGTTTCCTCCATTGCTGTCAGAGGGCTGTCCCGATCGATCCCCACATTTTTTGCCAAAGGATCCCACCAGGCGCCGATCCCGCAGATAATCCGGTCAGGGGCAAGGTCATCCAGTGTCAAATAAGTGGAAGCCAGCAAACCGATATTTCGGGTCCAGTTATTGATCACACCAGAGCCAATTTTAATCTTTTCTGTCACGGCGGCATAGGCTGCCATCGGCACAACAGCATCCCGCACCAGGCGGCTTTCCGCCTGCCAGACTGCTTCAAAGCCCTTCTCTTCCGCATAACGGACATAGTCCAGGCCATCCCGCAGGTCGTGGGCATCCTGTAAATATAAGGCAACTCTCTCAATCATGGCTTCTTCCTTTATTCTAGGCTGAGGTTAACTTTCATGCATCACAACAGGTAAGGCATGCATCGAATTGAGCAGTTCAAAATCCTCTGGAACATCCAGATCGAGTGCAATCCGTTCGTTTTCAACTATGATAACTTTCGCGTTTTTCGATCTCGCCAGATCACAGTGGCACTCAAATGAATCCTGTCCGAAAGAAAAGGTCAGCAAATCCG
>CAZXRL010000190.1:0-4364 GCA_964643275.1 uncultured Candidatus Brevefilum sp.
GTTGCCCATCAAATCTTACAGACGAATTCCAGTTGGATTAGAATTACCCAAATTAATTCAAGTTCAAATGGATTCCTTCCAGCGGCTCAAGCGAGAAGGATTTAATCATTTATTTGGTGAGATATCTCCCATTGAGTCTTATAACAAGGGGATGCAGCTTTACTTTCCAAGCGATGATGCCATCTCCAAAGAGTGGGATCTGAAGTACTGGTTTGAAGAGCCCAAGAACACGATTGAGGAATGTCTCGAACGTGACCTCACCTATTCTTCTCCTTTATATGTTTCCGTTCTGCTCAAAGGCAAAGAAATCCCGGAGCCGATCAAACAGGATCTGTTCCTGGGCGATTTCCCGGAGATGACGCCCAAGGGCACCTTCATTATTAATGGCACCGAGCGTGTGGTCGTCTCTCAGTTAATCCGCTCACCTGGTGTTTATTTTGAACGTGAGGTTGACCGGGCAACTGGACGGTTCCTGTCCACTGCGAAAATGATCCCCGACCGGGGCGCGTGGATGGAGTTTGAAACCCGCAAGAATGACTACATTATCATCAAGTTTAACCGTAAACGCACCACACCGGTGACGGTGTTCCTGCGCGCGCTGGCCTGTGTTGATGATGGAATGGGTGAGGATACGGCGATCAAGACCGGCAAAGATGAAGAATTGATCGAACTCTTCAAGGACGTCGACACCAATACCGACCGGCTGTTCATTCCCTCATCCATCAATCAGGAACCTGCCTGGGAGATTGGCGAGGATCGCTCAGTGGCCGAAGCTGCTTTGATTGAATTCTTCAAACGACTGCGTCCTGGTGACCCCCCAACGCTGGAAAACGCGAAGGAATTCCTTGAGGAACAGCTCTTTGATCAGCGCCGGTATGACCTGGAACGGGTCGGGCGTTATAAATTGAACCAGAAGCTGGATCAGGAAA
Organism: uncultured Candidatus Brevefilum sp.; assembly: GCA_964643275.1. Taxonomy (GTDB): domain Bacteria; phylum Chloroflexota; class Anaerolineae; order Anaerolineales; family Anaerolineaceae; genus Brevifilum. The sequence goes on from CAZXRL010000190.1 coordinate 930, forward strand.
TTCCCATCAGCCACCGGACGATCACCAAATCGGATATTGTGCAGCTTGTCCGCCGGATGATCCAGATCAATAACGGGGTGGAACGGGAAGATGACATTGACCACCTCGGCAACCGCCGCGTCAAAACAGTCGGCGAACTGATCCAGAATAAGCTGCGGGTGGGTTTGCGCCGGATGGAAAGAGTCATCCGCGAGCGCATGTCGATCCGTGATCAGGATCAGGTCTCTCCGACCAGCCTGGTGAATATCCGCCCGGTGGTCGCATCTCTGCGCGAGTTCTTCGGCTCCAGCCAGCTCTCCCAGTTCATGGAAGAGACCAACCCCCTGGCGGAGCTTCGCCACAAACGAACTCTCTCCGCCCTCGGCCCTGGCGGCCTGCGACGTGAACGCGCTGGCTTTGATGTCCGCGATGTGCATCACACCCATTATGGCCGGATCTGCCCGATTGAAACCCCGGAAGGGCCGAATATCGGTCTGATCGGCCGCATGGCAACATTTGCCACAGTCAACGAATACGGTTTCATAGAAACGCCTTATCGGCGGGTTTTCAAGTCACTTAAACCCAAAGACGACCTGGTCGGCCATGAGCTGCGGGAAGACGTCAAAGATCCCAAGAATGATAAAGTGATCGGGGTCAAAGGGGAGCGGATTGACAAGGACCTGGCGAAGAAGCTTGCCAAACTTAATGTTGAGAGAATCCTGGTGACGCCTTTCGTCTCGGATGAGTATGAGTACCTTTCCGCTGACGCGGAGGATAAATTCGTCATAGCCCAGGCGACTGCTCCTTTAAATGATTATCGTGAATTTGCCCGGCGGGTTTCCTGCCGATACTACTCCACCTTTTTGCTGAGTCAACCTGAGCAAATTGATTTTATGGATGTAGCGCCACAGCAGATCGTAGGCGTCAGCGCGGCATTGATCCCCTTCCTTGAGCATGATGATGCGAACCGCGCTTTGATGGGCTCAAACATGATGGCGCAGGCTGTGCCACTGATCCGCCCTGAAATCCCGATTGTGTCAACGGGTATGGAGGCTTATTCCGCAGTCGATTCAGGCCAGCTCGTTGTCGCAGAAGAGGATGGCGAGGTGGTTTCTGTGACCGGGCGGATGATCCAGATCAGAGAGAAGGGCGGCACAGTCCGGACCTATAACCTGCGCAAGTACCGCCGTTCCAACCAGTCCACCTGTATTGACCAGCGCCCAGCTGTGATCAAGGGGCAGCGGATTCAAAAAGGTCAGATCATCGGCGACTCATCCTCCTCGGTTGATGGGAACCTTGCCCTGGGTCAGAATGTCCTAGTGGCGTTCGTCCCCTGGGAAGGCGGCAATTTTGAGGATGCCATTCTGATCTCTGAAGAACTGGTTGAGGAAGACCGGTACACCTCCGTGCATATTGAAAAGCACGAGGTGGAAGCCCGGGATACGAAGTTGGGACCGGAAGAGATCACCCGCGATATCCCCAATGTTGGCGAGGAAACCATTCGTAACCTTGACGAACACGGGGTTATCCGGATTGGGGCAGAAGTTGGTCCAAACGATATCCTTGTTGGCAAGATTACGCCCAAAGGCGAGAAAGAGCTGACGCCGGAAGAGCGGCTGCTGCGAGCGATCTTTGGCGAGAAATCCCGCGATGTAAAAGACACTTCCCTGCGGATGCCCCATGGTGAAAAAGGGATCGTGGTTGATGTAAAAGTCTTCACCCGCGAAGAAAACTCTGACCTTAAAGCCGGTGTGGATATGATGGTCCGGGTCTCTGTGGCAAACCGCCGCAAGATAACTACTGGCGACAAAATGGCCGGCCGCCATGGCAACAAGGGTGTTGTCTCAATGGTTGTCCCGGTTGAGGATATGCCCTTCCTGGATAACGGCCGACCGGTAGACATCATCCTGAACCCCCTGAGCGTTCCGGGCCGGATGAACCTGGGTCAGCTGCTTGAGGTGCACCTCGGGTGGGCTGCTGAGCGGCTGGGTTTCCGGGTAGTCACGCCGGTGTTTGACGGGGCAACTGAATACGAAATTGAAGCTGAACTGGCCCGCGCCTGGCTGATTGACAAAGCATGGGATGTTTCTGCGGAAAAAGCCTGGACATGGCTGAATGAGCAGGAATATGATTCTGAGATGATCAGGGATGAGGATGAGGTCCGGCTGCTGTATCTGGAAGAGTGGCTGGGCGACCGTGATTATGACGTCTATGAACTCACTGCCAACCCCACCTATGCCCGCCGTGTGGCTCTGAAAGAGTGGCTGCGGGATGAGGGATATGATCCTGATGGGATTGTGGCTTTTGAGACCGATGAGATTCCCAACGGCGAACGTTACGATCAGGATACCCGGGCTATCGAAGCCTGCCTCAAGCTTTGGATGGCTTCCCATGATATCAAGTATAAGAAGAGCCTGAGTGGTGAAGAGTTGCAGGCTAAAGCCAAAGAGGTCATGAAAGAGATTGGCCATCCGATGCCAACCGTCGGGAAGCAGAAACTGCGCGATGGGAAATCGGGCGACTACTTTGACCATCCTGTGACTGTTGGAATCATGAACGTTTTGAAACTGCATCACCTCGTGGAAGACAAGGTCCATGCCCGGTCCACCGGTCCTTACAGCCTTGTGACCCAGCAGCCGTTGGGCGGCAAGGCCCAATTCGGCGGCCAGCGCTTCGGCGAAATGGAAGTCTGGGCGCTGGAAGCCTATGGCGCCGCCTACACCCTGCAGGAAATGCTGACGGTGAAATCCGACGATGTGACCGGGCGGGTGAGCACTTATGAATCGATCGTGAAGGGTGAGCTTATCGAAGATCCCGGTATCCCGGCCGCTTTCAAGGTCCTGGTGAAAGAAATGCAAAGTCTTGGGCTGGCAGTGGAGGCCGTTCTGGATAATGGCGACATTGTGAAATTTGGCAAAGATGAAGATAAAGCCCGGGTTCCGAACACGCCGACCGGTTTGATCAGCATCGGCAGAGATATTTAGGGTATACTTATCTGTCACCTGAATCGCCTTGACGCACCACAGGTCGCATGGTAGAATCATCAGCCGTTACCTTCATACTGGCCCTATAATCCCGGCCAGCGCATTGGAGGCAAAATTTGATAGCAGTGAGGCCATCTTGAAGGATGATGATGGCCTCCCTTATTGGAAGAAGAACGATTTTATTTTTTAGATTTGGAGGCAAATGTGCCAACGATCAACCAATTGATACGCAAAGGCCGAAAGTCCAAACGCAATAAAAGCAAAGCACCTGCGTTGCAATATACCTTTAACTCGCAGAAGCAGAAGCGCATCCGTCAACCCAAGGGTGCACCGCAAAAGCGTGGTGTTTGCACGGTTGTGCGTACGATGACCCCAAAGAAACCGAACTCTGCGTTACGGAAGATCGCTCGTGTACGTCTGACGAACAATATGGAAGTTACGGCATATATCCCTGGTGAAGGCCACCAGCTCC
>CAZXRL010000191.1:0-4285 GCA_964643275.1 uncultured Candidatus Brevefilum sp.
GGAACATCAGTCCCAGGGTGAGGAAATTAAAAGTAAACCCTTTGCCCCGGAAGTTCATATGGGAGAAGATGAAGGCCGCCAGACTGCATACAAACAGCACGCCGAAGGTTGTACCCAGCATGACGATGACGCTGTTGAGGAGCAGGGTCCAAAAGGAAGATCCGCCCCCGAGGATCCGGAAGTAGTTCTCGATCCGGGGCGGGTTGGGGATCGAATAGGGTTTGGAGTACATCTCGCCCCGTGTTTTAAGACTCCCGAAGATCAGGATCACAATGGGGGCCAGGATCACCAGCGTCAATCCGATCAGGACGAGGTATTTGATGATTAATGGGATGATCTTCTTTGCTGTTCTCGGTAGACGACTTCTGTTGGTTGCCATGTGGGTCTCCTAAATATTTATGCCGCCAGGTAATCCGGCCTTTGCATCAGGCGTCGGTAGATCAACGAAAAGATCAGGGCGATCACGAGCATCACGATCGCAACAGCAGAGCCATAGCCGAGCCAGAACCGCACGAAACCATAGCGGTACATGTAAGTTGCCATAAATTCGCTGGCATTGACCGGGCCGCCTTTGGTCATCACCCAGACCAGGGTGAACTGCTGGAGCGAGCCGAGAACGGAGAGATAGGCTGTGGTGCGAATTGTGCTCCCAAGCAAAGGGATGGTGATGTGGGTCAGAAGTTTCCAGCGGTTTGCCCCGTCAATGAGGGCGGCTTCTTCAATTTCGTGGGGGATGTTTTGCAGCCCGGCCATGTAGAGCAGCATGTGAAGCCCGAAATATTTCCATGAGAGGACGATGAAGATACTCAAGAGAACGATATTCGGATCACCCAGGAAGGGGATGGCTTTTACCCCCGGAATGAGAACCAGAAGGGAGTTGATGAAACCCCGATCCGGATTTGGGTTGAACAACCCCAGCCAGATGATGGCGGTGATGACCTCGGAGAGCACATAGGGCAGGAAAAAGATCGTGCGGAACAGACCCCGTCCTGGGAAGTCCCGCCCGACCATGATTGCAATTCCAAGAGAAAGGGGAAGCTGAACAACCAGGGAGAGCCCGGCAATGATGAAGTTGTTGATCACGGCCTTATGGAAGATCGTGTCTGTCAGGATCCGCTTGAAATTGTCAAGCCCGATGAAATTTGTGGCCGGCCCTAGACCGTTCCAGTTGAATGTGCTGAAATAGGCTGAACGAAAGATGGGATAGATAATAAATAAACCAAAAAGAATAATGGCAGGGAGTAAGAAAAGAATAATGGTGAGTCGATCTTTTGCTTTTCGATTCAATCGGGGTTTTTCAGATCCTTCTTGCGCCAACCGCTTTAGATGCACTGCCATAGAGACTCTCCTTTATTGCATTTTGCGCATAAAACGTGCGGGGATTGGCTGTTTAGTGGCCAATCCCCGCATTGAAAGCCGTTTTACTTACTGTAGTTCTTGGATTGCTGAATCTTCGATCATTTGGGCCGCTTCTTCAGCCGTCATGACTTGAGCGAAAAGGTTCTGGACTGCATCGTTGACAACATTACCCAATGCAGGGGTCAGGGCCTGGTCGTAGTAGAGCTGGAAGTATTCAGCTTTTGCGAAGGCTTCCTGGATTTGGATCAGGATAGGATCGCTCAGGCCGGCCTCGCCGCCCTTGACCACGGGAATGCAGAACCCAACCTCAGCACATTGCATCTGAGATTCGGCCCGGGTCAGATACTTGACGAAGTCGATGGCTTCGGGGGGAGCATCTTTACCAATGCCAAAACCGTTGCCGCCGCCGACCGCGTCATTCACACCGCCGAGTCCACCTTCGACCATCGGGAATTCGAACCAGCCCAGATTGTCGCCGAGACCCTCGCCAGAGGCGCTGTTCTCTCTGAAGGCACCGGGTGCCCATTGGCCCATCAGGTCCATGGCGGCTTCGCCATTGCCCATGATGGTGGCTTCGTCACCCCAGGTCTGACCGAGGAAACCATCCTGGAAGGGCTCCATCGCAACCAGGCTTAACAATTCTTCACCGGCCTGGATGAAGGCTGGGTCTGTGAAACTTCCGGAGCGGTCAGCAGCAGACATAAAAGCATCGCCGCCGCCAATCCGGGTTGCGAGATATTCCCACCAGAAAGCGCCGGGCCATTTGTCACCACCGCCAAGGGCGATCGGTGTAATGTCTGCGTCTTTGAGGGCCTGGACATCCTCAAGGAGTTCTGCCCAGGTGGTGGGGGGAGCATCAATGCCGGCTTCGGCAAAGAGCGCCTTGTTGTACCACATGCCAACCATCCCCATATCCCACGGCACGCCGTAGTTTGTGCCCTGATAGGAGAACACGCCAAGGGCACCGGGTGCGAAGGTGTCGCGCCAGGCGCCGCCATCGGCATCCAGATACTCGTCGATGTCCATCATCAGGCCGGCCGCAGCATATTCATTCATCGTGCCGCCGCCCCAGCTCTGGAAGATGTGGGGGGGTTCGCCGGATTGCATGACGGTGGTCAGTTTGGTCTTGAAGGCTTCATTCTCAAGAACGGTGATGTTGATGGTGACATTGGAATGCATAGCCATGTACTCATCAGCCAGTGTTTGCCAGACGGCCTTTTGGTCGTCAGCCGTTGTGATGTGCCACCATTCGATGGTGACCGGTTCTGCGGCTGGCTCTTCATCGGCAGGTTCTTCAACCTCTGCTGGTTCTTCAACCTCTGCTGGCTCTTCAACCGCTGGGGGTTCCTCATTCACAGCAGGTGTACAGGCCGTCAGCACGAAAGTCGCAATTAGCACGAGGCTGATGACAGTTAGAAATTTGCGAAACATGGTACTTTCTCCTTCCTAGAAATTGAAATTTGATCTTTAGTGAATACAAACTTAATTTGACCCTATCCCCGGATTATCTCGATCAGACCTCCTTTACTGTTTCCAATTCATCTTTTGATGAATCTGGCTGGTTGATATTATCTGGTGTTAGGCTCCGCGCAAGAATCACGAATGACCAGTTGGGTCGGAAGTTCGATACGCTCGATGTCCTTATCAGGATCATCGAGCAGGCCCAGCAAGACTTGCGTGGCGACCCGCCCCATCTTTTCAAGGGGCTGGTTAATGGTGGTTAATGCAGGCCGGACAACCGAGGCCTGCGGAATATCGTCAAACCCAATCACGGATACATCACCCGGCACCCGCAGCCCCCGATGGCGGATGGCGTCCATCACACCCATTGCCATGACATCATTGGAGGCGAAAATGGCGGTGGGTGGATCCGGCAGGTCCAACAGCGTCAGCGCACCGGCGTAGCCGTCCGGCTGGAAGAAATCGCCCTCATAGATAAGGTCGGGTGATTCTTCAATATGATAGGTGCGCAATGCCGAGCGGTAACCCGCCAGACGGTCATGCGTACAGCCAAGGTCCATTGAGCCTGTGATGAAACCGATCCGTTTGTGTCCAAGTTTGATCAGGTACTCTGTGGCGTTGTAACCGCCCGACCAGTTCATTGCACCCACGGCGGGGCATTCCTCATCCGTGCCCTGATGATCAATCAGGACGAAGGGAAAACCCTGGCGGAGCATGGTTTCGATGAGATCAGCAGGCTGGCGGGGCAGGAGCAGCAACAGCCCATCCACCATGCCGCTGGCCAGATTGGCAACATAGTTGGCTTCCTTGTGGGGGGTACGGTGGGTGGTGTAGAGGATCAGATCCAGGTCAGCCAGGCTCAGTTCCGCATCGATCCCGCGAATAATCTCACCGGTATAGCCTGTACCCAGGTCGGGCACGAGGACGCCGATGGTGTTGGACTTTCCGCCGGCGAGGCTGCGCGCCTGCCGGTTGGCGACATAGTTCAGCCGCTCAATGGCGCACTGGACCCGCTCACGGGTTTCCTTTTTGACATGGACATCATTGTTGATCACGCGCGAAACCGTCCCGAAGGAGACGCCTGCTTCTGCGGCGACATCATGGATGGTGACTTTGGCTTTTGCAGTTTTGTTCATAAGTTTTGTAAGCGTTTACAATAATAGTTGAAAAATAAGTAAACCCTGGTCTAAATTAGTTGAATTATAGGTAAATTTTGGGTAAATTGCTCAAATTCCTTATTATTCGAGTCAATAAATGAATCGCAGATGCTCTATCTTTAAATCGTTCATAAAATCTTAATCTTCTGCTTTGTAAGCGTTTACACGACCATAATATCATTAACAAATGGGCATGTCAAGGGATTTGCTTGAAAAACCGGGTCAATCGCAAAGTCATCATGGTGGTCACAGACCTGCTGCGCGCCGGAATTGTGCTCTCCTTCCTTTGGGTGGATCGTCCGGAGCGC
>CAZXRL010000192.1:0-4215 GCA_964643275.1 uncultured Candidatus Brevefilum sp.
TAATATCCATGATAGAATCCGGTGTATCTGAAAATCTCATAAAGGAGTCCATTTTGTTCAAATTTGTTTTATTCGATATCCGCATTTTAGCCCTGTCCCTGGTGTTGGCGGTTGCTAATGTTTTCATCTATGGACGTGATGAAGGCACATTATTCTCGGTCCTCCTGGGTGCAGTCCTTTTCCTGACCGTGTGGGTGTTCTGGCTGCTGGCTAATTTATTTCTTATCTTAACTACCCGGTTCGAAATTAAAAAAAACGAAAAGAAGCAGCTTGTTGAGCTGGCAAACTTATCGGTTGAGGGTGGGGATCGCAATAAAAACGGGATCCTGGTTCTGACGGACCAAAAAATGCATTTCAAGACCTATTTATTTTCCAAAGCCAAAGAAACCCTGGCCTACCCGCTCAATGAGATTAAAAAGGTCACCATTATGAATATGGGGTTCGTCGAGCGTTTTCATATGGAAGTTGTCACCCGTTCCAAGGCGACCTACCTTTTTAATATTTATGCAGGAAAACGATGGAAAAACGCTCTGCTGGCGCAGAATGTCCGGGTTGAGTTCACAAAAAAATAAACCTTACAGGATCTGATGAAAGAGCGCCCGATGTCGGGCGCTTTTTATGTTAACTGGAATGATCTGACCTCAGCCTAACCGGTGGCATTCCGTGCGCAATTCTCCCTTGGGCGTGATACTCAGCAGACCGTATTGCGGCTTGAAGTGGTTGTGCGTACAGGGATAAGCCGGGCCCGGATTGAAGAACAGCCGGTCCTTGATCCATCTGGCTGTCTGGTGGTGGGTATGACCAAAGATGACCACGTCCGCATCCGGGTAATCATTGGATAAGTGCTGATAATACCGTTCGAAATAATACCCCTTTGTAATATAGGCCCATTTATCGAAAAGATAGTTGACCATCGTCCGGTGTCCATGGGTCAAAGCGATTCTACGCCCATGGACTGTCAAAAAGAGGGATTTGGGTGTGCGCATCCCAAAGAACCAATCACGGTTGCCCTGCACAATATGGACTGGCGCAACTTTTTCGAGTTCCTCAATAACACGCCAGCAGGAGGCATCGCCGGCATGGAGGATTCGTTGGACTCGGGCTTCACGGAAGGCATCCAAAATACCTTCCGGCAATTGTTTAATCCGATCCGGAATATGAGTGTCCGCGAGTACGCCAAAGCGAATTATCTTATCTGAATTGGGGTCCATTTTCAACTTTTCGATCGGATTGAGCGTTTAAAATGAACCTTCTGGCTTTTGACCGGGAAGAATATGGAAAATTGATGCAGGCAGAAGGGGTCATAATGATAGGGTAAATGATTTCAAAGATGATGGATATATTGGATGACCAGAAGAGTCCGCAGACTGTTCGTTTGGAAAAGTGTTGACCTTATAAAACAATCGGGATTGATTTTACCATGGATAAAGAATTTCCCGGAGAATATTATGTTCCCCGGGAATTTGATGGCATACTACATTTGCTTCCGCAAGGTTATCCAGGTCTTTTGTTTTTCATATCCCAGACTCTCATAGAGTTTCAGTGCCCCGCAGGGGTTGTTGGTATCAACCCCGAGCGCGACCTCGGACATCCCTTTGGCTTGATGCATATGCATACTGCGGACGATCAGGGCTTTTGCAATCCCCTGGCGGCGCCATTCACGGCGGGTGGAGATGTTTTCTGTCCAGCCCCGTTTTTTATTGAACTTCTGGTTATAGTCGGGGTCAATGAAGTTCATGACGCTGCTCACGACCTCATCACCGTCCCAGGCCACCTGCCATAGCTCAGGCTGGTAGTATTTCGATCCGTGATAGGCTTCGAAATCATTTTCTTCCGGCTCAGCAAACCCCCAGTGGTCACGGAAAGCTTCCACTGAAGCATCCCAGATCTTGTGGGTCTCCTCCTCGATGGCGGGTTTCACTTCAATTCCTGCGGGCAGGTCCGCTTCAGGGATTGTATCCAGCAGGCGGCTCATCTGGATGAAGAACCGGACAGGCTCATAACCGTGGGCCTTGAGCAGGGTATTATACTCAGGCTTGAATTCATTACTGTAGGTTTGGAAGAACCGCTGGCTGTCCTGCGGGTGTTCTGCGGTAATTTCACCCAATCTTGCTTCACACCACTGGATCATGGCGGTTTCGATGTCCTGGTTACGCCATTCCGGCACGATGTTCACGAAATGCGAATAAATCCGATCGTTTGGATCTTTCTCCTGGAACCAGGAGACCCGTGAATAGGCGATTGCCTCGCCATCGATCTCCGCAAAGATCATGTCCGTTTCAGGGTTTGAATTGGTCAGGTTCTCATAATCATGTTTCAAGTCCGCCAGGGTTGTGGCATTATCTTCCTGATCTGCTCTGGATGCTTTGTCGACGATCTCGACCATGGCCGGATAATCTGACTCGCCGGCGAAAGATCGGAAATTGAGACCCTCAATAGGGGGTGAATTTTCCAGAATAATAGGTTTGGCTTTCATAATAAAATCTCCTGTTAGTCAATGATGCTCGATTTGTTAATTGCAGGGCAGGGTGATGTCCACCCCCGCAGGCTTCTGTTTTCGGACCCTTTCCACACCGCTGCAAACCTCACTTTGCTTTGTTTTTCGGGAACAAATCCGGTTGGAACCAGTCCGGGACTGCGCCTGTCTCACCCGATGCCCTGCACGATAATATTCTTGTTTTAATCAATGTCCTTCAGTTCTTGTTGGTCTCCGTTGGCAGCGGCCGCCCGCTCAAGATCGCGCTTATCCAGTTTGAACTTCAAAAAAGCGGGAATGACGGTGATGAGGGCCAGGACTGCCGTTATGTAGAAAGGGGCCTCAGGGCTGATCGACTTCCAAAGCAGGGAGCCGATCGCCGGCGCGGGCAGAGAGAATACGCCCAGGCTCGCGTGGATCAGGCCAAAGCCCGTCCCTCGCAACCGTTCAGGGAGTACCTTGCTCAGCAGGGATTGGTATGCCGGCGAAAGTAACCCCACACCGACACCAAATAAGGCCCAAACGCTGGCATAGCCGATGAAGCCATCCGCCTTGATGAGCAGCAACATGGCGAGGAACTCAAGGAAAAATCCCAATGCAATTGCGAACCGCTCACCCACTTTATCCGAAAACCAGCCGGCCGGGACAGTGGTGACCATGCAGGCAATGCCAAAGAATGAAGCCAGCCACCCGATCTGTTGCAGGCTCATCCCGCCAATGTCCTCCAGATAGATGGGCATCAGCCTGAAGGACATGGAGAAAGCAATATCGCGGACGCCGTCGGTCAGCAGCAGCCAAGTCAGCAAGCCACCGGCCACCGCCAGACCAAAAACCGTTTTGAAGTTCACCTTCAGCGATTCAAAGGTGAGCTTTTCATGGTTTTCTTTTTGCTGTTTCTTCCCTGCAACTTTGGCCAGGATCAGGCGGATGGTTGTGGCGCAGACGTAAATGCCTGCCGCGACAGCCAGCATGATCCTGAACCCATAGGCATCCGCCAGCCAGCCGGCCAGAGGCGGGCCGATGACGGTGACCACTGTGTAGATGGTGTCAGTGATTCCATAAACCTTCCCGCGATGTTCTTCCGCGGTCTCCTCAGCGATGAATGCACCAAAGCTGGGGCCGATCAAGGACCGGGTGAGCGAGTTCAGACCCTCTGAGAGGTAGAGCCACTGCCAGGTGGGGACAAAAATTGGGCTGATAAAGGCGCCCAGACCGATCAGGCTGCCGATTGCCACACTGCGCAGCCGGCCGATTGTGTCCGACACCCAGCCGCCCAGGACCTGCAGGATCAAGGGCACAATTTGCGAAACGGTGAAAAACACCCCGATCTGCACGACATCCGCACCAAGGTATCTCATGTAAAGCGGCAGCATTGTCATATACATCTCAGCAGCAATATTGGCGAAGACCATCGCGACCATGAAGACAATTAAGGTGGTGGATATGATTCTTTGTGGTTTTATGTTATTCTGCTTAATTGTTTCTGTTGTTTCCATTATCTTTTTCTAATTTTCACAGACTCGGTTTTTCCCGGGTTACGGTGGATAGGTTACGAGGTCGCCAGGTCATTGCCCGAACGTAACTCACGTTGATAGGTGTCGTATTGCTGAGTTACTTGCATTCCAGCTTTCTCATAAAGACGGGTGGCATTGGTGAGGCTTGAAGCATCCACACCCAGGCCCGCTCTCTTTTTTCCTCTCCGGTAAAATTCATTGAAAGAAAACTGTAAGAGTGCCATC
>CAZXRL010000193.1:0-4097 GCA_964643275.1 uncultured Candidatus Brevefilum sp.
TTCCACCTATGGTATTCTTAAAAAATCACTGTTGCACTTAATACTTGAATCTAAGGATTAATTCTATTCTTGCTATGCTCGAAAAAATCCTGTAAAATCAAAATATAGTGTATATGGCCCCAATGTTCATCAAGTCTTAACTTTGTACCTGAAAGAATGTTATAAGGGAGCAGAATATGAACGTCATAAAAGTTTCAGCAAACTCCCGCACTGCTGCTGTAGCAGGGGCAATTGCAGGCGTCATGCGCGAACATCTGATCGCTGAAGTTCAGTCGATCGGTGCCGGTGCAGTCAACCAGGCAGTCAAGGCGATTATCCTTGCCAAAGGATATCTCATCAACGACGGTATCAACATCGTTTGCGTACCGGAATTCGTTGATGTCGATATTGACGGCAAGGTCCGGACTGCGATAAAAATAACTGTCACGCATCAGGGAGACGAACCGGTAAGTCTCCCGGAAGAAACGCCTGAAGGGGATGAAGTTCTGGAAACGCCGGAATAAGTTTCCACAAATTCCCTTAACAATTTGAACTCTGTAAACCAACAGATGCGTTCGCGCGTCTGTTTGGATATTTAATTGATTACAGATCGAACCGGACTTCCTCTTTGCCGATCAGGATATCCTGAACTTTACTCAGAACCAGAGCCAGATGCTGAGGTTTGGCCACATAATCCAGGTCATCAGAAGGCACGGTCAACACCGGACATAGTTCAAAGGTCTCCACCCAGCTCTCATACAGGTCATTCAAATCGGCCAGATAACCTGCGCTGATCGTGCGTTCATAAGGGCGGTCACGTTTCGCAATCCGATCCAGCAAGGTCGGGATGGAAGCTCTTAAATAAATCACCAGGTCAGGCGGCGGGAGAAACTCAACCAGCACTGCGTACAACTCCTGATAGGTTCTGTAATCCCGCTCGCTGATGGCATCCTGTAAATACAGGTTGTGCGCAAAGATTTCGGCGTCTTCATAGACGCTCCGGTCCTGAATCACGGAACCCGGCTGGGACATCAACTGGCGATGGATCCTCAGCCGCCGCATCAGAAAATAGACCTGGGAATGGAACGCCCAGGATTGCATGTCCTCATAGAAATCGGCCAGGTAGGGATTTTCGGTAACGGGCTCATAAAAGGGTGACCATTGTAATTCCCTGCTGAGCAACCGGACCAGCGTGGACTTCCCCACACCGATATTCCCTGCGACTGCGATAAACTTTTCCATGAAAACGGCTTCTCCCTTTGAGATGATTTGATTTATTGACAACAGATGAACGAAGAACCTGACTGGGTTTGCTAACCATTATACGCGTTATCCGGGCCGGGTTCAATTAAACCCGTCCCGGATTCTAAATATCAATAGCTGCAGGGTGCAAAATAGCAGGGCCGGAAGTGTTCCGGCCCTGTCAGGTGTTGTTTGGATTTTAATTAATTACGTCGGCTTAGCTGCCAGCCTGGGCAGCACGTTCCTTCCGAAGTTGATTTTGCTTGATATATTTCGTAACCTCCGCCGCAATGGACGGGATCAGGATGAGTGGCAGGATTTCCAGCCAGTGGGACAGACTCATCGGCGCCGTGTTGAAGATCGGCTGCAGGAAGGGAACATAAACAACCACAAAAATTAACACCAATGAACCAAGCACAGCCCAGTTCATCAGCTTGTTCTTGAAGAACCCGATTTTCGCCAGAGGGTAGAATTCCGAACGCGCTGTGAAAGCCCGGAATAGCTCCGAGATACTGAGGGTCACAAACGCCATCGTCTCAGCCAGGTCAAGGTTGTTGATCGGGTCACCCAAATAGAAGGCGAACAGTGTTGTGGCCGTAATGGCAACCGTTTGAACAAGGATACCAACTTGCATAAACTTGTTAATGATCGGCTCCGCCGGGGGTCGGGGCGGGCGGTCCATAATATCGGGGTCGCCAGGCTCCGTTCCCAAAGCCAGGGCGGGCGCGCCGTCGGTCACCAGATTGATCCAGAGCAATTGGATGGCCGTCAGCGGGATCGGCCAGCCAAATAAGGTGGCCAGGAAGATGATCATGATTTCAGCCGCATTACACGACAGCAGGTAATAAACAAATTTACGGATATTGCTGTAAATCACCCGGCCCTGTTCCACTGCTGAAACGATGCTGGCGTAGTTATCATCCGTCAGGACCATATCGGCCGCACCCTTGGCGACATCCGTTCCGGTGATCCCCATCGCGACGCCAATATCTGCCCGCTTGATGGCAGGAGCGTCATTGACGCCATCCCCCGTCATCGCCACAACTTCATTGTTGGCGCGCAGGGCATCCACGATGCGCATCTTGTGCTCAGGGCTGACCCTGGCATAGACATCCGTCTCCATCACATTCTGGACCATTTCTTCATCGGAAAAGGCGTTAATATCCGAACCGGTCATCACTTTCCGTCCGGGGCGCAGCAACCCAATCTCTTCCGCAATCGCGCGGGCTGTATTGGGGTAATCACCTGTGATCATGATCGTGCGGATTCCCGCGTCCCGGGCTTCGTTCAACGCATCCTTTACCTCCGAACGAGCCGGATCAATCATCCCGATTAAGCCGACAAAGGTCAGGTCCTGCTCCAATTCATCGCTGTTGATCTCTTCAGGCAGCACCGAGACTTTTCGGCAAGCCACACCCAGCACCCGCAAAGCATCACCGGTCATGACGTCATTGGCTGCCAGAATCTCTTTCCGGCGTTCCTCTGTCAGCGGCTCTTCGCTGTTATCCATCGTCTGGATCCGGGTACAGAGATTCAGAACAACATCGGGCGCGCCTTTGACATCGATAACGTGTAATTCTCGTTTTTCGTCGTCCTCATCGAAAGGAGAGATATCCGCCGAGTCCACATCCTCAATGGCATGGATGGTGACCATCCGCTTCCGAGCTGAATCGAAGGGGATTTCCTGCTCACGGGGATAGGCCTTATTGAGCCCCTTGGCGGAAGCGCCGGCTTTATGAGCTGCGACGAGGATTGCACCTTCTGTCGGATCTCCGATCATGCGAAATATTTCCTGACCGTCCTGTTCGCCCGCCGGTTCAAGCTGGGCATCATTATTAAGCGTCCCCAGCCAGAGAGAGGTCTTGATGGCAGGAAAATCATCGAGATTGACCGGTTGGCCTTCATGGAGAAAATCTCCCACAGGCGCATAACCGCTTCCGGTCACATTGACGAACTTCCCATCCGCCCATAACCGGGTCACGGTCATTTCGTTCTGGGTCAGGGTGCCGGTTTTATCCGAACAGATGACCGTGGCTGAGCCAAGTGTCTCAACTGAGGATAATTTCCGGATCAGGGCATGCCGGCGGACCATTTCACGCATCCCGAGCGCAAGGCTGATGGTGACCACCGCGGGCAGGCCTTCGGGAACAGCCGCAATCGCCAGCGAGACAGCAATCATGAACATTTCAGTGAATTCTTCGAGTGCTGCCTGACTGAAAAAATCCGCCGTTCCGGGTTCCAGCACGAACCGGATCACGCCGATCACAAAAACAAGGGCACAGACGATCAGCGATCCCCAACCAAGGACCTTGCCGAGCTGATCCAACCGGCGCTGTAAGGGCGTTTCTTCGTCTTCGACCCGCTGGAGCATGGTTGCAATCATACCGAGTTCGGTGTTCATCCCGGTATTGACAACGATGCCTTTGCCGCGGCCATAACTGACAAGCGTACCCATAAAGGCCGTGTTCTTCCGGTCACCCAGAGGGATATCCTTCTCCAGACGGGTTTGAGCGTTCTTCTCCACCGCGACAGATTCACCGGTCAGGGAGGCTTCATCAATCCTGAGGTTCACAGCTTCTAGCAGCCGGACATCTGCCGGGATGTAGTTGCCGGATTCCAGAAAAACAAGATCTCCCGGGACGAGCTCGCGGGCGGCAACTGACACGCGGCTGCCATCCCGAAGGACGGAAGCATCCGGTGCCGCGAGTTTCTTCAGCGCTGCCAAAGCAGCTTCAGCCCGGCCCTCCTGGATGATGCCCATGATGGCATTCAGGATCACGATAGCCATAATGGCAACCGCCTCGACATAGTCACCCAGCAGCGCGGAGATGATCGCCGCGCCGAGCAGCATATAGATCACAAAGCTGTTGATCTGG
>CAZXRL010000194.1:0-4072 GCA_964643275.1 uncultured Candidatus Brevefilum sp.
CGAAATTGGGAAGTGCTTAAAATTTCCTATTGTGAACGAGCAAATGAGGAAGTCTCTCTTGAAGCGGAAATTGTCTATCCAGCCACTTTCCTGCCGGAACAAGCTCCCCGAATCATTGCTCACCGTTGTTCCCGCGGGCTGGCCTGTAACAGCTTCCAGCAACCGGGATGCTGCTGGTCCGGAACGAATCCGGGCTACGACCCTTTCAAAGAACCTGAAGTTGCCAAACCTGCCTAAAGGCTGACCGGATTTCACAAGCAAAAAATGCCCAGCTGGGCATTTTTTGCTTAATCCTTTTGGGAGTGATCACTAATTTTGAGAAAAAGTCAGGCCAGAGGGGCGTTCACGCAATGATGGCTAATTCTCTCCCAACCTTGCGACACGCAACCAATGCCCGGTTCAGGTCTTCTTCTGAATGGCTTGCCGAAATCATCACCCGGATTCTGGCCAGACCCATCGGGACTGTGGGATATCCGAGTGCCATTGCAAACACCCCCTCCTCATACAACCTGCGGCTGAATTCTCTCGCCAGTTTGGCATCACCGAGCATCACGGGTGTGATGGGTGTCATGGTCTTGCCGGTATCGAATCCTGAAGCGTTTAACTCCTGTTTGAAGAAATCGGCGTTTTTCCAGAGCCGGTCTACCAGTTCGGTGGATTCCTCCAGCAGGTCAATGGAGGCGATTGTCGCTGCCACATCGGGAATGGTTACTGCGGAGGAGAACAGGAAGGGACGACCGCGCTGGCGAAGCCACTCAATAATACGGGCGTTTCCTGCAACAACCCCGCCCATCACGCCAAAGGCTTTGGAAAAAGTCCCGACTTCAATATCCACCCGGCCATGCAGTTGGAAGTGATCCACAATACCGCGCCCGCCATCCCCGAGTACGCCTTCGCCATGTGCATCATCAACCATCAACATCAAATCATAGTTCTCAGCAATTTCAACAATTTTATCCAGGGGCGGGTAATCTCCATCCATGGAGAAAACGCCATCCGTCACGATCAACCCGCGACGGTAATTATCATTCTGTTCCCGAATGACGGCTTCCAGCGAGGATGGATCAGCGTGACCATAGCGCACTATTTTTGCGCCGGAAAGCCGGCAGCCGTCAATAATGGATGCGTGGTTGAGCTCGTCAGAAAAGATCAGGTCCCCTTTGCCCACCAGCGCAGGGATTGTCCCTGTGTTGGCAGTGAAACCGGATTGAAAAGTGATCGCGGCTTCCACCCTTTTAAATCTGGCGATGCGTTTTTCCAGTTCAAGATGGGGGTCCATGGTTCCGGCAATGGTGCGGACTGCCCCGGGGCCGATGCCGTAGTCCTGCATGGCTTTCTGCGCAGCTTCGACAACCCTGGGGTGATTCGCCAACCCCAGATAGTTGTTTGAGCAAAAATTGAGGACTCGCTTACCATCGACCACAAGCCAGGCACCTTGGGGAGAGCTGAGGGTGCGGATTTTGTTGTACAGCCCGGAATCCTTCAGACTTTTAAGTTCTTCATCAATCCAGTTCAATTTGGTTGACATGGTTTTACCTCTTTTTAGTGGTGAGAGTGTTTCCAAGTGCGCTACCATTATACCTTTAGAAAAAGGTTGGATCAGTACCTGCTGGCAGGCAATCCCCTTACTCGAGGGAAACTTCCCACAGATGCACATGGGCAATTTCGCCATCGTGGGTGTTGAGGATCTCGATTTCAAGCGTGTCAATTAACAGGGTTTGCTTGAAGGTGAGCGGAATCGCTCGGATGGCAGGTGCGCGTTCCGCTTCCTCTGAGATTATGGAGAGGGTCTCCTCATCGTGGATGGCCGTTACCGTCATCCTTGTGGGGGTGCCCCCGATCCAGAGAGTCACCTGGTTGATCTCGATCGGTTCAGGAAAGCTTAGCACCAGCCGCATGGGATTGGCTTCCAACGTACGGGTGACCGTGGCTGGGTCCCCGTCAAATGCGTGGATAATCTCATTCATATCCAATGTGGGATAACTGACTCTGACCTTCTGGTAATTGATCGTAACGAATTCGGTTTGCAAGGCCTGACGGGCTTCTCTCTCGGCCGCAAGAATTGCTTCGATGTCGTCCACGTAATCCAGGTGTACAAAGAAGAAACCCTCGCTCCCATCTGGATAAGGGATGACTTCTGTAATAGTGATGTTGTCAAATTTCCCGGAGTCGCGGATGTAATCGAGGTCTTCCTGGGTCATAGTAAACAGCATTGATCGGTCCAGCGGACGGACTTCCAGCCCCCAGGCATTGATGTTCCCCAGGCGCAGGTTCCCCAAGTCCCCTGCAAAAAAACGCATGACCACGTCCGGGCCGTTTGCCCAGGTGGAGCTGACGAACACGGTTGTTTCAGGCTGGGTCAGGGCGATTTCATTCGCTCGGGAAAAGACTTGCTGCCCGCCATACTGCATCCCGCCCAGGCCGTAATCGGTATACCAGGTTGGCCCGCTGCGGAGCGCATCACCGAGGATCCAAAAGCTGAGGGTACTTAGGAAGAGGAAAATGACTGCAAAGAGATAATTGGTTTGAATTTTTGGGTATTTCCGCTCGACCCATATTAGGCATGATTCTAACCCCAGAGCGGTGATCATGGTGGCAGGGATGATGAAGACCAGTCCCCGTGTGATCCCCCAATCCACCACTGCTGCGCCGGTTGGGGCTGCCAGGGTGGCGAGGATCATCGTCCTGCAGGCCGGCTCATTAAACCGCCGGATGCATTTCACCAGGCCGATCACCCAGAAGGGGAAGGTGATCCACAGAAGATGCCCCCAGCCCTTCATGGTGTGGCGCGCAAGGTCGGCCTGATTGGAAAACAGCCATCCAGGCAGTGTGATTTCCGGCCAGAGACGATTGATGATTGATGGATTTGGGAGGTACCAGTAGAGGGGGTTAAACCCTTTGAGGAAATTCAGGGCGTAGGTCAGCACTTTCTCGCGGAATGGCAGGGGTTTGACCCAATAGGAATTGAGCAGAGTCAGGTGATGCAGGGGTTCATGACGGTTTGCCAGCACAAAGCGAAAATAGGGCAGTGTCAAAAAAACCAGCAAGCCCAATCCGATCAGGGTGGATTTGCGGTGCAGCCAGTGATAGCGCCAATCTGCGATCAGAAGCAGCGACCCCGTTACAACCACAATCACCTGGCCCGGACTATAGGCATAAAATGCCAGCGCGCCGAATAAAAGAGCGGGATAGAGAGCCTGGGGCCGGTTGTCCCGGTAGCGGAGGTAGAAATACAGAAAACCCGCATAGAGGGATGCCATCAGGACGGTCTCGAAGGCAGTGCGAGAATGGAGGAACCAGGCGGGCGCGGCGGCCAGAAGTAATGGCCCAAGCCACCAGCCGCGGCTCTTGAAGGCCTGTTTGAGGATCAGACCTGAGGCGATTGCCGCAATCAGGGATAACAGAACTGAGGTTCCCCGGGTCACCCAAATGGACTTGCCGAAGATCAGATAGGGGAGAACCTGGACATAGACGGAAAGGCTGAGGTTATACTGACCCCCATTCTGGAAATAGGTTGGGAACAGGATGCCTTCAGCATCCCGGAATCCTCTGGCAACGAGGTCGGCGGCGTGCTGGGTCTGGATTGCCTCGTCAGTGAAAAAGTAGATGGGGAAGCGGGGAAGGTGGATGAAACGGGTTAGCAGATAGACGGTGAGGGAGAGGATGAACAGCCAGAGCGCCAGCTGGGATGGATTTTGAGGGGAAGGAAAACTGGCTTTTTGAGAGGACCTTAGTTGATCAGGCATGCCCGCGCTCCTGAGATGTGATCACTTTCGAATTATAGCACTCACCAGCGATCTCATGCCCAGCAGACGGAGGATTAAGGCAGGTTAATCGCAAAGTCGAATGAATAAACTTCTGATGATAATTGTGATTTGTTAGCTCTTTCCCTTGCATTCTCTGGACGCGCCACTTGGTTATTGTGAGGAATGGGTGTATCAGAATTATCACTGAGAACCCAGCAAAACCTCAAAAAGGAGTTCTTGTTAAGGCTTCCCCTAGCACCCTGCGGGTGTTCCTGGGGTGGCTACAGTTTAGTGGACACGGCCTCACTTATTTCGAACTCCAATGG
>CAZXRL010000195.1:0-3974 GCA_964643275.1 uncultured Candidatus Brevefilum sp.
ATTCCTCCGGCAGGGAAATGTGACCCTGATGGTCGGAGTCGAAGCGAAAAAAGTTAAATCAATCCTTGGTTTACTCAAACGCCATTGCCACACAACCGAACCCGGGCGGCATGCCGCGACTATCTTTGTCCTGGACATGCCTGAATATCTGAAGATATAACGGCCTTCGATGAAATTTCACCAGATCCATTACCAGTGGGCGCGTTTCAGGCGTCATTTCACCCGCTTCACCTGGGGCGGTGCCTGGGCGGCTGTCCTTCCTGAAAAACAGCGCCGGAATCTTACCCTGTTCTTTTATGATGGACTCTTTGCGGCGGCCAGCGATAAGATCATCCTGACCTACATCACGATCTATTTGCTCTTTCTTGGCGCAACTCGCCAGCAGATCGGATTGCTTAGTTCCCTCAGCAACCTCACTGCTGCATCCCTGCTCCTCCCGGCTGCAATGCTGGTCGAACGGACCGGGCAGCGGAAAAGGATCACCCTGGCTGGCGCCACTGGGAGCAGGCTGGCCGTACTGCTCATGGCCCTGCTTCCCATGCTTCTGGGAGGCGATGGAATCCTGATCTGGATCGTCCTGAGTCTGGCACTTCTGCGGGAAGGGTTCAACAATATCGGCTTCCCGGGCTGGATGGCACTCACCGGAGACATAGTGCCGATAGATGGGCGCGGCCGCTACTTTGGAACTCGCAACTTCATCATGGGGATTGCCGGGATAATCACTGCACTGGTCATCGGCGAGGCGATCACCCGGATTGGTGAACCGCTCGGTTATCAGCTTTCATTCATCCTCGCGGTCGTCCTCGGGGGCATATCCATGTCTTTCTTTGCCCGCCTGAAGGACCCTCAAAAGCTTTCCCGGGAGAACGAAGGAACACAAAGCTCCTTAGCTCATATCCTGGCCTCATTAAAAGGTGAGCACGGATTCATCCGCTTTTGCGTGTTCACCGCAGTCTGGAACTTTGCCGTTAATATCTCCGGGCCTTTCTTCAATGTCTACATGGTCGACACCCTCAACATGACTGCGGCGATGATCGGTATCGCCACGGTGGGTAATACGGCCGCCAACCTGCTGGTACAACGCGGGGTTGGGGGTCTCGCAGACCGCTGGGGCAACCGGAATGTCGTCATCATCTTTATGCTGCTTATTCCCATCATGCCATTGCTGTGGGGTGTCTGGGTCCAGCAGCCCTGGCAGGCTATCCTGATGCAAACCCTGGGCGGCATCCTGTGGGGCGCTTATAACCTGGTAAGTTTCAATACAATCCTGCAGCAAACGCCGGAAAACCAGCGCGCCCGCTTCTCAGCCTTATACCAGATTGTTGTGACCCTCTCCCTCGCAGGCGGGGCTGCCCTGGGTTCGTTCATCATTCCTCTGGTTGATTTCACGGGCGTAACGCTTGCCTCCGCCGGCGGCAGATGGCTGGCAGGACTCCTGTTTCTCTTCTTGGTCAGAGATAAAAACCCTACAGGGTTTCAACCTGATGAATCATAAAAAGCTGTCCAATTTTTGAGGACAGCTTCTGTTAAGTTTTTATCGCAAAAGTTATTCTCCCGAGGCTTCTAACCAGGCGCGGACCTCTTCCTTCCCCGGAATCCGTCCATAACACTGGACGCACTCATCAATCACCAGGGCGGGCGTCGTCATCACATCGTAGGCCATGATCTCAGGCATGGTCTTCACCTTCGTAAAGGTTGCCTCCATCCCGAGTTCTTCGACGACCTCCCGGGTTATCGCTTCCAAACGCTCACATTTCGGGCATCCGCCACCCAGTATCTTAATTTCCATTAGTATTCTCCTTTCAATTAATTCACAAACCAGCCAAAAATTAGTCCGGCCAACGTACTGAAGATCGTCACCAGGACAACATAAACCGCTGTTTTCTTCTTACCGATCACGGTATTGGTGATCAGGATCGATTGCAGGCTCAATTCCGGATCGGCCAGCAGATAAGCCAGCAGGACCCCGCGGTGCATCCCTAGCGAGAGAAAGGTCTGCGCCACCGGTACCTCAACCAGGGTGGGAAAGTACATGAACACGCCGAATAGTACGCCTGCCAGGTTTGCCCAGATAGTATTTTCCCCGGCCAGGGTTTGGATCCAGGATGCAGGGATCAAGGTCCGGGCAATGGACGCCAGAAACACACCCACCAGCAGAAGCGGTATGATCTGTTTGACGAAACGCCAGGTCTCCCAAAGCCATTCCTGCTTTTCGCTGGCACTGAATGCCTTCGAACTCACCCACCAGATAGCGCCCAAAATGATTATTTCAGCGATAAAACGGCCGTTTAAACCGATGAGCAGTCCTGTGCTGGTGACAGAGATTGACAGCGACGCAAAAACAAGGGTCAGGGTGATCAATCCCAGGGTCACGGTCGTCCAGCGGGTCAGACCCTCATAAATCCGATGGAATCCTTTGAGGGAAGCTGCCGCAATGATAATCAAAAGACCAATTAACATCAGGCCGTACACCGACACGCCTTCGATCCCGAGGGATGGGTCTGGCGGGATCAGGCTATCCAGCCAGGACTGGACCGATGCGGCCCAGGAACCCGGGAGTTGAAGTGTGTAAAACACATCCTGGAATAGCCCGATTTGCAGGGTGCCAGCGAGCAAAGCTGCCAACAGCAGGAGAAAAAGAAGGATTGATCGGGTGGGAATCGTAGCCTTGGATGAAAACAGGGCGTTGTTCTCCGTTGATTTCGCATGTTCGATATCGTCTTTTCTGAAGAACCAGGCCATCAACACGCCGATCAGGACCCCAAAGATCAATGAAAGGATGACTCGCGCCAGGGCAATATCCAGCCCAATCTGAACGCCGGTGAAAGAAATCGCCAGGATATTGACAGCCGGCCCCACAAAGAGGAAAGTGATCGCTGGCCCCAGTCCCGCGCCTTTTTTATAAATGCTCGCAAACAAAGGCATGATCGTACAGGAGCAAACGGCTAACAGGAACCCGCCCAATGCTGAAGCCGGATAGGAGAGCCATTTCGGAGCGTCCCTACCCAAATAACGCGTAATGGCTTCCTTGGGGATCAAGGCAGCCAGCGCACCGGCAATAAAAAAAGCCGGGAGAAGACACAATAGGACATGGGCTGCCAGATATGCAGCCAGACCGCCCATGCCGGATTGCAATACATTCAACAGCGTTTCAGTAATGTTCAAACGAACTCCTTATATATAATTTTCTGCATATATCCGGTTAAAAAAATCAATCGCCTCCAGTACAGAAAGGGCAGTTGCAGCCCGCTGGATGGGATGGACCGCCAGCATCTCCCAGGACATCCGCCAGCAATCTGTTCACGTTCTCATCTGATAGGCTGTAGAACACATTCTGTCCGTCTTTTTCGTCAACCACCAACTCAGCCTCCCGCAGAGTCCGTAATTGCTGGGAGATATAAGCCTGGGGGCGGCCGGTGACGGCCTGCAGATGGCACACGCAGGCGGGCCGCCGGCGCAGTTCATCCAGGATCTGCAGCCTGACGGGATGCGACAACGATTGAAAAATTTCAGCCTGGGTTTTATAGTCCATCATCAAACCTCGAAACATTCAACATATTGCATATATTAACGTCTGAATGTCCTTTCGTCAATAGGATAAAGATCACCTTTGATCGAATTTTTCATGGCTTATGGCCAAAGATTTTTCGGTTTATCTGATGATGATGTAAAATGGGGAGTATGAAGATCCCTGCGATGGATTTTTACTTTACCAGGATGCAAAGAATTCAACCCTTTTTCAGGAGTCAGCATGAGCTTAATCTTCAAACCCAAAGAGACAATCGAATTCATTGGTGACAGCATTACCGATTGCGGCCGCCGGGAACCGGAATTAGCCCCGCTTGGAGATGGATATGTGCGCGATATCAATAACCTCCTCCAGGCAGGTTATCCCGAACTTAAATTGAAGGTCCTCAATTATGGCATCAGCGGCGACCGGGCCACAAACCTCAGGACGCGCTGGAAATCAGATG
>CAZXRL010000196.1:0-3947 GCA_964643275.1 uncultured Candidatus Brevefilum sp.
AAAGAGGTGAAACGACATGGGAATCAGTAGAAATGGCGATTTGTTTTGAGTCTCCGCTCAGCGTGATTCTGGCGGCATCATTGCCCTGGCTCAGATATTCGTTGCCAAGACGGGATTGGAAGATATTGCGGATCAGGTCACGGGTCATCTGACCCCCGCTGCCATGCCCGATCACCACGGTATCAGTAGGGTGATGGGGGATTGGGCAAACCGGCCCTTGCATGCGCACGTTTTCAAAGGGATCGCTCATTGGGGCTTCCTGCCATAGCGGTAGTAGGCGGCGCAAGCTCCTTCTGAGGAGACCATCGGCGCGCCAAGGGGTGACTGCGGAGTGCAAAGGGTGCCGAAGGCAGGACAATCAGAAGGCTTCTTCACACCCTGAAGCACAAGCCCGGCGATACAGATTTCGGATTCTTCAGTCTGGATCTGGCCGATCTCAAACCGCTGACCAGCATCATAATCCTGATAGTCTGTTTGCAGGCCAAGACCGCTCTCCGGAATCATGCCGATCCCGCGCCAGTTACGGTCAACGGGCTTGAATACCCGCTCGATTAAGGCCTGCGCTGCCCGGTTGCCTTCGAAGGTGACGGCCCGGGGATAGCCGTTCAGGACATCCACGTGGTCTTCTTCGAGCAATTCGACTGTTTTCAGGATTCCATTGACAAGGTCCAGCGGTTCAAAACCTGTGACGACGATGGGGGTCCGGTATTGTTCGGCAATCGGGGGGTATTCCCAATATCCCATCACTGCACAGACATGGCCAGCGGCCAGGAAGCCCTGGATCCTGTTATTCGGGCTTGAAAGGATGGCATGCATCGCCGGGGGGACCAGGACATTGGCTGGGAGGATGGAGAAATTTTCCAACCCCATTTTTTCAGCCTGGAGAACGGCCATCGCATTGACCGGCGCGGTGGTTTCAAAGCCAATGGCGAAAAAAACCACCTGTTTTTCCGGGTTCTGGCTGGCGATTTTGACAGCATCCATCGGAGAATAGACGACCCTGATGTCTCCTCCCGCTGCCCTGACAGAGAACAGGTCGCCCTTTGAACCGGGCACGCGCAGCATATCGCCAAATGAGGTGAAGATGACATCCGGCTGCCGGACAATCCACAGCCCCTGATCAATCAATTCGAGGGCAGTGACACAGACAGGGCAGCCCGGGCCATGGATGAGTTCAATCTGCTCAGGAAGGAGCTGGTCCAAACCGTACTGCATGATGGCATGGGTCTGGCCGCCGCAGATCTCCATCAGAGCCCAGGGCCGGGTTGTCTTTCGGTGGATCTCAACCAGCACCTTTTTGACAAGATCCGCATTGCGATATCCGGAGAGGAAATCAGGCGTACCCGAATCAGTCACTGGGGTCATGCTCCTCGAAATCCATCAGTTCTTCCATTTCACGCAGGATGTCCAGAGTCTCCTGGGCATCTTCTTCGCTGAGCAGGTTGAGCGCAAAACCGGCATGGATGATGGTCCAATCGCCGGGTTTGGCTTCGGGGATGACCTCTATACAGGCTTCACGGCTGACGCCGCCGAAGTCGATTTTGGCCATCTTCGTGCCGTGGTCCTCATAGATTGAGAGTATTTTTCCGGGTATTCCCAGACACATGGTTTACTCCTTTATATTTTGATACCGATAAACGGCGATCATCGCCTGCCCGAAGGCGACACAGCCATCGTTGGGTGGTGTCTGCCGGTGGAGCAGGGGCGTGATCCCGTGCGTATTGAAAAGGTTGATGGTCTTTTTCAACAGGATCTGGTTTTGCCAGACCCCACCGGAAAGGACAATCTGATGGATCCCCATCTCCGATCGAATCCGCTGTGCAAGGTCAAGCGCAAGCTGGGCAATTGTATTATGAAAACGCGCTGCAATTACCGGTGTGGATATATTCCGGGCTAAATCCGCGAGCAACATTTCCAGCATTGGTTTGAGATTGATCTCCTGCCGGTCAATCTGCCATGGATAATACCCTGTTTCGGGTCCCGCGGCCAGCGTTTCAAGCTCAATGACCCCCTGAGCCTCATAGGAAACGGTCTGACGCACGCCCAGAAGAGCTGAGACGGCGTCAAAGAGCCGCCCCATACTCGAGGTCAGCGGTGCGTTGATGCCTTTCGCTAACTGGTTCCTGAGGGCCTGGCGTTCTTCACTTGAAAGCGCCTGAAGGGGCAGCAGGTCCTCTGACCAATCCAGACCATAGGACCAGAGGGTGCTCAATGCCATCCGGGCAGGTTTCTGGATGGCAATATCCCCGCCCGGGAGGGGCACAGGTTTCAGGTGGTAAGGCCGGGTGTAATCCGCACAATTGCCGACGAGGACTTCACCGCCCCAAATCGTGCCATCACTGCCGAAACCGGTCCCGTCGAAAATCAACCCAGCCGCTGGTTCGCCTGGCTTGAGGCCGTTCTCGATCATCCCAGCTGCCAGATGGGCATGGTGGTGCTGCACTGGAAAAGCCCGCAGCCGCTCTGCCTGAGCCCGTTCCAGGGCGTATCGGGTTGATTGGTAGTCCGGATGAAGGTCGCAAGCAATAGCCTCAGGTTTGATCCGGAAGAGTGACTCGTAATGCCGGATTGCTTTCTGAAAGTCTTCGAATGTTTCCCAGTTGTCCATTTCGCCGATGTGGTGGCTCAGAAAGGCATATTTTTCCCGGGTGAGACAAAAGGTGTTCTTCATCTGGGGGCCAACGGCCAGGATTTGCGGGGCAGGGCGTGGTAACCGGATGGGATTGGGGGCATAGCCTCTGGCTCTGCGGATGGGATAGGGTTTCTCGTCAATGAAGGTGTAGACCGAATCGTCAATCCGCATGTGGATCGGCCGATTGTGTAATAAATAACCGTCTGCGATCCCACTAAGTTTGCTGCGAGCTTGTTCGTCCTCACGGATGATCGGTTCTTCAGCCAGGTTCCCACTGGTCATCACCAGCACCTGCGGATAGCCGTCCTGCGGTTCAAGCAGCAGAAGGTGCAGAGGTGTGTAGGGGAGCATGAAACCGAGGTTTGCCTGTCCCGGCGCCACGTTTTCGGCAAGATTGGTGTGAGGCTTCTCTGGCAGGAGGACGATTGGGGCCTGCGGGCTTAGGAGCAGGTGTTCCGCTGCAGGTGTTGTCCTGACGTAATTGCGGAGGATTTCCAGATTATAGGCCATCAAGGCAAAGGGTTTTGCCTGACGATGTTTGCGCGTTCTGAGGGCTGCAACAGCTTCCGGATTGGTTGCGTCACAAGCCAGATGAAAGCCGCCCAAACCTTTGATGGCGAGGATTTTCCCATCAGCCAGATAGCGCCGCGCCGCCTGGATTGCTGTTTCCTTTTCGGAATGAACCGCGCCGGGTTGGCCTTCAAACCAGACTTGCGGTCCGCAGTCCGGACAGGCAACGGGCTGGGCATGGAACCGGCGGTCCTGAGGGTTTTCATATTCCGTCTGGCAGTCCGGGCACATCTTGAATTCCGCCATGGTTGTCAGAGGCCGGTCATAGGGGATTTCCTTGATGATCGAAAACCGGGGGCCGCAATTGGTGCAGTTGATGAAGGGATAGCGAAAACGCCGGTCCCCCGGATCAAACAACTCCTCATGGCATTGTTGACAAATCGCAACATCCGGGGAGACCGGGATAAAGTCGTTTTGCTGATCTTCGCTGGCTACTATATTGAACCCATCGAATTCTATGATGGGAATTTCTCGTGTTTCGAGGGAATCAACTTGCGCCAGGATGGGGGCCGAGCTTGGGATCGCTTCGATGAATTTCTCAACTTCCCCGTTACTGCCCGTCACCTCGATATCCACACCGCTGGATGAGTTGCAGACCCATCCTGTGAGACCGTGCGCAAGGGCAAGGTTGTAAATAAACGGACGGAAACCGACCCCCTGCACGATTCCATTGATGTGGATATGACGGCTTTTTACTGTCATTTGGCGTGGTTTACTTCTCTGGAATCTTTGCTTTCAGCCACTC
>CAZXRL010000197.1:0-1443 GCA_964643275.1 uncultured Candidatus Brevefilum sp.
AGCGCGCCGCGTTTGGGACGCGGAGGTCGGCGGTTCAAGTCCGCCCACCCCGACTGATGATTTGGATGGGAAGGCGAGCGGCAGGACGATCTGCGTTTTCCTTGCCATTTTTTTGTCTCATTGACCAGCGATTTTACAAAGGGCGGCAGCTTGACCCAACCATTTTTGTCCATCATCATTCCAGCGCATAACGAAGCGCGGCGTCTTCCACCTTCACTCGAAAAGATCGACGCGTTCCTGGACACCCAACCGTTTGCTGCGGAAGTGCTGGTGGTCGAGAACGGCAGTATAGATGATACCCTGGGGATCGCTGAATCCTACGCGGAGAAAATGCCCCGTTTGCGGGTCCTGCACGAGGATCTGCGCGGCAAGGGTCTGGCGGTCAGGCGCGGGATGCTGGCGGCCTCCGGCGAGTACCGCTTCTTATGCGACGCGGATCTCTCCATGCCAATTGAACAGATCACCCGTTTCCTCCCGCCCGAACTTGACGGCTTTGACATCGCGATTGGTTCCCGCGAGGTGGCGGGTTCAGTGCGGTATGATGAGCCCTGGTACCGGCACCAGATCGGACGGGTCTTCAATACGATGGTCCGCTGGGTCCTGCTGCCGGGGTTACAGGATACCCAGTGCGGTTTCAAATGTTTCAGGGGTGATGTGGCTGAAAAGATTTTTCCTCTGCAAATCCTGACCGGTATGTCCTTTGATGCTGAAGTGCTCTATATCGCCCGAAAATTTAGGTATACGATCTGGGAAATTCCCATTGACTGGTATTTTGATCCGGACAGCCGGGTGCGCCTGGTGGGGGATTCGATGCGGATGGGGCTTGACCTGATCAGCATCCGTCTGAAAGCCGCCCGGGGCGACTACGATGCCTAGGGCGAAGTTTGACCGCTCCCTGCTGCCTGAGCGGCCTGATTTATCCTTTGAACGTGAAATCTGGGGAAACGGCGCACGGTTGGTGGCTGGGGTGGACGAAGCCGGCCGGGGAGCGCTGGCAGGCCCCGTATCAGCCGGGGCGGTGATCCTCCCGCATGACCGGCCTCAACTTGAGGAAACGCTGGCGGGGGTCAGGGATTCCAAACAAATGACCCCGGCGGCGCGCGAGGGCTGGTCGAAGGTCATTATGGAGAATGCGCTTGCCTGGGCGGTGGGGTTTGCGTCTTCAAAGGAAATTGACCGGCTGGGGATCGTCCCGGCCACCCGGCTGGCAGCGAAGCGCGCCCTGGATGAGCTGGCCTGCATTGTTGAGCATATCCTGATTGATTATCTCATCCTGCCGGATCTGAACATCCCTCAGACCCCCCTCGTCAAAGGAGACGCGCGGTCGCTGTCAATTGCTGCGGCTTCCGTCCTGGCGAAGACGGCCCGGGATGCCCAAATGGTGGAAATGGACGCGCTTTATCCCGGTTATTTTCTGGCGAGCAATAAGGGCTATGCGACCAG
>CAZXRL010000197.1:1543-3862 GCA_964643275.1 uncultured Candidatus Brevefilum sp.
CCCCAATCGCGCGGGTAGAGGAAGTCATATCCGATTGTGCGCTGAGATAGTTTGGCGATCGGCGGCATGACACGTTTGAAGTGGTTCTGCCGCATCATGCGGACCACCCGGTCCACAAAGGCAGCGTCAAACCCCTCTTCAACGCAGGTCTCCGGCCGGTAACGCTGATCCACCAGCAGGTAGAGCAAGCGGTCCACAGCATCATACGTGAATCCCAGCTCCCCTTCGTCCGTCTGTCCCTTCCAGAGATCGGCCGAGGGCGCTCTTTGGATCACCCGTTCCGGCACACCGAGGGCACCGGCAAGCTGCCGGACCTGGGTCTTATACAGGTCTCCAATGGGCTGAAGGGCGGCGGCGGCATCTCCGAAGACAGTCGAATACCCCAGCAGCATTTCGGTCTTGTTGCTGGTCCCCATCACCAGCCCCTTGAACGGTACGGACTGGTCATAGAGCACGATCATACGCATCCTTGCCATGATATTGCCCGCCCGCACCCGGTCCATGTTCTCATAGCGGTTGATCAGCGGATCCACCATGTCCGTGATCTCCACCGTCAGGGATTGCACCCCCAGATCGTCAATCATCGTTTGGGCGTCCTCCATTGTCTCGTCCGGGGAGGTCTTATAGGGCATCCGGACGGCCAGCACGTTTTTGGGCCCCAACGCCCGCGCGGAAAGGTAAAGACTCAGGGCAGAATCAATACCGCCCGAGACCCCCAGCAGTGTTCTCTGGAAGCCCACCCGGTTAAGCTCGGTTCGGATGAAGCCGGTGAGGATCTTTGTCGCAAGGTCGGTGTTGATTGTCAGGTCAATGGTCATGGTGATGTGTTATTCTCTCCAATTCGCGTTGCACGAGATTGGTGCGTTCATCCCGCAGCAGGGGTAAATGGGCACGGGTCCGGTGGAGCTGGTTCAGGTCAATCTCAGCCAGGGTCAGCGCTTCCTCAAAATCCGGCGCCCTAACGATCAGGTTTCCGTTGGGGTCGTGGATCGTCGAGCCGCCCCAGAAGTTTAGCCCGTCCTCATAGCCCACCCGGTTGGCGTGGATGACGAAATTGGTGAACAGGCCGGCATAGGCGCGGTTGGTATGCTCCACCCAGACTGAACTGCTGAGGCGGGGGTCCTTATTCAGGCCGCGGCCGGGAGAAGCGGAGGTGAACAGGAGCAGGTCTGCGCCATCCAGCCAGAGCAGGTAGGGCAGGGAGGCATGCCAGAAGTCTTCACAGATCAGCATCCCGACCCGGCCAAAGCGGGTGTCAAAGGCCCGGACGGAATCACCCCAGGCAAAGAACCGGCCCTCATCAAACATCCCATAAGTCGGCAGGTAGACCTTGTTGTGGATATGGATGATCTGGTGGCCGGAAAGATAGGCGGCGGCGATATAAAACCGATGCCGCCGGTCTTCATGGACAAAACCCACCAGGAGGTCAATATCATTGGTCAGAGACAGGAGCTTCTTGAAGACCGGGTCTTCCTGGTGCGGGTGGATCGCCGTGGTCACGGCCAGGTCCTGCAGGACATACCCGGTCAGCGAGAGCTCGGGGAAAACCAGCAGGTCTGCGCCATGGCCTTTGGCCTCTTCGATCAGGTCTAGATGGGTCTGGAGATTGTCCTCGACATTTCCCAGTCGGGTGTTGAATTGCGCCAGTGCGATCTTGATTTTCATAAATGCCTGTCACCTGAGAGAAGGTTGTGGTTTCTCCCTAATTTTACCTGTTTTTCGAGACGGGCCGCGGTTTTCATTATCTGGTCAGCGGGGAAGGCGCGGGTATAATCAAATCAGGATGGATAACTTAATCTTTGGATATCATCAGGGATCAGTTCTCTATGTCGGCTAACAGAGCCGGTGACTTAATGAGCGCTGCTGGTGGTCTCTGGTCAATTGCGGATGCGGATTGGCGCGATTGTACCCAACTCACAGCCCTTGAGAAGACCTGCTTCCCCAAAGAAGACGTCTGGCCGTTTTGGGACCTGATCGGCGCTTTGACACTGCCGGGACTGGTTCGGCTGAAAGCCGTGATGGAGGGCCAGATCGTTGGGTTCATCAGTGGCGAGAGAGAGGCCGGAAGGCGGCTGGGCTGGGTGACGAGCCTGGCGGTTGCACCGCCCTACCGGGGCAGGGGGATTGCCGTCGCGCTGCTGGCCGAATGTGAAAGTGCGCTTGGGATGCCAGCCGTCCGGCTAAGCGTGCGGGCCACAAACCAGGCTGCTATTGGACTTTATCAGGCCTCCGGATACACCCTGGTGGACCGCTGGAAAAAATATTATCCGGGCGGTGAAGATGCACTCGTTTTTGAGAAGAAACGTTGACTTTGCAGGT
>CAZXRL010000198.1:0-3836 GCA_964643275.1 uncultured Candidatus Brevefilum sp.
ATTGATTCAGGGAAAGCGGCTGAGTAGAGCCGGCCGGTTGCCATGCCCCAACGCAAGGGCGACCCGCTCACCTTTGACACCGATGAACGTCCCCGGCGGGATACCACGCTGGAAGCCCTGGCACAGTTGAAACCCGCCTTTAAAACGAATGGCACGGTCACGGCTGGGAACAGTTCCGGGTTGAATGATGGCGCAGCAGCCGTTGTCCTGATGAGCGCTGAGAGAGCCAAAGCTTTGAAGCTGACCCCGATGGCCCGGGTGGTGAGCATGGCCGCGGCCGGGGTCCCGCCGCGCATAATGGGCCTGGGGCCGATCCCCGCAACCCAAAAAGCCCTGCAGCGGGCCGGGTTGACGATCGAGATCATTCAACTTGCGGAAATCAATGAGGCCTTTGCCGTCCAGGCTCTGGCTGTGATGGACGAGCTGGGACTCTCCCATGAGATCACCAATGTCAACGGCGGCGCGGTCGCGCTCGGACACCCGCTGGGGTGTTCCGGCGCCCGGATCATGACCACCCTGCTTCACGAAATGAAACGCAGGGCAGGTTCAGCGTCAAAGCCTTTCTACGGGCTGGCGACACTGTGTGTGGGCGTCGGCCAGGGCGAAAGCACCATCGTGGAGTGGATCGTCTGACCTAAAGGTTTTCGAACGTTTTCTCCATCTCCCCCGCAACATACCGCTTAAGTTCCCGGTTTATCTCACGCGGGTCCAGGTCTCTTGAGAGCGTCCTCGCAGGCACCGCTTCCGGCAGACTCACCCGCACCGGGATTTTCCATGCACCGAAGAACTGTTGGACCGCACCTTGCAGGATCATCCCGATCTGGTGACGCTGCCTGAGCGTCTTTCCCAGCCGGGCGAGTGGATGGTTCCAGGCCTGCGGTGTGAGGACATTGCGCGTCAGGATCACCTGCAGCCTCGTCTCTGGCACCCGGCTCAGGAACACGCCCAGACTTTCAGACCAGTGTTTTACCGATTCCAGCGCGCCGGGATAGCGTGCGGGGTCCGGTTCTAGCGTCCCGCGCGGGAACATCACAACCGCTTTTCCGCGCGCCAGCAGCTGAATCAAACCGCGCATAATATCAATCCGGGTCGGGTTGTGTTCATCCATGTAATAGAGATGTTCGCTTGTATTAGGGAGGACTTTCAAGGTGGGTCGCTCAAATGCCAGCAGGTTTACATCCTGACGTTCAAGGAGCGCCAGGGCAGCAATCGAATCCACCGCCCCGGGATGGTTGGAGACCACCAGGAGCGGCCCGGTTTTTGGCACCGTCTCAAAACCCGTCACTTCCCAGCCGCCCGAAAAACGCGGTAACAAATCCCGGG
The DNA here is from genome assembly GCA_964643275.1 of uncultured Candidatus Brevefilum sp. Taxonomy (GTDB): domain Bacteria; phylum Chloroflexota; class Anaerolineae; order Anaerolineales; family Anaerolineaceae; genus Brevifilum. Next base: position 1,324 of record CAZXRL010000198.1, read on the forward strand.
CTGCCTCCCACAAGGATTGGGTTGCCACCTTAATATCGCAGGCGCGTAACAAGCGCATAAAATTCCTGGCCGGGATCATGGCCAGCTTGTGCAGCAGGGCATACCGCCATGTGTCGGTGTTGAAATGGAAATGCTCGCTGATATCCTGGATCACCGCCCGCGCCATTTCCTCCACCGACGGTGGGGGCAGGGCAGGTTCGGGAAAGGTGTTGGAATATTTCATCAATCCGTCCAAGAATGACAGGTTATGAAAATTATACTGCTTTGAAGGTCAGGAATCAGCCTTCTTTCCAAGCACATTGACCATCAGGTCCTGGATCCGCCCCACCATGCTGACCGGGTCAGGGTGCAGCCCTTCAATGAGCAGGGTGTTTTCATAAACCTGTTCCGCAATTAATGAAAATTTCGGATCGTCCTCAGGGAGGTCCGCCAACCCTGCCATAATCTGGTGGTGGGGGTTGATCTCCAGCACCTTTTTCGGCATTTCAAAAGCCTTATCCATCATCTTATAAACCCGTTGGACCGATTGCTCAGGCGCGCCTTCCGGGTCCACCAGTCTTGCAGGAGAATTGGAAAGACGTTCCGTCGTACGCACATCACTGACCCGTTCTTCCAAAACAGATTTCAACCGCGAGATCAGATCGTTGACCGTTTTCTCGTCCAGGGCAGGTTTTTCATCCTCCGCTTCCTTCTCTGTTGTCTCAGGGAGTTCGGCATCCGCCACATTAACCAGGGGATGGTCATTGTAGGTTTTTAACTGCAGCAGCATAAAGGGATCCACAGGCTCTGTCAGGACCAGGACTTCAATATCCGCTTTCCGGAAGGAGTCCATGTGCGGGCTGTAGCGGACGGCGCTTGGATCCTCACCCAGGAAATAATAAATTTCCTTCTGCTCCTCGCCCGCTCGTTCCAGATAGTCGTCCAATGAAGACCAGCCATCGGGATCCTGATCGGTATGGAATCGCAGGAGCGTGAACAGCTTCTCGGGGTCATCTTGCGTAACTGCCACACCTTCCTTGAGGTGCTGGCCGTAGGCTTCCCAGAAGGTCACATATTTCTCAGGTTCATTCTTCCCCAGATCCTCAAGCATCTCCAGCGCCTTACCGGTCACCAGCCTTTCCAGCAGGGCCATGATCCGGTTGGATTGGACACTTTCGCGCGAGACATTCAGGGGCAGGTCTTCAGAATCCACCACACCCTGGATGAAATTGAGATACGGGGGAAGAAGATCGGTGCAGAACTCCTGGATCAGGACCTTGCGGGCATAAAGCTTCAACCCCGGTTCCTTGCGCGGTGAAAAGACCAGGTTTTTTGGATCCTGGGGGGCATAAAGCAGCGCATACATTTGCGCGGGTGCATCCGCAACCATGTGTGTATGAGCAAGAGGGTCCGTGAAGTCGAGGGTGAGCTGTTTATAGAATTCCTGATAAGCGGCTTCTTCAACTTCTCTCGAGCTTTGCCGCCAGAGCGCGGTCTGGCGGTTGACCGGTTCCTCACCCTCGCCAAGATAGATCGGGTAATGGATAAAATCCGAGTGACGCTTGATCACCTGCCGCAAGCGAGATTCTTCGAGGAATTCTCCGGCATCCTCCTTGATCTTGATTTGCACTTCGGTTCCACGCCGCTCCCGTTCCGCTTCCTCAAGGGTGTAGGTATCCTCGCCTGAAGCCAGCCAGGCCGCGGCTTTGGCATCCGGCTGATAAGACCGTGAAATCACCCGGATCCAGTCAGCGACCATAAAAGCGGAGTAGAAACCCACGCCAAACTGACCGATAATGTCCGCCAGGTCGCGTTCACTATCTTTCGCCGCTTCCACAAAAGCCTTTGCGCCAGAGCGGGCGATGGTGCCGAGGTTATCGGTCAGCTCTTCAGCCGTCATCCCGACCCCGGTGTCCTCAATGATCAGCAGGCCTTCACCCTTGTCAATCCGGACACGGATCTCTGGCTGGACTTCAGGATCGAGAACGTCGCGGTCCGTGAGCATTACGAAATCCAGACGCGCCAGCGCGTCAGAGGCATTGGAGATCAACTCCCGCAGGAAGATCTCCCGCTCTGTGTACAGAGAATGGATCAGGATATTGAGGAGCTGTTTAGTCTCCGCCTTAAAGGGTATTGCTTTTCCCTGAGCAGCTGTTTCAGACATGTTCGTTTCTCCCTTGGTTAATTTGATTTGACAAAGATAATCTAATGAGTACTTCTGTTAATATAAGCATATACGATAAGAATTATATAAGAAGAAGTTATCTCCGCAACACACATAATAGCCTTTGCCGGAGCCTTCACAAGGTTTCCAGATCGCTTCCATTCTTTTGCCTTCTACTTAACAATTACCCTGAGATTATCTGCGTAGTGCCTCAAAATAAAACCTTACTTTCCTGTATCGTTGCCTCAAATAAAAATATTACTTTATGACTTTCCATAACTTCCCGATAATCAAGTCGATTTTCTTCCGAAGAACGACTGGATTGAGCTGAACATAAAGATTCGTCAAGCTAGCCTTATTTGAAAAAGCG
>CAZXRL010000199.1:0-3796 GCA_964643275.1 uncultured Candidatus Brevefilum sp.
GACCTCAACTGGATGGATATTGAACACTATCTCAAAGGCGATGACCGGGTGATCCTCGTGCTGGGCGCCTGCGAACAGCATGGCTATCTCAGCCTGCTGACGGATGTGAAAATCCCCCTGGCGCTGGCTGAGGCCGCTAGTGAAGAAACCGGCGTCCTGGTTGCACCGCCTCTCAACTTCGGCTGTTCGCCTTACTTCCTTGACTTCCCCGGCACCATCAGCCTGCGCCTGCAAACCTATCTGAATATTGTTGAAGATATCCTCCGCTCTCTCTACGGTGCCGGATTCCGAAAGGTGCTGATCCTCAACGGGCATGGCGGCAACACCCCTGCGAAGACCCATCTCGTCGAGCTGGTCAACGATCTCCCCGACCTGGACCTGCGCTGGTATGCCTGGTGGATGACAGACACTGTCGCAGGGATTGCGAAGAAATACGGCCTGGAAGCTGAACATGCGAACTGGCTGGAGGCCTTTGATTTCACGAAGGTCGCAGAACTCCCCTCAGAAGGCAAACCTATTCCTGAAACCGGTGCTGCGGTCCTGGGGAAAGCGGCCACCCGCAAGGTCTATCAGGACGGCGCTTTTGGCGGGCCTTATCAAGCGGAGGATGCCATCATGCAGGAGATGTTCAATGCCTGCCTGGCGGATGTGATCTCTCTGCTCCGGTTTACAAAATAGAAAGCAGGCAGTGACCATGGACCTCTCTCAACTGCATGACTTCATCCTGGCGGCCAAATCGGCGACGTATGTCGGCAGCGGTGCACCAACTGCTTCCTCCCGGCCAAAATCCCATGACCTCACCTTCGAGCAGAGCGATTACCGCTACCTTGACAGTTACTTCGGCGGGTCGGATTTTATCGGCGAAGAAGTGGTCTACTGGCAGGGCGAACCGGTCTGGGCGATGAATTATTACGGATATATCCTCCACCCCGACAGGATTTCGGGGGCTGAAACAGGCGCAATGATCAAAGCCGGCCTGTCCCGGATGTATGAATCCGGGCGGTTCCTCGGCGGATGGGACTATGCCGAAGGGGACCTGACCTATCATGACACCTCCAGCGGTGACCTGACCCATTTCTCCGGCAGGGAGTGGATCGAGCGGGAGGGCGAAGTGGTTTATGAGCTGGTCTACCACGGTGGGTTGATCAGATCTTAATCTGGAACTCGTTTTGTCGATCTGTGGAAACTCCCAAACCTGATGCTTTTTGTTGCCCGTTCTGCCGAATGATATAATTTTTATTGGATCCCTCCTCTTCTCATCTGTGAAAGGAAAAAATGAGCCCAACCCACCACAATAAACAAATCATAACCACGGACAAAGCCCCGGCCGCGATTGGGCCTTATTCTACCGCCGTCAGCACCGGATGTCTGATCTACACAGCCGGACAGCTCGGAATAGATCCGGCTACCGGTGACCTGGTCGAAGGCGGGATCCAGATGCAGACCCACCAGGCACTAACCAATCTCAAAGCCGTGCTGGAAGCGGGCGGCAGCAGTTTGGAAAATGTGGTCAAAACCACAGTCTTTCTACAGGACATCCAGGAATTTGGCCTGATGAATGAGGTCTATGCGGAATTCTTTACCGATAACTTCCCAGCGCGGTCCGCATTTCAGGTTGCCGCCCTGCCAAAGGGCGCGGCTGTCGAGATTGAAGCCGTTGCCGCCCTCCCCTGCGACTGCAACGGGTAAAGAACACCTTTCATAGGCAGAGTTGTCAAACGGTAATTTACTGATGCATCCCAGCGTTTCAATTATCATCCCCTGTTACAACGAGCAGGCAACCATCCAGCTTTTGCTGGATGCGCTGCGCGCTCAAGCCTACCCGCTGGAAAAAATTGAAGTTGTGATTGCGGACGGCAACTCGACCGATGGCACCCGCTCAGCCATCACAGCCTGGCAGGCAGCCCACCCGGAACTGGCCGTCAATGTGATCATTAACCCCATCCGCAGCATCCCGGCAGCCCTCAACGCCGCTATCGGTGCCTCCCGGGGTGAAATCATCGTACGGCTGGACGCTCATTCGAAACCCAATCCGGAATATGTCGAACGGTCCGTCCGGGCTCTGAAAGAAGGCCGCGGCAGGAATGTCGGCGGTGTCTGGCAGATCCGCCCAGGCCGAGACCACTGGATGGCGCGGGGGATCGCCGCTGCTGCCGGCCATCCAATCGGTGTGGGGGATGCCCGTTATCGTTTTACCGACAAAGCGGCTTATGTGGATACGGTCCCTTTTGGCGCGTTTGAACGGAAACTGGTTGATGAAATCGGTTTTTTTGACGAGACCCTGCTGACGAATGAGGATTATGAGTTCAACGCCCGGGTACGCAAATCCGGCGGAAAGGTCTGGCTCGACCCACAAATCCGCTCAGTATATTTTGCCCGGGGTGACCTGCCAGCCCTGGCAAGGCAATACTGGCGTTATGGCTACTGGAAACGCCAGATGCTGCGCCGCTACCCTGAAACGCTGCGCTGGCGCCAGGCCCTGCCTCCGGTTTTTGTGCTTCTCCTCCTGGCATTGCTGTTCTTATCCCCGTTCCTGACCCTTGCTCGATGGGGGTTACTGACGGTTGCCGGGGCTTATTTTCTGATCCTCCTATTCGCAGGGGCACATCTTTCAATCAAACGCAAGGATTTACTCCTACCCATCAGCGTCCCCCTGGCGATTGCCGTGATGCATCTGTCCTGGGGTACCGGCTTCCTCTGGAGCCTGGTCAGCCCCCCAAAATCAGAATAAATGCTAAAATGTAGGCTATGAGATCTCCTTCAAGACCCAAACGATGGCATTTGCGCGCCTCCGAACGGATATTCATCCTCCTGATCGGTGATATCATCATGGCGGCTCTGGCGCTTTTCTTTGCCCTCTATTTTTGGGCTGCCGGCGATTCCTGGATGGAATTCTCTCTGGAGTTCATCGCGGAACGTCCCCCGACCTGGTATTTTTTGCTCCCATTTTTCTGGCTGATCCTGCTGGTTGAACTTTATGATGTGCATCGGGCCAGCAACTTCAAAGAGACCCTCAAAGGAATTGGGCTGGCGACCCTCATCTACGCGTTGGGGTATCTGCTGATCTATTTCACCTCTCCGCCCAATTCTCTCCCGCGGCGGGGCGTTGCCCTTTTTATCGTTCTTGTGATTGTGCTGACGCTTTTATGGCGGATCATCTATATCCGCATCTTTACAGCACCTCACCTCTTGCGCCGTGTATTGATCATTGGTGCTGGAAAGGCAGGCCAAACTCTTGTGGAGGTGATTGAAGGCCTCTGGCCACCGCCCTTCTTCACCGTCGGATTGATCGATGACGATCTGGAAAAACAAGGGAAAAAAGTCGGACAGTATGAAATTCTGGGAACCAACGCCGATCTTCTGGAAATCGTCAATGACGAGCAAATCACAGACCTGATCCTTGCTATCACTGGAGAGATGCACGGGGATATGTTTGAGGCCATCCTGACTGCACAGGAAAGAGGCGTGAACCTGACCCCCATGCCACAGATCTATGAGGAAATTCTCTCGCGTGTGCCGATCTTCCTGCTCGAGGCGGAATGGGTTGTCCGTTCCTTTGTCGAGAAATCTCACACCAGTTCCGCCTACCAGCTGGGCAAGCGCCTGGTTGATTTCACTGGCGGGCTGGTCGGGTTCCTGCCGGTTCTTGGGTTCTGGATGATCCCGCTGGGGGTCGCGGTGGCGGCGCTGGACATCAAGCCGATCATCCGGCGCTGGCGCAACCGGCGGCGGGACTGAACGCAACGCGCTATTTCAACTGGCTGTCCTTGCTGCCACGCCGATTGATGCCCGCCTG
>CAZXRL010000200.1:0-3746 GCA_964643275.1 uncultured Candidatus Brevefilum sp.
CATCCCTCAGCAAACGGATTTTGCTGGCGCCCGCCTGACGGGGCTGGATATTGATGGGAACATATTTGATGCTATACCCGCCTTTTAACAACGCCAGGGTGCTGGTCGTTGGGTAGGAAAACCTCTGCGGAAAAAGATGATAAAACTTCTTCACAACCTCCGCTTTGAAAACACGGAACCCTGAAGTGAGATCCTGAATCTCAAACCCGGTCAGAGAGGATGCGAGCCGGTTATAAAATTTATTCGCGAGATTACGATACCAGGACCCATCGCTTTTGAAGGGCCTGGCGCCAACCACCAGATCGTAATCATCCAGATAAGGGATTATTTTCGGGATATCCTTCGGATCATGCTGACCGTCAACATCCATGCAGACAATGTAATCACCTGTGGCTGCTTTAATGCCCGACTTTATGGCTGAGCCATTTCCTTTATTATACGGGTGGCGGACGACCATCACGGTTTCAGAGAGATGCTTTTGAAGCTCTTTAAGAACTGCAGAACTATTATCAGTCGAGCCATCATCCACAGCCACAATTTCCCAGTCCAGACCCATGTCCTCAAAGACCCGGATAATCTGACCGATGGCGTCCGAGATGATACCCTCTTCATTGAAAACCGGTAGAACAATTGAGTATTTCATGTCCCTCCCAAAAATCAAACAGGTTTATTGTCTGCGACTTGATAAGGGCAGATCAGGAACAGCGGCAATATCAAACTGGGATAACGAATGGTTTTCTGTAAATTAAAGCCGTTCTCAGAAATCATCTTCCGCAATTGATAAGCATTGTGTTCGTGATAGTCGTGATATTTATTGTAACCGATCAGAAAGCGACCCAGTTTATAGAGCCAGGACTCAGTCGGGGCAGACATAATCAGCCGCCCGCCAGGCCTCAGTTTTCGAGCAAATTGCTGTGTGTAGGCAACAGGGTCATCCAAATGTTCCATAACCTCAACGGCTATGATCAAATCAAGCGATCCATCCGGGATGTTGGTCATCTCCTCTGAAAACTCGACCTCAAGGCTTAATTTCTGAGCAAGTTTATGGGCAAATTGAGGATACAAATCCACAGCGTAAGTCTTAGCGACTTCTTTTGTCAGAGTCGGAAGAAAAGCGCCTATCCCACATCCAAATTCACAGACAACCAGATCAGGTCTTAGTTCTGAAAGACGGTAGACCGCATCATAACGCCGCCAAAACATCGCTCGAATAAATGGGTTTGAATGCAAATAAGATGGGATAGCCATTTCAGCCTGGTCATCTTCAGGTACACTCCCCATTAAATTCGGAGAGTTAACAATATCTGCGATGATATTTCGGTCCAGGCGGTCAACCTTCTTTGTGTGATTGCTCATGAATGTTCACCTGTAATAATAAAGGAATTCGGATTATTCATTTGTACTCTGCTCGATTTTCAATTCAGAAAAATGGATATTCAGTCTTAATATCAGATAAAAGACCATGACAGGAAGAATATGGATATACATGCGGTTGGCACTGTCCCACCAGCCGGCGTGGCTCCCCTTCAAAGCACCCATCATAACAATCATAGCGAAAAAGCCGATGATCGTCAGCTTAAATATTGAATCAAAATCTAATTTAGTTTTCGGACGGACAAGCACCAGAAATGTAATGACAACCCAAAATGTCGTCAGCCATTGCCCAGTCAGGAACAGTGTGGTCAGGTTATTTAGAATGAAAATAAAGATCGCCTGGCGTCTCAGGATTACAACCAGGAGGATGGTCAATAGAATGCCAGAGACAAAGATAGCCGGCATTTTGGGGAATAATTTTTCTTTAAGCCACTTATTGTCTGAGACCATGAGAAAAACGACTAGCAGGATCAATGCAATCGTAACGACAAGCAATTGATCGGTGGTCATCAGGTTGGAAAAGGCCTCCGGCTTGATACGAAGTATGAAGAGATTCCATAGAATCTGAACACCTAAATAAGGCAGGAAAGTTAATAGACGTTCTCGATAACTCAGCCTGTTTGAGACAACAGCCAGGACGATTACTAATGACGCCACAATAACATTCTCCGTTCTCAGCATGCCAAACATAATTAAGAAGAGCGCCGTAATCCCTAACCAGCTTTTATTATCTTCCCTGACCGCCATGAACAGAGAAACAACAACAAAGAACAGGCTTATCCCGCTATTGAGGTTCGTGTGAATATAGAATTGGGCAGCCCAGTACATATTCGCAGAGATCATAATCAGCCCGCCCAACACAGCCAGGATAATCGGCATCCACTTCTTATCCGATTCTTTTCGGCCGGCTCTGATCAGGAGATATAGAAATGAAGCCAGAAACACTATGCTGATCACTGGCTGAATGAACCATGTATACTCATACTCAAATAGCATCCCAATGGTTTGCATCGCCGGGACAAAGATACCCCAAAGGAGGGGGGAGGCGAAATACCATTCTGAAAAGCCGGTCTCAAGCAAACTTTTTGCCATGATCACCATATACATGGAATCCGGCGAATAGAACACCCATCCATTCACAAAAAAGTACCAACAGGAAGCAATGAAACCTAATCCGCTAATCAGAAAAAAGAGCAGTGAAGATTTAATATTGAAGAAATCTCGCCGGACTTTGAAATAACGAGCACCAAATAATAGGAGAATCTCCAACCCTATTAGAATCGCCAAGAGATTAATAGTGACGTGAATGTTGAAAAATGTAAGAACGACAAGATTGATAAAATAGCCCAATAACCCGAAAAAGACCGCTATCAACGAAAGAAAGAAATCCGGCAACTTATTCCTGAAATGGACAGCTATTCCGCACCCCAGTAGATAAATCTCAATCAAAAACAAAATCATGAAACAATCCTAATTCTTTAGAAAATTCAATCGGAACCAAAAAGACATCGTTCTCATAAAAGTAAAAGGCAATTGGCGATTCTGGTATAGTTTCCGTATCCAGGAAGTAAAATGATCCCGGTGTCCTTTTATCCCATTGATGCCATTTCCAATTTTCAAGCAGGGCGGAATATTCATTTGAAGTCAGTCCGCCCTCATAATCTTCAACGAATATGTTTCTGAGTTGATTGATTCTGATCAGCCTCCGCTGGTTTTCTGTTTCCGCAAAAACCGAATCATGCGGGATGACTAGTTCCGCTCCCCTGAGCTGCCGATAATATCCTACAGATAATAACGTTGTTTCCGCCGGATTTACAAAGACCGCTAATTCATTGAAGGATGATTCAACAATCTTAACCGGCCTTAAAATCCGTTGGTCAAGAAGACCAGCGCAGGTTAACACATTCAGGATAATTGCAATCAGCATCAGGAGCAGCGGCAAAGCAGGGACTTTAAGATAAAGCAATTTCAGCAGCAAGAAGACCAGGCCGGGAAGAATGACCAGAAGATTTACCGTAATACTTGAAATCCTGAGATTCCGTCCAAGCATGATAATAATCAGCAGGGCTGCGCTCATGATGAGATAATCACTGAGGTAATGGGCAAGATCCGATAAATTGACGCGATATTTGTGGTTCTTGTCACCAAGAAGTATCAGCAATAAACTAACAAACAGGACAAGAAATAGCACAGAAGATAACCACTCGTTAACCACAACAGCAATCATGAACAAAGTCATTAATTTCGATGGGAATCCCCAGGAGAATGGGTTTGTTTCAACGACTCTGGTCTCACCTGCTTCAAGATCCATGACCTCCTGTTCGCCATCCCAGGTAATAATGACCTGTCCGGGGTTGTCAACGGCTGTTAAA
>CAZXRL010000201.1:0-3741 GCA_964643275.1 uncultured Candidatus Brevefilum sp.
CTGATAATGCTGCAACAGGAAGATGGCGGTTGGGAATACGCCGCAGGATTCGGCTCATGGCCGGACAATACAGCGCTTGCGCTTCAAGCCCTCCTGGCAGGGGGTGAATCCCAGGAGAGCACTGCCGTTCAAAACGGTTTACGTTACCTTCAAAATACGCTTACCGAGACGGGCGGCTGGGGCGATTCCAGCACGACCGCTTTTGCCCTGATGGCACTCAATGCCCTTGATATTCCCAATGCGGATTGGAAAAACGAATCCGGCCTGACACCACTTTCAGAACTATTCACTTATCAAAAGGCCAATGGTGCCTTCGTTTACAACTGGGAATACACCGATGACAACTTGATGGCGACAACATCAGCGCTTTTGGCGTTGTTCGGTGGAGACCTTATCGTTTCACTGTCTGAGTCAGATACGGCGTATGCCGGCCTGGTAATTGATCCTGGCGAAAGCGAAGCGACCTTGGTCTGCGTGCCCTTTGAAGGTGAGACGATGACCGGCATGGATCTACTGAATGCCTCCGGTATTCCGCATGATGCTCCCGAAGGCTTTGTTGAAAGCATCATGGATATTTCCAATCCGGATGGCGGCACGTTTTACTGGTCTTACTGGACCTGGAATGGTCAGGCGTGGGCCTTTAGCATGGCAGGCGCGGGCGATTCAACCGTCTTTCCAGGCAGCATTGAGGCGTGGCATTTCACAAGCTGGGAGGTCTTCCCTTCCCTTCCGCCGGATGTCGTCCCAGATCTGAACGAAATGTGCAGTGCAAGCGTCCTGAAGAATTACGCTGTTCAGCCTTTCCTGAATTATGATGATCTTTTCAGTAAGTCATCAGGTTATCCTCAGGAGTTAATTCCCATCCAGGAGACTGCTGAAGAAGTACCAACGCCTTCTGAAAATGAAAGTGAATTAAGCCTGGAAACAACGCCTGAGTCTGAGACGGCTGCACCCTCACTTCTATTGCAGCCCACCATCATCATCGGAGTCGTAGGTTTAATCGTCGTTATTGTCGTGGTCGTTCTGGTGAGCAAAAAACGGGCATGAAACCACGTCTCCCGGGAATCCTCATCAACCTTTTTGTCTTGATTGTTGGGGTGATGAGTCTCCTGGCACCCTTCGTTTTACCGGGGGCAAGAGGCACAGTCGGATCGGGCTCATCCTTTCCGATCATGGTCAGCCTGATCATCGTCCTGTGCCTCTTCGTCCTGCTCTATGAAATTCAAAGCTCAACAATTGACAGTAAGATGATCGCCTTTTTGGGTGTCCTGATTGCCATCAATGCCGGCCTCCGCTTTCTCGAGAATGCCATTCCCGGTCCGGCCGGCTTCAGCCCAGTCTTTTTCCTGATCATCCTGACCGGGTACTTCTTTGGTGGAAGGATCGGTTTTCTGATGGGTGCCATGACCATGTTCATCTCAGGATTGATCACGGGAGGCGTTGGTCCCTGGCTCCCGGGCCAGATGATCACAGCCGGCTGGGTAGGTCAGAGTTCAGCTCTTCTCAAATCAGCCCTGTTTGCAGCTCGCTGGCGGGGAAAACACATCGAAATCATCATCCTTGCTATCTTCGGCGCGTTCTGGGGAATCCTCTACGGTGCGATTATGAACCTCTGGTTCTGGCCTTTCCTGAGCGCTGCTCCTGGACAGACCTGGATGCAAAATGCGGGACTGGCTGAAAATATCGGTCGGTACAGCGCCTATTATCTGGCAACGTCGCTCGTTTGGGACATCACCCGTTCGGTCGGAAACGTATTGATGCTCAGTACGCTCACCAGGCCGGTCCTGAAAGTTTTCCAGCGGTTCCATCAGAGGTTTGCTTTTGAAGTCGTCAAGGAAGATCAACCATGAATGTAACCTGCACCTGGGTGGCATGGCTGATCGCGGGCATGGTTTTCTTAATCTCCACAAGAAATCCCATCTATATCATTATCTCTCTCGTTCTGCTTCTGATACTTGGCGCGCATCTGTCTAAGAAAAAGGATCTAAAAGGCTGGGTTAACCAGAACACTCGGTTTCTTGGAACAATGATCCTTCTTTCGACATTAATCAATGGCCTGTTCACACATGCTGGTCAATCTGTCATTTTCACCCTGCCTGCAAACTGGCTCCTGATCGGTGGAAATATCACCTATGAAAGCCTTGTCTATGGTGTTGTCAACGGTCTCATAATCGGCGCACTCTATTTACTTTTCAACATCTTCAATCTGGCATTGTCCACAAAGCAGATTACCCGACTGATCCCACCGGCCTTCCACCCCCTTACCATGATGATTACCGTCTCTCTCACCTTTTTCCCGTCCATTCAGGAACGCGCCAGAGAGATCAAGGAAGCCCAGATCATCCGGGGAAACCCGATCAGGAAGGTCTCCGACTGGTTACCTATTATGATCCCCCTATTGATCACCAGTCTGGAAAAAGCCATCCTCCTTTCTGAATCCATGACCGCACGCGGATTCCATAGCCAGGTTAAAGGAAGAAATCCTTCACTCGGTCTTGCAGGTTTAATTCTGGCAATTTTTTCAGTTTTCTCCGGATGGGTGTTAAGTCTGTACAACTATCTTCAACTGGTCAGCATCATGCTTTATGTCTTGGGAGCAGCCCTGTTGTTTTTAGTCCTGTTTCTGACAGGTCGCGGCTCTCGGGTCACCAATCTCCACCGGGAATCCTGGCAGGTTTTGGATGTGATTATCATCGGGTTGTTCGCGGTCGGGCTGGTGACCCTGATCGGCGTGCAAATCGACCCTCGTCTTCCCAGCCTGGGTTATTCACCCTACCCTTCGTTGGTCTTTCCAGATATCGAACCGGTCGGCATTCTTCTCAGCCTGATGCCCGGTATCCCTTTGGCTCTGAAATTCAATGATTAAACTCTCAAACCTTTCCTTTTGTTATACGCCTGACACCCCTGTTCTGGAGAACATCTCTCTTGACATCAGACCCGGAACCCTGACGCTGGTGGCCGGGTCTTCGGGCAGCGGAAAATCAACCTTGCTGCGCTGCTTCAATGGCCTGGTGCCTCATTTTTCTGGCGGCAGGATCAGCGGTGAGATTTCGGTTTTTGGGATTAATCCCATTGAGGTCGGTCCCAAATCCATGGCGCAATCTGTTGGTTTTGTGTTTCAGGAGCCGGAAGCCCAGTTTGTCTTCGATATCGTTGAAGACGAATTGGCCTTTGTCCTGGAGAATCAAGGCCTTGCCAGAACCGAGATGTTTAGAAAACTGGATGAAGTCTGTCATCACCTGGATCTTAATGGAATCCGAAAAAGACCAATTCAGGAGCTTTCGGGGGGCGAAAAACAGCGAGTCGCTATCGCCAGCACCCTGGTTAACCAGCCAGCAGCACTTGTTCTTGATGAACCCACCTCCCAGCTGGATCCTGTCTCTGCCGATTCTCTGCTAAGGCATATCGTGTCCTTGAAGGAACGATACGGGATGACAGTAATCATTGCAGAACACCGTCTGGAACGCCTGCTCCCCTATACGGACCAGATCATCCACCTGACCGACGATCACAGGTTCAGCTTCGGCAACCCCCGTGCCGTCCTGAGCGGAATGGAACAGATCCCGCCCATTATAAGTATCGCCCGGAAACTGCGTCTTCCTGACCTGCCAATGTCCATTGCGGAGTTCCCCGAATATCAAATCAAAGATCGAAAGAAACCACCCTCTCCCCTAGCTGACACCAGTGAACCGGAACCTGCATTTTCAGCGGAGAACCTGTCCACCAGATTCGGTGATGATA
>CAZXRL010000202.1:0-3719 GCA_964643275.1 uncultured Candidatus Brevefilum sp.
GATTGTCATAAAATTGGGGCTTGCACGGCTTTATCATTTAATTTTTTAAGGAGCAAGGAAGGTCTCTTTCATGAAAGAATATAAAACCGAATCGATTAGGAACATTGTCCTGGCCTCGCATAGCAGCGCCGGAAAAACCATGCTGGTCGAAGCCCTGGCCAACTTCATCGGGGTGACCACCCGCATGGGGCAGATAGAAGACGGCACCACCCTCGCCGATCACGACGACGAGGAAATCCGGCGCGGCATATCCCTGTTCACTTCTGTGGTGCCGATTGAATATAACAATACCAAACTCAACCTTTTTGACACGCCCGGCTACACCGACTTCATCGGTGAAGTGATCTCAGCCATGCGGGTGGCAGACGGGGTGCTGATCCTGGTGGATTCTGTCGCCGGTCTTGAGGTTGGGACTGAAATGGCGATCCAATACAGCGATCAGTTCAACCTGCCCAGGATGATCCTGATCAACAAAATGGAACGGGAAAACGCCAATTTCCAGAAAGCGCTGCAATCCGTGCAGGAACATCTTGAAACCCGTCTGATCCCCCTCCAGATTCCGTGGGGAGAGAAATCGGATTTCAAAGGTGTGATCGACCTCCTATCGATGAAAGCGTTTGAAGGCGAAGGGAAAGCAGGCGTTGAGATCCCGGCTGAATATCAGGCCGAGGCCCAGGAAGCCCACCTGGCTCTGGTTGAGGCAGCAGCCGAAGGCGAAGATGAGCTGCTGGAGAAATATTTCGAGAATGGCGACCTGACCGATAAAGAGATCATACGCGGCCTGCGCAGCACAACTTGGGCCGGCAATTTCATCCCTGTCATGGTTGCGGCCGGCGCTCATAAAATCGGCCTGAAACCCCTGCTGGAACTGCTCACCGAACTGATGCCCTCCCCCAGGGATGTCGCATCCGTTGTCGCAACAAACGCAAAAGGTGAGGAGGTCACGTTGGAACCCAGGGATGACGGCCCACTGGCCGCTTATGTCTGGAAGACCACAGCAGACCCCTTTGTCGGCAAACAGACCTTCTTCCGCGTCTATTCCGGCAAGATGGTCGCCGATGAGCGCATTTGGAATGCAACAAAGGAAGAAGAGGAACGCCTAGCCGGCATGCAGGTTCCCAATGGCAAGGAAGGTATCCCCACCAGCGTATTGCATTCCGGCGATATCGGTCTGGTCGCCAAGTTGAGCGTTACGACGACCGGCGACACCCTCTGTCAAAAGGACAATCCCCTCCAACTGCCTGAAGCCGATTATCCCAGCGCACTGTACCAGGTGGCATTATTCCCGAAGACGCAGTCCGACGCTGCCAAACTGAGCACCACCCTGGCCCGTTTATGCGAGGAGGACATGACCCTCTCCTGGCATAATGAACCAGCCACCAAGCAGACCATCCTGCAGGGGATGGGCGATCAACATATTGACGTTACCATCCGCCGGGCTGAGAACAAATTCCAGCTCGGGTTAAATACCCAGGAACCCAAAGTACCTTACGAAGAACGGATCTCACGTGAGAGTTCTGCCATGTACCGCCACAAAAAACAGACAGGCGGCGCAGGACAATTCGGTGAAGTCCACCTTCGTGTCGCTCCTTACGAAGAGGCGGATTTTGAGTTTGTCAACGACGTTTTTGGCGGCGCGATTTCCAACAACTACCTGCCTTCGATTGAGAAGGGTGTCCGCAATGTAATGAAGGAAGGCGTTGTCGCCGGCTATCCCGTCCACAATGTCAAAGTGTCAGTCTTTGACGGCAAGGAACATCCCGTCGATTCCAAGCCGATCGCCTTTGAAATTGCCGGACGTGAGGCTTTCAAGATTGCGTTCAAAGACGCCGGACCGGTGCTGTACGAACCCATCATGAAGGTCGAAGTCATCGTCCCGGAAAGCAACATGGGCGATGTTCTGGGCGATATGAACTCCCGCCGGGCACGTGTGCAGGGGATGGATACGCAAAAAGGCCGTTCCACGGTCAAAGCAAACGTCCCCCTGGCTGAGATGCTCCGCTACACTACCATTCTTCGATCTATGTCCGGCGGCCGCGGCTACTTTACGATGGAATTTACCCACTACGAAATGGTCCCGCAGCACCTGGCGCAGGAGATCATTGACGCCAAAAAACGCGAGGACGAGGAAAAAGACGAATAGACCTTTCCCGCTTACTGCTAACCCTCTGCCCCGGAAAATGCTCCGGGGCAGTTTTTTATATCCTTGCGAAAAAACGGTTAAAAGCCGCGGTATGGGGATCCAGGCCTCACGAGCTTGGACAGCTGGATCTTTTTCCTGATAAAATCAAAGTATGCCCCAACAACACTGGATCTTTATCTCACCCCACCTGGACGACGTTGCCCTTTCCTGCGGCGGGCTGGTTTGGGACCTGACTCAAAAGGGGGACAGGGTCGAGGTTTGGACCCTGATGGCGGGCTTTCCGCCGGATGAGGACTACACCGCCTTCGCCCGGCAGAATCATGAGCTTTGGGGAAGGTCAGGGCGGGAAGCGATCCACATGCGCCGGGATGAAGACCAGGCCGCCTGCGCTGTCCTGGGCGCGCAGCCCCGGCACTTTGACTGGCCAGACGTGATCTATCGGCGCGACCTGGCCACCAACAAGCCGATGGTGAATGATAACGACGAGTTGTTCGGGAAACCGCCGGAGGACGGGCTGGTTACGGCGATCGCTGAACTGCTCCTGCATGAGGTGCCTCAGGAAGCCCGTCTGGTCCTGCCGGCCGGGTTGGGAGATCATATTGACCACCGGGCGGCCGTGATGGCAGGAAAAAAAGCCTCACGGGCCAGCTTTTGCTATTTTGATTACCCCTACATCTTATGGTGTTTTGACCAGCCAGCGTTCACAAACGGTGAATGGGTCAAAATCACACGCTCACTCACCAAGGATTCACTTCACGCCTGGCAGGAAGCCGTCCTGTGCTACACCTCCCAACTGGGCGGCCTGGGCTGGCGCAATCCGCAGGAAGTAAAACTGGCCCTGAATAATTATTTGGCCGGGGGCGGGGGAAGGTTGTGGAAAAGAATTTAACACCAGGATATTTCCGATATCGGGTAAAAATTTTCCTAAGCATTCACGTCAATAACCGGCCTGATGCTCGGTTCCTGCCAGGAGGCGGCGGATGTTCTCGCAGTGGCTCCACCAGATAATCATCCCTAAAAACACCCCAAACAGGATATAGCTCGGATTCTGGAATTTAAACCAGAATGCCAGGGGGAGAAGCAGCGCGACAATCAAATTGACCAGGCTGATGATCCTGACGACCCGGACCACCAGGTACCAGATCAAAAGAAAAGCCAAAAAGGGCAGAAGGCCAAAATACGCTGCGAGCACGCCAAAGATCGTCGCCACCCCTTTCCCACCCTTAAAGTTCAACCAGACAGGAAAGATATGCCCAAAAACGGGCAAGATGGAAACAGCGTATAAACGCCAATCCTGATGGCCGTAAACGCGGCTGATTAACAGGGCAGGCAGGAACCCCTTGAGAAAATCCAGAACACCAACCGCCGCGCCTAAAAAACTGCCCAAATTGCGGGTAATGTTCGTCGCGCCCATATTTCCACTGCCCACCTGGCTGATATCAACGCCGCGGGCTTTCGCGACCAGGTACCCGACCGGGATCGAACCGATGAGATAGGCAAGCACACAATAGCATAAGAAAATCAGAGTGTCAGTCATATATGGGTTAACCCATTCAGTCGAAATGGTTACCAAATG
>CAZXRL010000203.1:0-3693 GCA_964643275.1 uncultured Candidatus Brevefilum sp.
CAAACCAGGCTGCTATCGGACTTTATGAGGCCGCTGGATACACCCTGGTGGACCGTTGGAAAAAATATTATCCGGGTGGTGAAGATGCACTCGTTTTTGAGAAGAAACGTTGACTTTGCGGGTGACTCGGTTTATACTGAAGCCACTTACAGCATTGACCCGATAAAGGTGAAGATGCGCAGGAAGAGACCAGAACAGAATTCAATTGGGCACGCCGCGAGACCGCGCGCGTGCTCTTTTTTATAAGCCCTCTTTCAGAAAGGAAAAGTGCGTTATGGACTACGGTTTGATCGGCAAAATTGAGAAAGCCAAGCGGTATGCAGAGGAACGGGAACGGATCGAATTCAAGCAGTTCTCGGTTGTCATTAAGGGCGAGAACAACGACCACCCCGTGACGTATGAGAACGGTGTCTGGCAATGCGATTGCGATTTCTTCCAGACCCGCGGCCGATGCAGCCACACGATGGCCCTTGAGACGATCCTTGAGGGCATGGTGGAGATCGCAGTCGCTGGCTAGTTTCCGGTTTTTCCGATCACAGTTCAACGATGCCAGGCCGTGAGAATTCACGGCCTGTTTGGTAAAGGATAGAAATTAAGAGATCTCCGGCTGTCCTCAGGATTGAATTTCACTGACCACTTCAATGCCGTTCAAGGCCATGTGGTAAAGGAATACGGTGTGCAGCAGGTCGCCGTGGTGCGGCATTGCGGGGAGGTCCTCGGCGTCCTCCACCGAAAGGTGCCAGGTCTGGACACAATTCGCAGGGACGATCACACGCCGGTTAAGGTGGAAGGCATTCGCCTGGAGCCGCAGGTAGGTCGCTAGTTGATAGGCACACAGGTCCGTCACATCGCCGACGGCGATAAAGGTATCCAGATGTTCCCGCGCGTTGAGCCAATCGTCAAAGCCATTATTAAGGGCGGGATGGATGGAATCCTTATAAACCGTTGTCAATTTCTCATAGAAAGGAAGGCCTTTGATCTGATCGATCGCCGCCGCCTCGCGGGTGCCTTTGATGGCATGCTCGCCAAAGGCATCGAACTCATGAGATTCTTCGCTGTGTCCCTCCTGCACCAGCAGGATATCCCGCAAGCCCTTGTCCCAGGCCGTCTTCATCAGGCCGGTGATCGGGTCGGCAATCGCCGCCACCCGCGGGCTGGCAAGCGGGCCTTCATACAGAAAGGCATTGATGACGTCAATTGAGACAATGGCAGACTTCTCCGGTTTCGGGAGGGCTTCATCCAGGGCAATCGCCGGCCGATTTTCCAGCCAGGTCTCCACAAAATCAAGAAATCCCTGGGATTGTTGTGCTAAGGACATAGGGTTTACCTCCACCATTTATTAATCACGAGCTTCAGTTTCAATCTACCCTGTGATTATCAGAGAGATATTAATCCGCTGGAAATCCGACAACCGCATCAGGGAAAAAGGCAAAATGACGA
The DNA here is from genome assembly GCA_964643275.1 of uncultured Candidatus Brevefilum sp. Classification (GTDB taxonomy): domain Bacteria; phylum Chloroflexota; class Anaerolineae; order Anaerolineales; family Anaerolineaceae; genus Brevifilum. The sequence goes on from CAZXRL010000203.1 coordinate 1,441, forward strand.
TGTTGGCTTCCTGCAATTCCCGTTATAATCAGGACATTACCGCAGAACTGAGGTGATTGGATGCAAATCGACATGATCGGCTTCGATGCCGATGACACCCTCTGGGAAAACGAGATCCTGTATCAGGAGGCGCAGGCCGGACTTAAAGAGATCCTTCGCCCCTGGGGAACCGCTGAAGCGATTGATGAAGCGCTTTTCAAGATGGAAATGCGTAACCTGCCGCTTTACGGCTACGGGATCAAGGCTTTTGCCCTTTCGATGATCGAGACTGCAATCCAGATCTCCGGGGGCGCGGTCACTGGCGATCAAATTTTGGAGATCCTTGCCAAGGTCCGCGCCATGCTGGAAGCGGATGTGCGGCTGCGGCCGTATGTGCGCGAGACCCTCAGCGCGCTCTCCGAGGACTATCCCCTCATGCTCATCACCAAAGGCGACCTTCTGGACCAGACCGCCAAGGTCGAACGTTCAGGGTTGGGGCGGTTTTTCAGGGTCGTTGAGATCGTCAACGAAAAAACGCCGCAGACTTACGCCCAGATCCTGAAACGCTATGACCTTTCACCGGAGACCTTTCTGATGGTCGGCAATTCCATCAAGTCAGATGTCCTGCCGATCCTGGAACTGGGCGGGACAGCCGTGCATATCCCGGCGGAAACCACCTGGGCCCATGAAATTGTCCCCGGGGTGGATGGGGAAGCGCACGGTTATCATGAACTTGAGCATTTGGGAGAGCTTTCTGAATTGATCAGGACCCTCAATAGCAAAGGAGAATTGTGACAGAATCAGAACAACAGCAGCGTGAACGTGCACTCTGGGATTCCCGGGCAGAGGCTTATGATGATCGTGTGATGCAGACCTTTACTGAGGCTTACCGGCTGACCAGTGAAGCAATCCTGGAGGTCGTCAATCCCTCGTCCAACGTGCTTGAGATGGGATGCGGCACAGGAATCGTGACAGTCGAGATTGCGCCGAACGTCCGTGAGATGACGGGGATCGACATCTCCCCGAAGATGATCGCCAGGGCTCAGGAAAAAGCAAGGCGTCAGAATCTGAAGAACGTGACTTTCAAGGTGCTGGATGCCAGTGAGCTCCCCTTTCCGGATCACGCGTTTGATGTGGTCCTGCTGCCAAACCTGCTGCATCTCGTCCCCCAACCCAAAAAGGTGATCAAGGAATCCAGACGGCTGCTCAAACCTGGCGGGACGCTGGTCACGGTGACGGATTGTCTTGGTGCCCCGGCACCTTTAAAAATCCAAATCCAATTGCTGTATGGCCGCCTTCTCAAGCTGTTTGGAAAGATGAAGAATCTTCACTTCTATAAGCCCTCGGACCTCAAACAGTTATTGTCCGATAACGGTTTTGAGATTATGAAAGAAGGCAGGATGCATCAGGAACCGATCAATTATTTATTGATCGGTCGGCGAAAATAAACCATGCTGACGAAGACGGACTTCCTCCTTTATCTTGACGCCCCCATGCATCTCTGGGCGAAGGCGCATGAAGCGCTGGAAGCCCGCACCCTCACGCCTTATCAGCAGCATTTAATCCAGCAGGGACAGCAGGTGGAAACCCTGGCGCGTCAGTACCTTGAGAAGATCGTATTTTCCGAATATGCCCGCGCCCAATTCCTGTGGCAGCCCACCTATAACGATGGCAGGTATGAAGCCCGAGTCGATGCGTTGATCTTCGACCAGGAGGCCGATGCTTATGATCTCTATGAGATCAAGTCGTCAACCTCGGTCCATACCGACCATGAGCTGGATGTCACCTTCCAGGTTCTCCTGCTGGAGGATCGCCTTAACCTCAGGCATATCCATCTCCTGCATATTGATAAGACCTACAATCACCGTGAAGCCCTTGATCTCAAAGGCTTTTTCACGGTTGAGGAAATCAGCGAACAGGTTGACCAGCGCCGGGAGGCCGTCACAAAATGGCGGCAGGAGGCCGCACTGGTGATGCAGATGGAGGAGCCCGCTCCGGGTTTTGCCTGCACAAACCCCCGATCCTGTCCCTGCCCGGCGCTCTGCCACCCCGACCTGCCTGACCGGCCGATCTACGAGATTCCCTATATCGGGAAAAAGGCCGTGACCCTGCGCGAGCAGGGAATCTCTGCCATTCAGGATATCCCGGAGGACTTCAACCTGAGCGAAAAACAACAGAAACACCGCCAGGCCGTCAAGACTCAGCAGCCTGTTATTGATCATGAAGCCATCCATCAATCCCTGGAGCGTTTGCATTTCCCGCTTTATTTTCTGG
>CAZXRL010000204.1:0-3672 GCA_964643275.1 uncultured Candidatus Brevefilum sp.
GTTATCGAAGAGAAAGCGACCAGTGCCAGAATGGCCGCAGAAAGGAGCAGCAGAAACGTCGATGTCACCTTATCAGCGAGGAAGGTTGAATAGATCGTCAGGCCATAGACGATCGCTTTCACGTTCAACACCTGCAGAAGGAAGCCCTGAATAAATCCCAGCGGCTTCTGTTCCTCTTCATCAAAATTGTAACTGGCCCGCAGCGTATGCCAGGCCAACCAGAGGATATATAACGCACCGACAATCCGCAAGACCTGCTCGAAAGCAGGGACCTTTTCCAACAGAAAGCCCGAAAGCAGTCCGCAAAGCGAAAGGACCACGAAGAATCCCAACGCGATCCCGATCAGGTAAGGCAGCGTGCGTTTATACCCATATAACACACCCATGGAAGCGCTGGAGATATTATTCGGGCCGGGGGTATAGGTCGTGATGAGGACAAACGAGATCAAAGCAAGGATTTCAGGATTCATAGAAAATTCCATTGAAAATTATGTGAAATTTAAGTTCTGACTATAACATAATTATCATTTTTCTAAGTTATCAGGAGGTTAATCTTCTCCAAACGCGGTTGAATCCCCCCTATTGAATGTGTTACAATCACTACAATACCTTAAAACATCACGGCAGGAGTAGTAGACCCTCCGCCAGCGAGCCGGGAACCCGTGTGAGCCCGGCAGGCGTTGCGGAACGCCCCAAGGTCGAACTCGCCTGACCCATTCCTCAAAAGGGAATAGATGGCATCGGTGAACTTTCGAGTAACCGGTGACGACCACCGCCCGTTAGAGCGGCCCAAGCTGTCCGGCCTTGTTGGAGCGCCGGGAAGCAGGGTGGTACCGCGGCGTGACCCACGTCGTCCCTGTTTGGACGGCGTTTTTGTTTTAATCAGCGAAAACGCAGTACAATAAGACCCGTTGTGCATCCCATGTCCTGCGACCGGAGATGACCAAACCACAACGATCAGAATTATAGATTTGATGGAGAAGAAAATGCCCGACCCGACGAGTATCCCCATGTATAACCCCGAGGAGATCGAGCCCAAATGGCAAGCGCGCTGGGCCGCCGATGGTCTCTATCACGCCGATATTGACGAATCGCGCCCCAAGTACTACGCGCTTACCATGCTGCCTTACCCCTCCGGCGACCTGCACATCGGTCACTGGTACGCCATGTCGCCCTCCGATGCCCGCGCCCGCTTCAAGCGCTTGCAGGGCTATAACGTTATGTTCCCGATGGGGTTTGACGCATTCGGGCTCCCGGCGGAGAACGCCGCCATCCAACGGGGAATCCACCCGAAGGAATGGACTTACCATAACATCGCCAACATGCGCCGCCAGCTCAAATCCATGGGGACCATGATCGACTGGCGCAGAGAGGCGGTTTCAGCGGACCCCAGTTATTACAAATGGACCCAGTGGTTCTTTTTGCAATTCTTCAATAATGAACTGGCTTATCAAAAAGAAGCGCCTGTGGACTTCTGCCCCAATTGCAATACCACCCTGGCGCGGGAACAGGTTCAGGGCGAGGACCGGCATTGTGAACGCTGCGGCACTCCCGTGATCAAGAAGAACCTGACGCAATGGTTCTTCCGCACCACCAATTACGCCGATGAATTGCTTGATTTTTCGGAGATCGACTGGCCCGAACAGGTCCAAACCTTACAGACCAACTGGATCAACCGGTCAGAAGGCGCGTCGGTGGTCTTCACCACCGAAGACGAAGATGAGATCGAGATCTTCACCACCCGGCCGGACACCCTCTGGGGCGCGACCTTCATGGTCCTCTCACCGGAACATCCGCTGGTTGATAAAGTGACCACGCCGGAGCAAAAGCAGACCGTTGCCGCCTATCAGGAGCAAGCTAAACACATGGGCGACATCCAGCGGGAAGCCGCAGACCGGGAGAAGACGGGTGTCTTCACCGGCGGTTACGCCATCAACCCGGTCAACGACGAAAGGATCCCGATCTGGATCGCTGATTACGTCCTGATGAGCTATGGCACAGGCGCTATTATGGCCGTCCCAGCGCATGACCAGCGGGATTTCGAGTTCGCTCGAAAATATGACCTGCCGGTGATTGTGGTCATTCAACCGCCGGAAGACGAACCGATCAAAGCCGATGAGATGGTAGATGCTGTCCCTGCCAAAGGCGCTATGGTCAACTCCGGCCCCCTGACCGGGACGCCCGCTGACCAGGCCTTTGATGCCGCAGTGACCTATCTGGAAGCGCGGGGCGTCGGACAAAAGGCGGTCAACTACCGCCTGCGGGACTGGTTGATCTCCCGGCAGCGCTACTGGGGTGCACCGATCCCAATTGTCCATTGTAAAAAATGCGGCATTGTCCCCCTCCCGGAAGACGAACTGCCGGTTGAACTGCCGGAGGATGTGGAATGGCTGCCGACGGGTGAAAGCCCCTTGAAGCTGCATCCCACCTGGTGTCACACGACCTGCCCGAAGTGCGGCGGTGCGGCGGAACGCGAGACCGACACGATGGACACCTTCATGTGCTCAAGCTGGTACCACCTCCGCTACCTGAGCCCGGATTATGATGAATATCCCTTTGATCCAAAGGAGTATGACTACTGGATGCCGGTGGATATTTACACCGGCGGGATCGAACACGCCACCATGCACCTGATCTACACCCGGTTCTTCCACAAGGCCTGCCGAGACCTGGGTATCACCAAAGGGGATGAGCCCATGCTTCAGCTCCGAAACCAGGGGATGGTCCTGGGTGAGGACAATGAGAAAATGTCCAAGAGCCGCGGCAATGTGATTTCTCCTGATGAGCTGGTCGCAAGCTACGGGGCGGACACCGTACGGGCTTACCTGATGTTCTTCGCCCGCTGGGAACTGGGCGCGCCCTGGAACAGCAGCGGGATTGAAGGTTCGGTGCGCTGGCTGCGCAAAGTCTGGTACACCTTCCTTGAGCCTGCGGACAGCGAGAAAACAGCAGATGAAGACACCCTGCACGATCTGCGCCGGAAAGTCCACCAAACCCTGGAATCGGTCACACACGATTTTGAGACATTGAATTTCAACACGATCGTTTCCGGATTGATGGAACTGCTGAACGAGATGACTCTGACCAAGGCCAGAGGGGCCTTTGGAACGCAGGCCTGGCAGGAGGCGGAAAGCATTTACCTGCGGATGCTGGCCCCGGTCAGCCCACATATCGCGGAAGAACTCTGGGAGCGGACCGGGCACGAGTATTCAGTCCACAATCAAAGCTGGCCGGAAGTGGACGCCGCGGCCACAAAAGAGGAAGAGATCACGCTGATCGTACAGGTGAACGGGAAACTCCGCGACCGCCTGACGGTACCCACAACGATCAGTGAGGAAGAAGCAAAAACCGCCGCACTGGCGAGTGAGCACGTGCAGGAATTCCTGAAAGGCGCTTCACCCAAAAAGGTGATCTACGTTCCCGGGCGGCTGGTAAATATCGTGATGTAAACAAGAAAGAAATTAGGAAATAAAACCGTAGAGGCGTTGTCTGAAATGTCTCTACGGTTCTTTATTTACATCACGCATCCTGTGGTTTTTATGAGTCCGGCAATGCTATAATATCCCGGTAACATAAATTTGAGACGGGAGCATTTCGGATGCAATTTAATGACCTCAACTGGATGGACGTTGAACGTTATCTCAAAGACGATGACCGTGTAATCCTCGTGCT
>CAZXRL010000205.1:0-3647 GCA_964643275.1 uncultured Candidatus Brevefilum sp.
TTCGGCCTGGTCTTTCTGGGATTGGGGCGGAGCCTGCCCCTCTGGTTCGCTGCGCATTTTGTCATGATGGCTTTCAACCCCCTTTTGAACGGGTCCAATCAGGCGATCTGGCAGTCGAAAGTTGCTCCTGATGTTCAGGGGCGGGTTTTTTCGGTCCGCAGGCTGGTGGCGCAGGTCACGGCACCTCTCGCCATGTTTGTGGCCGGGCCGCTGGCTGATACGGTTTTCGAATCGGCTATGGCTGATCCCGGCAGCGTGTTAAGCCGAATTCTGGGACCGATATTTGGCACGAATTCGGGATCAGGTATGTCTGTGATTTTTGTAATCAGTGGTATACTTGTTGCGGGAGTTGGTCTTGGGGCGTATCATAACAGCCAGATCCTTCACATCGAAAAGCTCATTCCCGATCATGACGAAGACCGATAAGTTGATCTTATGGGAAATAATTCAAATTACGAGAACGAATCTGTTAAGCGTCCGAAAAACATGACGGCGTTCATGGTGATCTGGGCCGGCCAGTTCTTTTCGATGACCGGATCCTTTATGACCAGTTTTGCATTGGGGATTTGGGCCTGGGAAAAAACAGGTTCCGCACAAACTTTGGCCATGGTGGGGGTTTTCGCTTATGCGCCTCTGATCATCATCACACCGCTGGTCGGCGTCCTGGTGGACCGGTGGAACAGGAAGCTGGTTATGATGCTTTCGGATTTAGGTGCGGTCCTTTCATCCATAACTGTATTCATCCTGCTGTCATCCGGGAATCTTGAAATCTGGCACATCTACGCGACCACGGCTTTTGCCAGTGCGTTTCAAGCATTCCAGTGGCCTGCTTATTCTGCTGCTGTGACCCTGATGGTTCCGAAAAAGCAGTACAGCCGGGCCAGCGGGCTTCTCAGTATGGTGGAAAGTACGGCCGATATCATCGCCCCGGTCCTTGCGGGTGCGTTGATTGGACTGATCGGCGTCAAGGGAATCCTCATGATTGATGTGATCTCTTTTTTTATCGCCATCAGCACCCTCTTATTCGTCGTCATTCCCCAGCCGGAAATAACACTCGCAAAATTCACGCTTAAGCAGTTGTGGCGTGATATGACCTTTGGTTTTAAATACATCTTCTCCAAACCCGGGTTGCTGGGGATCCAGATGATTTTCTTTGGGGCCAATTTTATGACCGTCATCGGCTGGGCCGTGATCTCACCCATGGTCCTGGCACGGACGGGCGGGGATGCCCAGTTGTTGGGGTTTGTTGAATCCTTCGCCGCCGTGGGTGGGCTGGTTGGTGCCGTCTTTCTGACAATCTGGGGCGGCCCCAAACGTTTGGTAAATGGCATTCTGATCGGCTGGATCCTGAATGGGATTTTCGGGCGGTTCTTGATGGGGATCACGCAATCCCCCTGGGTCTGGATGGTCTCGGTGTTTCTGCTGGCGTTCTGCATGCCGACAATCAATGGCTCCAATCAGGCGCTTTGGCAGAAAAAAGTCCCGCCCGAACAGCAGGGGCGGGTGTTTGCCATCCGGCGGTTTATCGCTCAAATCACTATACCGATCTCCATGGCCTTGTCGGGCTGGCTGGGCGACCATGTTTTCGAGCCGGCCTTCGCCACTGAACAGGGATGGGGCGGGCGGACTTTTGGTTTCCTGGTCGGGACCGGGCCGGGGGCGGGTCTTTCGATGATGATCGTCATCAGTGGAATCATGGTTGCGCTGGTCGGCCTGGCCGGCACCTTTTTTAAAGATATTCGCAATGTGGAAGACGCTTTGCCAGACCATCAACCGGATGAGAGTCCGGCATTATAAAAACAGCAGGGACTGAACCCCCATATCAATCTCAGTCGATATTCTCAATGACGATCTTATGGCTGATCTCAACCGTTTCCTGCAGCATGGCCTGAGCAGGACAGTATTTTGTTTCTGATAATTCCACAGCCCGTTCAACGTCCTGCCGGTCGATATCCCTGCCGGTTACTTTATATTCCAGAATAATCTTTTTAAAGACTTTCGGATGTTCATTCGCGCGCTCAATTTCCGCGCTGACTTCAAACGCAGTTACCTCCTGGCGTTTCTTTTGCAGGATGGAAATGACATCCATCCCCGTACAACCAACCAGGCCGATCGCAAAGAGTTGTAAGGGTTGAAATCCGAGGTCGTGCCCGCCGACTGCTTTTTTGGCATCCAGCGGGAGGAGAAAGCCGCCATCGCTTGTGCCGGTGAAGGCCATATTGCCTTTCCAAACAGCTTTACTCATCATCACTCATCGTTCCTCTCTGGCCTCGCACGGAGACCGGTGGTGGGTGTTATCAGGTGCAAGCGCCTGCTTCTGTCAGCCCGCAGGATGGGCAGACGAGATTAAGCAGTCCGTTATATTCAATTTTCCCCTGGCCGCAGCGTGGACATGTCATCCCGGGGCGCAGACCGCCTTCCGGAACCAGGATGCAGATTTCGGGGGACTCCTTATGTGAGTCTTCCGTTGGCTCTTGCTGTGGGTTTTTAATCCGTGCTGCCATACTCGTTCAAATCAAGGCAGGCAAACAGCCGGCGGCGGGTTTCTGCGGGTAGGGTGGTTGTTTCGCCATCAAGCTGATAAAGCTGGAGGGTCTTTTTAAGCGTATTGACCACAATCTGGCAATCCGGACAGGCTCCTATGTGGGCTTCAATCTCTTCACAGGAGAGCGCGTCCAGTTCATGATCAATATAGGCATTGAGGTTTATCAAGACATCCTGACACGATGATTCATGTATGGGTTTCATCTTAAATCCTTGGTCATCTTGCTGTTAAAGTATCCACTGAGGTCTTCACGAAGCTGCATCCTTGCCCGCATCAACCTGACTTTCAGGGCGGATTCGCTGATGTCGAGAGCTTCAGCAGCCTCCCGGGTGGACAGCCCTTCAACATCCCGCAGGAGAAATGCCGCCCGGTTTGCATCTGAAAGCGACAGCGCCGCTTCCCTAAGGTGGTCCCGCGCTTCAGCAGACACCAGTTCTTTTTCCGGGAGGCAGCACCAATCCACAATCTGAATGGGGACGATTTCTCCCTGTTCCAGCTCCAGGCCCTCATCAATATGCGTGATGCCCTCCTTTTGTTTGCGGAGCAGCATCAAAGCCTCGTTCGAAGCAATTCGGTACAGCCAGGTGGAAACCTTTGATCTTCCTTCAAAGCCCTCAATATTCTTGAAGGCCTTGATGAAGGTCTCCTGCAGGACATCTTCGGCATCCTGAGGATTCCCCGTCATCTTCAGCGCGAGCCGGTAAATGCGGGTGGAATTCTCATCCACCAAACGCGCAAAGGCGCTTTTTTCTTTCCGGCGCAGGGCTTCAAGATCGAAGGGTTCTTCCTGATGATTCTCACTCATGGGATGATGTAAGCGATTGAAGGGTTACATTTATTCTGCATCAGGAAAGGGGCCAGGTAGGCAGCACGTCGAAATCCTGAGAACTGAAGTCCTGCTGAATGAAATGATAATACCCCGCGCCGGCAATCATTGCGGCGTTATCGGTACAGAGAGAGAGCGGCGGGATGTGGACCGGGCGTTTGCTTTCCGCGAGGATTTTTTCCCGCAGGCGCTTGTTGGCGGAAACGCCGCCCGCCACGATGATTTCACGGACGTCAAATTCATCGGCGGCCATCAGGGTCTTTTCAATCAAAACAT
>CAZXRL010000206.1:0-3613 GCA_964643275.1 uncultured Candidatus Brevefilum sp.
TTTTCGGCCAATTTGGTTCAATGTTCTCATTTATTGGAATTATTCAACGGTCTCACAACGCTCAAATTCGTTTTTCGTCAACCCGCTGAAGACAATCTTATCATATTTTTATATCATCACACTATTTCCTTGATTTTACTGGATATTCTGATCGATAACAACGTGTAAATTCCCTTCAGAAACATGATTGATCATCCCCCGCACCCTGTCTTTTTCACGCCCTAACAAACCCCATCCTAATCAACGGACTCCCAACCCTTTACCATCCTTTCCCGTTCGGTCACACGCTGCATTTCCCCTAAACTTAAATTGAAGGTGCAAATAACAAATAATAAAATATTCAATAGATAGAAAGGATTTCTAATGGATCTATCAAGATTACTGAAAGCGAATTGGCTCCAATTACGCGGAAAGGCCAAGGAAAAATGGGGTGAATTGACCGATGACGATCTCGAAAAGGTCGAAGGGCAGTTTGATCAGCTTGTGGGCACCGTTCAGGAAAAATATGAACTGACCCGCTCAAAAGCCGAAGCCGAAGTCAACGCATTCCTCACAGATAAAAACTAATCTTCAGCTTTGCTGACCATCCCGTCCCGGTTTTCAAGTCGGGACACATTGTCCGATTCGATCCGTCGTAAATATTTGACACATACCGTTTTCGTGTGGTACGATATCGACAGAATAATAAATAATACTGACAGTTGAACGGGGAGCCTGACGCAACAGGCTGAGAGGAGGACATTTCGGTCCTCGACCCGCAAGACCTGATCCGGATAATGCCGGCGGAGGGATGAGATTGCGAAAATAATTACACCCTCCCCGTAAAGGTAGGGTGTTTTCTTATGACTTCCGACACTGAAAATATCTACTTGTTTGCCAACGGTGAGCTGCCCGCGCCTGAAGCCATCCGTGCGCTCATCAGTGAGGACGACACCCTGATAGCGGTGGATGGCGGTCTGAAATACCTCACCGCACTCGGCCTCGTGCCTGACCTCGTCATCGGAGACCTCGATTCCGCTGACCCTGATAAACTCAGCCGGCTGGAGAAGCAGAGAGTTGAAATCCGCAGGTTCCCCGCTCAAAAAGACGAAACCGACCTGGAGCTTGCCCTCAATGCCGCGCTAAAGTTGAATCCAGCCTCCATCCGGGTCATCGCTGCGTTGGGCGGCCGGCTTGACCAGACCCTCGCCAACATCTTTCTCCTCTCAAAAACAAAATTTTTAGAAACCGATATCCGCCTGATTGATGGCACGCAGGAAGTCTTCCTGATCCGTGATGATGCGGAAATCAAAGGTCAACCCGGACAGCGGGTCTCCCTCCTGCCGCTTCTTGGCGCGGTTAAAGGCATCCGCACAACAGGGCTGCAATACCCCCTCAACGCTGAAACGCTCTACCCCGATCAGACCCGCGGCATCAGCAACGTCATGAACGCCGAGACCGCCGCTGTCAGGATTACCCACGGTTTACTTTTGTGTATCCACGAAACAACCCCCCAAACAAACCCCTGAAAGGAAGGGATAAGCACATGAAACGCACCTATCTCCTCTTGACATTGACTTTAATCCTCGGGCTGCTTGCCGCTTGCGCGCCTCAAAGCGCATCACCATCCGAAAGCCCCCGCGTCCTGACGGTTATGACGCATGATTCTTTCGCAGCCAGTGAAGGCCTGATCGCTCAATTCGAAGCTGAACACAATGTCACGGTCAGCTTTATTCGCAGCGGCGACACTGGTTCCGCCCTCAACCAGGCAATTCTCTCCAGAGAGAATCCCCTGGCGGATGTCTTCTACGGCGTGGACAACACCTTCCTGACCCGTGCGCTGCAGGCCGGCATCTTTGAATCCTACAGTTCGCCTCTGCTTGAGGTCATCCCCGCCGAGTTCATCGTTGACCCCCAGCATTATGCCCTGCCCGTTGATTACGGCGACGTATGCATTAATTACGATAAAGCCTACTTTGAAGAACATGACCTGGCAGTGCCAACCTCGCTCGAAGAGCTGACCCAGCCCGAGTATGCAGGCCTGCTTGTGACTGAAAACCCAGCCACCTCCTCCCCCGGCCTGGCTTTCCTGCTGGCCACGATTGCAAATTTCGGCGAAGAGGGTTACCTGGATTACTGGCGCGATCTGGCCGACAACGGCCTGGTCGTTGTGGGGGACTGGGAAACCGCCTACTACACCAATTTCAGCGGTTCTTCCGGTCAGGGCCCCCAGCCCATGGTTGTCTCCTACGGCTCCAGTCCAGCGGCAGAGGTCTATTTTGCTGAAACGCCGCCGGATGAAGCCCCCACGGCCTCCATCATCGGCCCCAACACCTGCTTCCGCCAGATCGAATTCGTCGGGATATTGAACGGCACCCCCAACCGTGACCTGGCTGAGGCCTTCGTTGATTTCATGCTCAGTGTCCCCTTCCAGGAGGATATCCCCCTCCAGATGTTCGTTTTCCCAGTCAACACCGAAGCAGCCCTGCCCGAGGTTTTCATTGACAGTGTCCAGATCCCTGACCAACCCGCCACCCTCGCCATAGATGTGATTGATGCCAGCCGCGGCAATTGGATTGAAGCCTGGATGCAAACCGTCCTGGAGTAATGGTCTTGAAATCTCAGCTTGGGTCTTTATTCAAGAATCCCACCTGGCGGGCAGCCCTGTTCTGGCTGCTGCCCGCCGCATTTCTTGGTTATTTCTTTTACCAGCCCCTTCTGGCGCTGTTTGAACTGTTGATATCTCCGGAATGGGGATTTGACCTTTCCACCTTGAACTGGCGCAGGGTCTGGAGCCCCCTAAAGTTCACCATCGGGCAGGCTTCCCTCTCCACCCTGCTCACGCTGATCATCGGATTGCCGGGTGCATGGCTCTTCGCAAAATTTGAGTTTCCGGGCAAGCACACCCTCAAAATGCTCACGACTCTGCCCTTCATTCTCCCGACTGTGGTGGTCGCCGCCGGGTTCAACGCGCTTTTGGGGCCGCGCGGCTGGGTGAACCTGGGATTGATGGCCCTCTTCGACCTCAAAGCGCCGCCGATCCAGTTCCTCAATACCTTTGGCGCTATCCTGGTCGCCCATGTCTTCTATAACACCACCATCATCATCCGGGTGGTCAGCAATGCCTGGGCCCGGCAGAACATCCGCCTGCAGCACGCCGCCGCCGTGCTGGGAGCGACCCCCTGGCAGACCTTCAAGGAAGTTACGTTTCCCCTCCTCCGGCCCTCTATCCTGGCCGCCACGCTACTGGTCTTTCTGTTCAATTTCACCAGTTTCGGCGTGGTGCTGATGCTGGGCGGCCCGCAGTTCAGCACCCTGGAAGTGGAGATCTATATCCAGGCGCTCCACATGCTCAACCTGCCCCTGGCCGCAGTACTCTCTATCCTTCAACTCCTTTGTACCCTCGTCATCACCATCGGCCACAACCGTCTTTCCGGCAGGCGGGATCGCACCCTGGCTCCCGGCTCACCGGAGGTTGGCGTCCGCAAACCCAAACGCGGATTGGAACGGCTGGTGGTGATCCTGCTGGTCGTATCCCTGTTCGCCCTGCTTGTCTCGCCCCTGGCCGCCCTAGCAGCGCGCTCCTTCGTCAAGCTGGAAGCCGACCGGGGTGAGCGAGGTGAAATCCAGCGTG
>CAZXRL010000207.1:0-3595 GCA_964643275.1 uncultured Candidatus Brevefilum sp.
TCTGCTACTTTTGGGTGGGATGAGATTGCGTCTTCGGCCGTAATCGCAGAGACGAGTGAAATTACCATCGCTGGAACCAGCTATTTCCCGCAAAGCATTGATGTCTCGCCTTCTCCCCAGGAAACGGAAATCACCCTATCGATTCTCGACATTGCCCCAACAATTGCCTATGCGATGGGCTGGCCTGAAATGCCGAATTCAATCGGCGAGGTCCGGATTTCAGAATCCGGAATATGGGATCAGGCGGTCATGATTTTCATTGACGGTTTGCAATATGAGAATCTTTTGTCCTTGATCCAAAAGGATGCTTTACCAGGTTTCCAGCGATTTGACCTCCCGCAGATGGCATTGACGGTCTATCCCCCAATCACGACCTCAGCTACCGCTTCTCTCTTGACCGGCACGCCGCCGAAGACCACCGGAGTCTTTGGTTATGGTTACCGCAGGACGGAACAAACCACTTTGTTCGATCTGGTAACCGGCGCTGGGCTCACCGTCACTGCAATTGAAGGCTCAGGGGTGGCTTTCAACCTTGGCCCCGCCAACACAATTCTCAGCGGGGATCGTGATGGGGATGGCTTTACCGATGACAATGTTTTTGCAAACACCATGGAAGTCATTCAATCCGATCTCCCTGATCTGCTTTTCGCCCATTTTCATGACGTGGACGATATGGGGCACAATTATGGCCCCCAGACCCCGGAGTATGAATCCGCTATTGTGAGAGTGGATGGATACATCAGTCAGATTTACGATGCCTTACCTGAAAATACCTTCCTTGTGATTTTTGCTGACCACGGGATGCATACCACAGACACCGGAGGAGCGCATGGCACACTCACAGCAGCTGACATGATCATTCCAATCTTATTCACAGAAAAATAAGGAGAAAACATGACAAAAAAACTCAATAACACAATCCACCTGTCACACTGGTTCCTGATCCTTCTCATTCCAATCCTGTTGAGCGGCTGCAACAGCGCACCTAAGGTTGAATGGGACCTTACAGTCAATGGAGAAGTCAGCAACCTAACCACTTTCACTTTTGCAGAATTGGCCGGTATGGAAATGGTCGATCTCGACGATGTCCTGATGGAAAAATCCAGAGGCGAAGATGAGGTTCGCTCTTTCAGCGGCGTCCCCTTGGAAGTCCTTTTCGATCTAGCAGGCGTCCCGGAGACATATAGTTCGATCACGGTGACTGCTGCAGATGGCTATGCGATCGAAATTTCAAAGGATGAAATGGTTGATGGCATTGTTGCACTTAAACAGGGCGGAGACTGGATCATCGAAGTTGATGAAAAAGCCGGCCCGATCAGGCTGGTTTTTCCCACCACCCCGGCCAATCGCTGGGTATATAAAGTTACCGGGATCTCGGTAAATCCATAATTTAAACCTAGCATAGAAAGAAGGAATATCATGGAGAAACTCAAATTTTTTGTTATAGCTTTAGTCCTCGTGATGCTGGTAGCTGCCTGTGCACCTGCAACAGCGGCTGATCCCATACTGACCGTCAACGGCAAGGCGTATACCCGTGCCGAACTGGAAGCGTTCGGGACGACCAACGCCGACTATACGAATAAGGATGGCGAAACAACAACCTATGAAGGCGTTCTCCTTTCTGCCTTACTGGCCGATGCAGGCGCCGCTGATGCCGGTGGTGAAGTGGTCTTTGTTGCCACTGACGGGTATGAAGCCGGCCTCCCGGTCGATAAAGCATTGGCTTGTGCAGATTGTATCGTTGCCTTTGATAGCGAATCTTTACTTACGGTCATGCCCGAGATGTCCAGCAAGCTGCAGGTCAAGGACCTTGCTGAAATAAAGCTCGACTGAAAAGCCTGAATTATCACAAAAAGGGCAGCTCTGTGGGAAGCTGCCTTTTTCCAATCCCATTCCATTGACAGCCTGAAGGTGTGCTATTAGAATAACAGCATAAGTTAATAAGCCATAAAGGGTGCACCTTTTGCCCGGATGCAAGGTGCCCAAGGGGGGAAGCTGGTGTGAGTCCAGCACTGTCCCGCAACGGTAACACCTCTGGTGAAGTCCGATAACCCGCCCTTTATGACCCAAACACTTCGTGGAAAGGCAAGTTGGGTATCGGTTTAACTGGTTACCGATTACTCTCCGCCGCCCCTGAGGGCGGATTTGTATTAATGGCCTTTCCCGAAGGCCATTTTTCATATCCGAGGAGATGCAATGAAAAAACAAAACCTGAAGTCTTTCCAAATCCTGTTACTTTCCATGATCGTCCTGCTAATCAGTACAACCGCTTTTGCTCCCCTGCCTGCGTTGTCTGATGCGATTGAAGCGGATCCAACCGAGGCAATTTCCTCTGGTTTGGATTACCTGGGCACGCAAATGAACGATGATGGCGGGATCCGCTGGTTCGATGAATCATCAAGCCCAGCCGCCACCATCAAAGTTGTCCAGGCTCTGGCTGCTTTGGGATACGAAGGGGATTATCTCCAAAGCGAGACCGGCAATACCCCCATTGATTTCCTGAAGAACTCAGGGATTGATTGGGTCAACCAGAAAGAAACCGACACTCCCGCCTTCAACGTGGCCAGAGCAGGCCAGCTTTTGACCGCAATTGCGGCAGCCAATGAGAACCCCCAGGCTTTTGGCCCCGAAGAGGTTGACCTGGTGTATCCGATAATCACCGGCTTTGATCCCAACACGGGAGTCTATGGTTCTGCGACATCTGAAAATGTCACCGATCAGGTGTGGGCCATGCTTGGCCTGGCTGCGAACGCATTCTCCATTCCTCCCGAAGCCGCTATCTGGTTAGCAGCGGCACAAGCGGATGACGGCAGTTGGGACGATGGTTACGGCAGCACGCTGGACACCACCCCGCTTGCCATGATGGCCTTGATCACCTCAGGCAATATGACGGCAGACTCGGCAGAAATCCAAACCGCAATTGACTTCCTGGTGAATCAGCAACAACCTGATGGCGGCTGGCAGAGCGCCTGGGATACGACCACCAATGCCAACACAACAGGTGTGATCCTGCAGGCAATTTCAGCCCTAGGCCAGTTGCCAATGGACGATCCGTGGCAAAACCTTGATGGCAACCCTCAAACCGCATTACTTGCCATTCAGGAGGAAAATGGTGCATTCGGTGGTGATTACGCCAATGCGTATTCCACCGCTGATGCCGTCTTAACTCTCTCCGGCCAGACTCCCTATAACCTTGGTTATCTGTATAAAGCTGACCTGAGTTTTGATTATGTCCTGAGTCAACAGGCAAGCGATGGCGGCTGGGGCAGCATGGGTCAGACTCTGGATGTTTTCCTGGCCTTAAGCGCTGCAGGCTGGGAACCTGACTCCGTCACCCTGTTTGGCAGGTCTCCAATGGAATACGTTGAGGAAAACCTCGCCGGCTATATTGAAAGCGGTCCAGATGCGGTTGGCAAGGCCATCCTTGGTCTCACAGCAGCCGGGTTGGATCCAACCACCTTCGCCGATATAGATCTGGTCACAGCTCTGAACGCAACCTACGATGATGGCACAGGTACCTTCGGCATGGCGGATAATACCTGGCATCAGGCCTATGCAATTCTGGGGTTGAATGCGGCTGGTGAGCCCATACCAT
>CAZXRL010000208.1:0-3590 GCA_964643275.1 uncultured Candidatus Brevefilum sp.
GATCCGTCATGCAAAGTGACCTCTTTGGTTTCACCCTCCTCAAACTCATCCAGAATGATGGCATTGCGGGTTGGAACATACGAAATATCATGCAGAGGGGCTTGATGCTGTCTGCCCCACTGATAGGAATGTAAAGTATCTTCCCTGTTATTGAAACTCACACAGGGACTGATGATGTCGAGAACGGAAGTCCCGTTATGGCTGAGAGCTGCTTTGAGTAATTCACGCACCTGTTTGGGATCACCGGCAAAGGACCGGGCAACAAAACTTGCATTTCCAATCAAAGCCTCTTTGGCAATATCGATCGGCAGAAATGGGTTTTTTCCCTGATGTTTTAATTCAAGTCCTTTTTCTGCGGTGGCTGAGAACTGGCCTTTGGTCAGTCCATAAACGCCGTTATTCTCAACAATATAAACCATGGGCAAATTACGTCGAATCAAATGCTTGAACTGACCCAACCCGATACTCGCTGTGTCGCCATCCCCTGAAACACCAAGCACTTTCATGGTCGTGTCTCCAAAAGCTGCGCCTAAGGCGAGAGACGGCATCCTGCCATGAAGGCCATTGAAACCGAACGATTGGCCCAGGAAGTAGGTCGGACTCTTGCTTGAACAGCCTATGCCACTGAACTTGACGATTTTAGTAGGATCAAGGTCCATCTCATGGCAGGCTGAGATGATCTGGGCCGAGATGGTATTGTGGCCGCAGCCGGGACAAAGCGTTGAACGCTCACCCCGATAATCTGAGCGGGTCAGACCAATCTGATTGACATCATTTCTGGCATCAGTCATGATATTCACGCTCCTTTTCAACAACGGACTCGATAACATAACCGGCAGTCATAGGCAACCCATCAATATATGATAGTGAAATCAGTCGGTGAGTCATATCACAATAATCCAGCGTAAGGATTTGGTGAAGTTGTCCATCACGGTTGAGTTCCAACACATAATTTCGATCATGCCCCCGGACAAATTCCTCGACTTCAATGGAGAATGGCAGCGCTCTGATCCGCATGAAATCCGTGGATATCCCCACTTGTAATAGTTTATCCTGGGCTTCGATTACAGCATGCTCTGTTGAACCCATAGCGATCAGGCCAATCTTCGCGCCCTCGAATTTCCGAACTGCCGGCTTCGGAAGCCGCTCTCTTGCATTTTCAAACTTGAGCTTTAAGCGGTCAAGGATCCTTCGCCAGACATCGGGATCCTCACTGTAGTTGCCAAATTCATCGTGGCCAGTACCACGGGCGAAATAAGGTGCCCGCTCATGCCTGTTCCCCATCACGGTCCTGTAAGGGACGCCATCGCCATCCAGGTCCACATACCTCCCCCAATCTTTTGTGATCTTATCAAGGTCCTCTTCCCACAAGGTTTTTCCGCGGTTGATGGGCTGATCGGGATATTCAAATTTCTCCGTCATCCAAAGATTCATCCCAAGATCCAGATCGCTCAAGACTATGACAGGCGTCTGGAATTCCTCAGCGAGGTCGAAAGCCTGCCAGCCGAAATCAAAACATTCTGAAACGGAGGAAGGGATCAGAATCAGGTGGTTCGTATCGCCGTGCCCGAGAAAATAGTTAAGGGTGAGGTCGCCCTGTGCAGTCCGCGTGGGCAACCCGGTGCTGGGGCCGACACGCTGCACATCCCAGAGCACTAAGGGCACTTCAGAATAATAAGCCAGACTCATGTATTCCGTCATTAAGCTTATTCCAGGGCCGGAACTGGCTGTCATCGAACGGAGACCCGCCCAGCCCGCCCCAACAGCCATGCCAATTGACGCCAGCTCATCCTCTGCCTGGACGATAGCGAAGTTGTTTTTACCCGTTTCAGGGTCCTTACGCAATCTCGGCGCAAAAGTGACTAACGACTCTGCCAAACTGGATGCCGGCGTAATCGGATACCACCCGCAAAACTGGAAACCACCGTAAATTGCGCCCAACGCGCCAGCCGTGTTCCCATCCGTCATGATATAGTCATCAAGCGGTGGCATTGTCTCCACCCTGTATTGGTCCTTTTTCTCCAGATTGTCTTTTGCCCAATCAGCCGCCAATTTGACAATCTCAAAATTTGATTCCGCTACAGTTTGTTTCTTATGGAACTGCCTTAGCAGCACATCATGGAGAACATCAAGGTCAATCCCCAGCATTTGAGAAACCACGCCAACATAGATCATATTCTCCATATAATCTCGAAGATCGCGGGGGACATTTGCTTCCTTAATAAGGTCCTTGACTGCCATGGGATAAGCAACAACATCCTCACGGTGGATGGGCATGTCAATATGATCCGCATAGAAGACCACGCCCCCCGGGACGTCGTAATCCAGGTCCTTCTCAAATGTCATCGGGTTCATCTGGACAATAATATCGTCGTGGGCAACTCTTGCCAGATAACCGTCTTTGGAAACCCTGATGGAGAACCAGGTTGGTAAGCCCTTAATGTTTGAAGGGAATATGTTCTTTCCGGATACCGGGATTCCCATGTGGAATAGCGAGCGTAAAAGTGTTGAATTTGCAGTTGCGCTTCCTGATCCGTTGACAGAGCATACTGTCATGCAAAAATCGTTGACTTTGTCCGCTTTTTGTCTGCTGTTTGCCTGATCAGGTTCGAAATCCTTTTTCATCCGGACTCCTTCCAAAATCCTATTCAAAAGGTATTTTTAGGTTTTTTTGCTCTCTTTGAAAGAGCAAATCCATATGTGCAATCAACGCCTGATAACCGGAAAGGAAATCATTGTTTGTAACTGCGTCCACCATCTGCTGATGATAGCTCCAGACCCTTTCCAGGTATTTTTGGTCCTCGTAAACGTTTAATCCAACCGCTTCATAAATATCCCAATAGGATTCCAACAGCCCGATCACAAATTCATTTTTAACCCTTTTGTAGATCGTCAGGTGTAGTTGCCGGTGTTCACGATGCGGGATCTGGACGGGATCGGAATTTAGCTTTTGAAAAGCCTGGTTTATGATTTGATTGAGTTCTTCTATATCTTCCGGGGTCAGGCTGCTCACTGCCTGATACCAATAGGACGCTTCCACGTGGTTACGCAAATCTGAAAACTGACGGAACATCTGCTTGTCCACACTGACCGCAAAGGCAAGGCTCTTTGTGACGGCCGGTGCAAACGAATAAGGGAGGCACTTTATCCCAATGCGGGGTTTGACATCAATCAGACCAAGCGCTCGGGCAACCTGCAATTCCTCTCGCAGCGTGGAAACGCTGATTTCAAGCGTTTCACTTAATTCATTTATGCTGGCAAGCGATTCGGCACCATGGGTCGATTCGTTTGCAAGGTGAGTCAGAAAAGTTGATAAGAGGTGGGATAATCCTGATGGAATCATTGTAAAAACCTAATTAATCAGATTAATCATATAATTGATTTATCAGCAGTATAGCACAGCCAGCCAGCCACGTCAACATCGATTCCCAATCCATATTCCAGGGGATTTATTAAGCTGAACCCGCCAGGGTTAGGTGATACAATACAACGCTGCATGAAACACAGCAGTAATTCACCACTGTTCAGGATGCATCAATGGATCTTATTCATACGCTCGCAAAAGGTCTGGATTTTCCCTACAACAAAAT
>CAZXRL010000209.1:0-3561 GCA_964643275.1 uncultured Candidatus Brevefilum sp.
TCTCAGTGATAATTCTGATACACCCATTCCTCACAATAACCAAGTGGCGCGTCCAGAGGATGCAAGGGAAAGAGCCAATAAATCACAATTACCATCAGAAGTTTATTCATTCGACTTTGCGATTGCCCTGGCTTACGCCCGTCAATTTTGCCAAATCAAAATAAGCTGTGCTATCATTCAAGCAATCCTGCGCGAAGGCGGCAACCATGAAACCTAAGTCCCGGCTCATCCTTTATATCCTGATCAACATCCTGGTCTCTGCGGCCACAACCTTGACCGTATTATGGATTTGGGAGAGAACCCACCCCGCTCCCGAGCCCCTGGCGGACCCGCTCCTCCTGCCTTCAGACAACGGCGGGGATCCCGAAGCGGTTCCGCCCACAGCCACCTTGCCTCCATTTGACTGGGTTGAGGGTCAGGAGGATGTCATTATCCATTCCGTTGTTGGGGCAGGCAATCTGGCGGTGGAATATGTTGAAATCCGCAACCAGAGCACCGGCGCGGTTGACCTCTCCGGCTGGCAATTGAGGGGTGGAGAGAACGGCGCCTTCACCTTCCCGGCGATCATCCTGAACGAAGGCGGCGCAGTCAAAGTCTATTCCAAAGCCGGGAATAATACGGTGATAGAATTATACTGGCAGGCCGAAACGCCGGTCTGGCAGCCCGGGAAAATCGTCAGCCTTCTTGACGCTGGCGGGACCGTGGTATCAACCTATTCAATACCCTGAAGATGAACGAGCACTTATGACCCAAGCACTCTATCGAAAATGGCGGCCCCAGGATTGGGATGAAGTCGCCGGCCAGGACCATGTCACCCAGACCTTGCGCAACGCCGTGATCAACGACCGCGTTGCCCATGCCTATCTGTTTGCCGGCCCCCGCGGCACAGGCAAGACCACTTCCGCCCGATTGCTGGCGAAATCCGTCAACTGCCTGGAGCCGAAGCTCGAAAAACGCCCCTGCAATCAATGTGAGCATTGCAAGGCCCTGACCGCCGGACGGTTTCTGGATCTGATCGAGATCGATGCCGCATCCAACACCAGCGTGGATGACGTCCGGGACCTGCGAGACAAAATCAACTTCTCACCGTCCCAGGGCAAATATAAAGTCTATATCATTGACGAAGTCCACATGCTCTCAACGGCGGCCTTCAACGCGCTCCTGAAAACGCTTGAGGAACCCCCGCCGCACGCCATCTTTATCCTGGCAACTACCGAGATCCACAAAATCCCGGCAACTGTTCTTTCCCGCTGCCAGCGGCATGAGTTCCGCCGAATCCCGGTTGACATCATCGTCAACCTGCTTAAGGCAAAGAGCAAGGAAGAAGACATCCGGGTGGAGGAAGCGGTCTTCACGGAAATCGCCCGCCAGGCCACAGGCAGCCTCCGGGATGCGATCTCTTTGCTGGATCAACTGGCTTCGACCAAAGAAAACATCACGCTGGAAATGGCGCAGGAAGTCCTGGGCACGGCAACAAGCCTGCGGGTGATCGAAATTATTGACGCGTTGATCGCCAAAGATCCCGCATCAGGGTTGAACCAGATCAACCAGGCCCTGGACAGCGGGACAGACCCCCGCCAGCTTGCCCGGCAGATTGTGACCTACCTGCGCAACATCCTGCTCCACAAAATGGAAAACAAAGCCCAGGTCAAAGTCGCGGACGAGGTGCTGCCTAAAGTATTCGAACACGCCAGCCACCTCACCCTGCCCGATCTCTTGCAGGCCATCGAAGCCTTCAACACCGCGACTGAGAAAGAGCAGGCCAACTGGCATCCCGGCCTGGGCCTCGAACTGGCCTTCACAGCTTTTCTGGCAAAACCGGCGGAACAGGTATCCCCAACCTCCCTGCCGGAATCCTCCCCACCCCAGAAATCACCCCGATCTGAAGCTCCTAAAGCCGACAAACCCCCTCTGAAGGGGGCTCAGAGTAAACCGGCTCCGCAGAAAATAACAGCGGAACCTGAACCCATCAAACCGTCCAGCCCAGCCAAACGGGAAATCCCTGAAAAGAAGGATGAAATCGAAGCGCCCATCAAAGTCAGTGAAGGCGAGGTTTCCCTCAACGATGTCAATCAAGCCTGGGGGAGGATCAAGGCCATGGTGGGAAAGCACAATGCCCGAACTGAGGCCTTGTTGAACTCCTCAAAGCTGACGGGATTGAAAGACAACACCCTGATGCTGGGCTTCACAACCGATACCCTCAAGGAAATGATGGAAAAAGAGGGCAATATCAACCTGACCGCGGATATTCTGGAGGAAATCTTCAAATGCCCTATCCAGGTCAAGTGCATCGTCACCTCCCATCAGAGCGGAGCCTTGCCGGAAAATCTCGACATCGACCACGACGGGATGGTCGGGACGGCTACCCGCGATCTGGGTGGTAAAATCACGAATGCGGAAGAAGCTGATTAAGCAACAGAAGAGAAAGGAATGAGATGGCGAAAGGTTATAACCGACCACCAACAAAAAAAGGTGCCGGCGGCATGATGGCCCAATTCCAGCAAATGCAGGAACAGATGGCTCAGGCCCAGGCGGAACTGGCGGATGAAACTGTCACCGTATCCGTTGGCGGCGGTGTGATCACTATCACGATGTCCGGCGATCAGGTCTGCAAATCGGTGGAGATTGCGCCTGAACTCCTGGAAGACGCCGATGTTGAAATGCTGCAGGACCTGATCACCACCGGGATCAACGCTGCGCTTGATAAATCCCGTGAGGCAGCTTCCGATAAAATGAGTCCCTTGACCGATAGGCTCGGCGGTCTCGGACTGGGGATTTAGTCAGAACCGATGCGAACCCTCCCTGAACCCGTCCAGAACCTTGTTGACGCCCTGGCGCGGCTGCCCGGGATCGGCCCGAAGACGGCCTCCCGATTGACCTTCTATTTACTGCGCGCGCCTGAGGAAATCTCGCAATCCCTTTCACAGGCACTGGTCGGCATCAAGCAGGAAACCGGACTCTGTGAGGTCTGCTTCAATATCACCCATAAGGATTCGCCTGTCTGCGAGGTCTGCACCAGCGAACAACGCGATCGCCAGATCCTCTGCGTGGTGGAAGAACCCATGGACGTGCTGGCGATTGAAAAGACCGCGGGCTTCAACGGACTCTACCATGTGCTGCACGGCGTCCTCTCCCCGATTGAGGGGATCGGCCCGGAAGACCTGAAGATCAAAGAACTCTATGCCCGGCTTGAAGATGGTGCTTTTCAGGAAGTGATCCTGGCAACCAACCCGAGCATGGAGGGAGACGCCACTGCGATGTATCTGCATGAACGGATTGCTTCCTCGGGCGTGCGGGTCACCCGGCTGGCCCGGGGGTTGCCGGTTGGCGGGGACCTTGAATATGCGGACCAGAACACCCTTCTCAGAGCCCTGGCCGGGCGGCAAGCCCTGGATTAAACCTTCAACAATGATAGATGGTCATCATCCCTGCCTGGGATGTTTTTTAGCTTAATAACTTTTGCAAATCCCGGCTCTTTTCTCTATAATGGGCTGTGATGGTTCCTATTACTTTGAAAGGCATTGAAAATGGCGGAGAAATTGGTGGTCTATGATTCATTTT
>CAZXRL010000210.1:0-3469 GCA_964643275.1 uncultured Candidatus Brevefilum sp.
CTCTAGTTTTTTCTGATATGAAGATATTAACGTTTATTTGAGACTCAACAATTAGGTATTAGGAATCAGGACAAGTCATGTTCATGATAAAAAGTGATATGGATCAAAGTACGAAAATATTATATTATGAGCGGCGATCCTTGTAGAGCGTGGTCTTCAGGTTGTCATAAAAGGCTTTGAGCGTTCTATCTTTGAAGGCACGGCCAACATCAATGAATCAACGCCCTTGTCCGCGCCCAAACTGTGTCGAACATTGCCTCGGTCAGCCGTCCGGTCTGCGTGTTTTGCTGGCTGGGGTGATAAGAGGAGAGCAGCCAGGGCAGACCTTCTCCCAGGTTATAAAAAGCATTGTGGCCGAAGTCCATCGCCGGCAGGTCAACGCCCTGCGCGCCATACATGCGCCGCACGCCGTCAAAGGCGATCCGTCCCAGCGCAACGATTCCCATCAGGTTCGGGAGGAGGTCCATCTCCGCCCGTAAAAATGGCAGGCAGTTCTCGATTTCACCCATGTGGGGCCGGTTCTGGGGTGGGACGCACCGGCAGATGGCGGTGATAAAGATCTCGTTCAATGTCAGACCGTCATCGCGGTGGTGGGCGGCAGGCTGGCTGGCGAAGCCGGCCCGATGGAGCGCGGGATAGAGAAACTCCCCGCTAGCGTCACCGGTGAACATCCGCCCGGTACGGTTGGAGCCGTGCGCGCCCGGGGCCAGGCCGACGATCAGGACCTTGGATCCCGGGTCGCCAAACCCGGGCACAGGCTTACCCCAGTAGATCTCATCCTGATACGCTTTGCGTTTGGTCCGGGCGACTTCCTCGCGCCAGGCGACCAGCCGGGGACATTTGCGGCAGGTGACGATCTTGTTTTCCAGGGCTTGCAGTGTCTCAAACATGGGACTATTTTACTGGAATTTGAGGATTACACAAAGAAGCGCTCATCCGAGCGCTTCCCGTGTTTCTATGCATCCAGGCATCGTGATGAGGCTAGGGGATGGCATCTGCCGGGATCAGCAGAGAGGTCATCATCTCGTCCAGAAGTCTGAGGTTAGGTATAAAAGATTCGGGATATTGCATATCGAGTTCCGACTCCATATTTTGGATATAGACATCAAAACCCTCAGCAAAAGCCATCCAGCCCTCACCGGGCTCAGTCAGGATGTCGGGATAGAACAGGTCGTGGTTGATCGGGAAGGTGGCCGAGATGGCATAGAGCCCATCCTCTGTGAGCCCCATGAAATGATAGACCGCGGTATCGTTTGTGATGGGGGAGGCGGTCTGGCCGTATTGTGTGATAAAGCGGACGCCATAGCCGTTACGGAAATCCAGGTATTTCACATTGCCCTGCATCATCTGAGCGGCGTTATAGACCGGCAGGAAGGGCACAAAGTCAGGTTCGGGGGGTTGCGCAATCAATAAGATTTCCAGCTCTGTTATGGTGGTTGCAACGCTGGGACCAATTTCAATATAGTCCTCAATAGGATAGATGATGATCTGGGCGTCCTGATACATCCCGTTCACGGGGTAATTCAGCAGGTCAATGAACAATGTGTCCGGATTGAAATCCCACGGCTCCCCTTCGAAGCTTGGCAGCTTTTCCGGTTCAATTCTGTGGGAAATCCCAGAAGAGACCCCGGCGGGGTAACAGAATTCAACGGACAAAGCTGTTGCCGGGACCATGTCTGGCGCGCAGGTGTAAGGCTCATCTGTTGGATCCTCAATCGGTTCCTCGGGTGTGGGTTCCACAATGGCAGCCTCCTCTGTATCTGTTGGCAGGGGTGTCTCCGGGGTGTCAGGGGGGGATTCCCAGGGCAGATTACATGCCAGCGCAGCGAACAACAGGGCACTTAGGGCAAGCAGGACATATAGGCGTTTCATTTCTGCTCCTTTGCGGGACGGTAGATTAATGAATATCCCCATTATGCATTGAATCAGGAAAGGCTGTCAATAACGCCTCAAGGTGGTGCATTAGGGTTGGGTAGTGCCGTTTTCCATCAGGATGCATTAAAGCATCACGGCGAGCCAGACGCTCGCCGTGAATGGGGATAGACTTGTTTATGAAATGGAAACCGGATTAGCGCTTGAGCGCTTCCCAGCCCGCATATTTTCCAGTGCTGCCGAGTTCGGCTTCAATCCGCAGGAGCTGGTTGTATTTTGCAACGCGGTCCGAACGGGCCGGCGCGCCGGTCTTGATCTGGCCTGTGTTCATCGCCACTGCCAGGTCAGCGATGGTATTATCTTCTGTCTCACCGGAGCGGTGCGAGGTTACAGCGGTCCAGCCATGTGCCTGGCACATGGTGACGGCTTCCATCGTCTCGGTCAGCGAACCGATCTGGTTGACCTTAACCAGGAGAGAATTGCAAGCCTTTTCAGAGATCGCCCGGGCCACCCGGGTGGGGTTGGTGACCAGGAGGTCGTCGCCTACAATCTGGATCCGGTCCCCGACCTGTTCGGTGAACAGTTTCCAGCCCTCCCAGTCATCCTGGGCAAAGCCATCTTCAATGGAGACGATTGGGAATTTGTTGACCCAATCCACCCAGAAGGCGACCATTTCCTGGCTGCTCAGCTTGCGGTTCTCCGTCCGCAGGTGATAGACCTTTTCTTCCTCGTCATAGAATTCGGAGGCGGCGGGGTCAAGGGCAATGGCGACATCTTCGCCGGCCTTATATCCCGCTTTTTCAATGGCTTCCAAAATAACTTCCACAGCTTCCTCATTGGTCTTCAACGCTGGGGCATAACCGCCTTCGTCGCCGACGAGGGTGGCATAGCCTTTTTCCTTCAAGACTGTTTTAAGGGTGTGGTAGATTTCAGCGCCCCAGCGGAGACCTTCAGAGAAAGTCGGCGCGCCAAGGGGCATCACCATGAATTCCTGGGCATCGGTGGTCTGCCAGCCGGTGTGTGCGCCGCCGTTGAGGATGTTCATCATCGGGACGGGCAGCTCATGGGCATAGACGCCACCCAGATAGCGGTAAAGCGGCAGGGCGACGGCGTTGGCCGCAGCTTTGGCTACAGCCAGGCTTGTCCCAAGGATGGCGTTTGCGCCGAGTTTCTTCTTGTTGGCGGTGCCATCCAGAGCGAGCATGCCCATATCGATGGCTTTTTGTTCGGTGGCATCGGCTCCGATCAAGGCATCAGCAATGATGGTGTTTACATTTTCAACTGCCTTCAGGACTCCCTTGCCTCCATAGCGATTCTTATTGCCATCCCGCAGTTCAAGGGCTTCATGAACGCCTGTCGAAGCGCCGGAAGGGACAGCGGCTCTTCCCCAGCTGCCGTCGCCGAGAATGACCTCTACTTCAACAGTAGGGTTGCCGCGAGAATCAAGAATTTGTAATGCACTTACAGAAATAATTGTTGAATCCATAGTTTTTTTACCATCCTTTCTTGCTGGGCTTTGACCTGGTGCTGATCTTGAGCATCATCGGCAGTGCGGTCCGCATCCTTTACGAGTACCAGCGCGGCGTGGTGTTTTTCC
>CAZXRL010000211.1:0-1168 GCA_964643275.1 uncultured Candidatus Brevefilum sp.
GTTCCGCTTCGCTTCAGCACTTCGTGCCACCTTCTCCTCAAGGAGAAGGCAAAAAGAATATGACTTTGCAATTGCCCTGACAGCGATTGCTTTGCAACTATCACCAATCCATAAGTTTCAGTATAATCAATACAGTCCGGGCAGCCTGGAACCTGAATAAAATGAGAAATATTAAAACAATCTTTTTCCTACTCCTTCTTTTACTGGTAACTTCCTGTGAACCTATCCCGGGTAACGTTTCAAGTCGGGATTTATTGCCATCACCCACCCCAACGCCTGAAATTAGCAGAACACTGCCCCTGACTTCGACGATGGCTCCCACGCCCACAATCACTCAAACCGAGATACCGCCGACCGTCACCCCCACCCCCTGGGCGCTGGAGTCGTTTACATCCTCGGCATTGCGTCAGGGCGTGATTCCCGTTTCCTATCTTGATGATCCCTGTGCCTATCTGGCGGACCGCTGGGGCGAGGGCAAAAGCGAGCCTGGCACGATAGTTGTACCCATTATGTTCCACAGCATTCTCGCCCCTGGCAGGGAGGCCAGGAATCCGGAAGATATCACCATGGCATATTTTGAGTATTTTATGGGTTTTGCAGAAGAACTGGGTTTTCAGACGGTGACCGTCCCTGAGTTGGTGGAATTTTTATTGACAAATAAGGAAATCCCCAAACATTCCATGCTGTTGATCCTGGATGACCGCAGACCGGATACCCCCAATTTGTTTATGCCTTATCTTGAGGAAAATGATTGGACTTTGACCCTGGCCTGGCCGACAACCGAAGAAACCAATGATCAGCTCTGGGCGAAGGTGGAAGCCTATACTGAAACAGGCCGGATAGAAGTCCAGGCGCATGGGCATCAACATGACGCGGGGACCTATATTAATGAGTTCACACCCTGGGAGATCGTTGAACAGGAAATTATCCGCCCCATTGAAGTGATTCGAGAGCATTTCGGGACTGATCCACAGGCATTTGTCTGGCCGGGAGGTATGTTCACGGTTGGTTCCGTGCAATTGGCGCGTGAGACAGGATACGATCTGGGTTTTACGGTCTATTCCAGGGGGCCGGTTATGTACAACTGGATTCCCCTGGGCGAGAATGAGAGAGCTATGGCTGACCCGCTGATGGTCTTGCCGAGGTACTGGTCTTCCGCCGCCGATGT
>CAZXRL010000211.1:1268-3468 GCA_964643275.1 uncultured Candidatus Brevefilum sp.
CTATGGCTGACCCGCTGATGGTCTTGCCGAGGTACTGGTCTTCCGCCGCCGATGTTGCGCTTCTGAACGCCCTCTCGATCAGCGAAGAAGCGGAACAGCAAGCGGAGGCCGTTAAGGAACAGGAACGCCTGTATTATTCCCTGTTCTGCCAACCCGCAGGAAGCGGTCTTGATGCTGAGAATTAAACGTTTGGGTGTGGTCATTATTCTATCCGCGTTATTCCTGAGCGGCTGTTACCAGCCTGGCCCCGGCGCGGAGCCCTGGCGGGCGGCTTTGGGTGCTGAGGAGGAGGTCTACATCACACCGCCCGCTCAATTGACCTCTGATGGGCTTCAGACACTGCCCACCGTCGCGCTGACCGTTACGCCGACTCCCAATCCGCCGATTACCCTGCCGACCTTACGGAGCGAGACCCTTCAATATGCCGTCCAAAAAGGGGATACCCTGGCAAAAATTGCCCAACGCTTCCAGGTCACGGTCACACGGCTGATCAGCGTGAACGAGATCATTAACCCAAATCTGATTGATGTGGGGCAGGTATTACTCATCCCGCCCCCCAGTTTTGATGATGCCGCATCAGGCTTCAAGATCATCCCCGACTCAGAGCTGATTAACAGTCCATCCAATGCGGCCTTTGATGTGGATGCGTTTGTGGCAGCGCAGGATGGTTATTTATCTTCCTATAAAGAAGAGGTTGAGGGTGTGACCTTGAGCGGCGCGGAAATTGTGAAACGTGTCGCGCTTGAGAATTCGGTTAATCCCAGGCTGCTGCTGACCCTGCTGGAATATCAAAGCGGATGGGTGACTGCAAAGAGGCCGGCTGAGGAGACCTTGATCTATCCCATGAGGTTCTATGAAGCCTGGCGGGAAGGACTCTACAAGCAGTTAGGGTATGCTGCGAATTTCCTGAATGAAGGATACTATCTTTGGAAGATCAACGCGATCGCCATCTGGACGCTCAGGGACGATTCGATGATTCAGGTGGAACCCACCATTAACGCAGGCACAGCCGGGGTTTTGAACCTCTTGAGGTATTTACATGACAAGCCCGCATGGGACAGGGCGGTCTCCGATGGCGGGGTGTTTGCGCTCTATCATTATTTCTTCGGGTATCCTTTCGATTTTGCCATTGAGCCCCTGATCCCGGATAACCTTGCTCAGCCGGAGCTTCAGTTGCCGTTTGAAGAAGGGGATAGCTGGTCTTTCACGGGCGGCCCGCATGGGGGTTGGAATTCCGGCTCTGCCTGGGCTGCGCTTGATTTTGCCCCGCCTGGGGATGCCATGGGTTGTTTCCCCAGCAGCGCCTGGGTCGTTGCATCCGCGCCTGGTGAGATTGGTTATTCGGATCATGGTGCCGTCATTCAGGATCTGGATGGGGATGGGATCTGGCAGACAGGCTGGTCCATTTTTTATATGCATATTGATTCGTGGGTACGGGTTGAGGTTGGGACTTTTCTGGAAGCTGGTGAGCGCGTGGGGCATCCTTCCTGCGAGGGAGGCTATTCCAGCGGCACCCATTTGCATATCGCACGGCGTTATAATGGGGAGTGGATAGCCGCAGATGGAGATCTGCCATTAGTACTTGACGGCTGGGTCTCATCCGGTTATGGGGTGGAATATAATGGATATTTGACCAAAGGGGATGTCATTCTGGAGGCTTGGAATGGGCGTTCGCCATACAACGCCATCCAGCGCTAGGAAGCGCTATTACAAAAAACGTCTGAAACGGACCGGGGTTTTGGTTGCTTTGGCGTTGATCCTGGCGCTTGTGGTTTGCGGCAGTCTGGCTGACCCTGTTCTCGCCCCAGGCTCTGGAACGGATATCAGCTCCCTGTACCCGCACACACCCCTGCCCCAATCCTCCCCCACTCTGGAAGCGGAAGTGGCAGTCGCTGAGACGGCTGAGGTGACACCCGAGCAAAAACCCCGGTTGACCGTGGCGCTGCCGACCCAGGGTCAGCTCATTCCTCCCAGTGAAGATACCCAAATATTGTATTACACGATAGCGGGCGACAGCCTGCCGATGGTCAGTGTCAGGTTTGGGGTTGATGCCGGCGAAATCACATCGCCAGACCCCATCAACCATCAAGGTCTGATTTCGCCGGGACAGCTCTTGATCATCCCCAATAGACTGGGGGAGACCTCATCTTCCAGCAAACTGTTGCCGGACAGCGAGGTGACCTTTTCCCCTTCGACCGTC
>CAZXRL010000212.1:0-3463 GCA_964643275.1 uncultured Candidatus Brevefilum sp.
TAAGAGTGCCATCCCTAATCCCTGACAGCGCCAGGGATTCAATACACAGAGCTGGTTGACCCAGCCCATATCAAGGTCCTCAGGGATTTTGTCAGCACAGCGGCAGACACCAGCGATGTCATCCCCATCTCTGGCCAAAAACCAGAGGGCAGGATCGAAATCCCTGCTGTTTTCGATGTAATGCTCCCAGTGGGTCATCAGCTCATCAATGGGGCGGTTGACATACCCCCAGTGATCCTGAAACCCTTCTTCCGTGGCAATCAGGGCAGCCCGCAGCTCGGTTTCGAGGTTGATGGGGACGATTGACAGGCCGGCGGGGATTTGCGGTTCGGGCGGTGCCTGGTCCAATTCGATGACCATCCGGTAGAAGTGGCGGACGAGTTGGTGGCCGGTTGCCTCCAGGGCAGCTTTCCGGCGGCCATCCTTGCTCGAGAGGCCATGATTGATGACCACACGGGCATCCTTGGGGGCCAGGGCGATCCTGGCCCGGGCGCAATCTTCCGCCCACTGGAGCATCTCCCGATAGAGAGCGTCGTCCCAGACATCCGGGTGCAGGACCCCCCACACATATTTGGTTACGTGGGGCTGCGTGATGTCCCAAACTTCAATGTAACCGATGATGTCGCCATCCTGATTCTCAACGACCCTTGTGACTTCTTCGAGGTCGAGGCCCGGCGTTGTCCAATCATTGATCATTTCGTCCAGATCGCAGTCATCCACGCCGAACAGGTGTTGGGAATAAGCGTTGAACAGGTTCACAACCGGTTCAGCATCTTCCATTTTGAAGGGACGATAATTGATTTTCGTGTTTGTTTTTAGCATTTCTCTTCTCCGTTTTACCTTACACCGCATCAATTTTTGCTGATGAAGATGCGGACACAATTCTTCTGATCCAGATACCGGTGCAGGAATTCGGTTGTTTTCTGAAACAGCGTATTTCTTTCCTGAGAGTTCTCTATCTGCTCGTGCTGAGCGGTTTCCTGCGCTTGTAAAAGGTCCTGCTCGTTTTCATGGGAGGCTTCATCAATGAATGTGAAGTGGTACATCTTGTTCCTCCTTTGCGGCAGAATGAATTAGGCTCTGCCGGCGTGCAACAGTCGGCGTGACTGTGGAAGGGTGGCCCGATCAACGATCGGGTGGGGAGGTGTTCATCCCCTTGAGGCCGGTTGGGAATGGAATATCCAGGGTCTGGTTCCGTGTTCCCAAAGGGTTCATTTTCTTCTGGTTGCAATTTATGTTTGTTAGGTTGCTCATGTTTCTCCTTCATCTCCGGTCTGGTGTGGTCATTCCAACAAAAAAGCCACGGGTTCTTGCTTTTCCCGTGGCTTCGCCGCTTCTCAGAGGAAACAACGAATTCTTCTTTGGGTAATAAAAAAGCCACGGGGTTTGGAGTTCGCCCGTGGCCGATTACCGAATTTAGGTAAGGCTAAATATTAACAGGCGCACTCCGCAAGGGTACAGCAAGCCCACCGATAGAATCGGCAGATTTGACGCGAGGCATTTCATAAACAAAAAATGCGTTGTACATGCGAGTGCTTCCTTTCTTCTAATATTCCAGCCTGATCAGCCCTGTGCAGGGCGTTTTAACTCAACAGAACGAGTGTATCATAATGATTCTACGCGTGTCAAGAGGTTTTCGGGGAATCTCAGGATTTTTTAAGGAATCCAAGATAGATGACCAGGAGCAAACCTATCCCACTGATCAGGATTAGTCCCAGGCCGACGTTTTTTCCGTCCCCCAGGGTGCGGTGAAAAATTGAGGGTGGTCTGGTCGGCGTAACTGTCGGCGCGGGGGTCCGGGTCGGGAGGGGAGTCCGGGTTGAACGGGGCTCCGTTGGGGTGGGCGTGCCTGGGTCAGGCATGGCGGTGTCTTCCGGGGAAGGGGATGGGTCAGTTGCTGTTCGGATGAGTAGCTGCTGCCCCTCGCGAACCTCCGTGGTTTCCAGGTGGAGCCCGCTGTTTTCCAGGATCTGCTCAATGGTCACATCATAGGCAATCGCAATGGACCAGAGCGTCTCGCCATACTGGACGGTATGCATGATGATGCCGTCCTGATTGGGTGTGACCGTTATGACCGGTGATTGATATTGAGGTGTGTCCTGAAGCGGCGCTGGCGTCGTCTCATCGGGGTTGACGTCCTCAACATAGGCACTGCCTTCCGGGAGGACGTTTAGCGTGTAATAAACTGAATTATTTTTAATGGTAACGCCAGCGCCGACCTTGCCGCCCGAATATCCAACCATCGTATTCCAGTGAATCCAGTCGGCCCAAATTGTGTAAATGCAATATTCCACAGACATATTCGTCCCCATCGCCACGTTTTCTTTGATTCCGTGATTGGTCGCGGTTGTTCCATCCGCCCGGGTATGGGTCCAGGTGCCGAGGGAGGCCATGTAGTCACTATGGGTCTGGGCGAAACTCATTAAAAACGAGTCGACGGTGTAGGGGGCCAGCCCCTTGCTCTGGCGGAGGCTGTTAACGCCATTGATCAAATCGGAAGCGCTGCCTGCCTGCGCAGATACGGATTCTAATTCCATTGTAAAGGCGAGGGCCAGCGCCAGGATGATCAGAAAAGCGGTTTTGATGGTTTGTCGCATAATGGCATTATTATAGCGTGTTTGGATTAAAAGGGGAATTTGATAAGAAATGGTGTGAGCGAGTTTTAAATCCTGATTATCCCTGATTCTTTCGGTCAGGATTATTGGCATTTCTGTTGTTTTTAATGGTGTGGATCAGCTTGGTATAGCCGCAATTCGAAATCACGGCGCCAAAGGCAATCGTGCCGAGTTTCCCGCCGGCACCGCCCAGGAGGGGCGTGCTGTATATAAACACTACGCCGGTGAAGAAGCCAACCAGCGCGATCTGCCAGAAATTCGAGCAGCGTTCCTTGCCGGTCATCCCTGCAAAGCTGGCACAGATTGCCACAACGGCCAGCGTCCCCCCGATTTCAGGAAACAAGTTCGGCAGCAGCAGTCCCCCAGCCAGCCCGACAACCGCGGATGCCAGCACGGGGCCGTGTCCCCGGTTGATGCTCAGATAAAAAGTGAGCGGTGTGGCAACCAATGCCACCAGGATGATCAGAAAGGCGGTGCGCCAATCCGGCATGGCGGTCGCCAGGAAGATCCTCTGTAAACCAAAACAGGTCAGTGTGCTCCCGATCAGGGCTATGGTCCCGAGTTTGCCGCCGGACCCTGAGAAGACCGGTTTGGTCAGGTAGAAAATGATCCCGGAAACCAGGGACGCCAGCAGGACTTCGCCGGAGGTCAGGAACAGGAGATTGGACGTCATCCCGACGAATGCGCCGCAATACGCCGCTGCCCCGAGTTTGGGTGCAACCAGATGGGCCACAATGGCAACTAGGCTGGCTGCGATAACCGCACCAAGCTCAAGGTCCTGGTCAAGCAGTTTAGCCAGGAGGCCTCCAAGAACCACGGTTATAATTTCCAGGGCGGGTTGAGGAAGT
>CAZXRL010000213.1:0-3453 GCA_964643275.1 uncultured Candidatus Brevefilum sp.
CGCTGGATGTGCTGGATCGTTATTATCAAGCGGCCTGTCATTTTGAGGCAAAAGTGATTGTGCGTCTGACCGCCGATTGCCCCGTGATTGACCCTGCTGAGATTGACCGGACGGCGGCGGCTTTTTTTGAGGCGCAGGTTGATTTTGCAGCAAACCGGCTTCCCTCGCCCTGGAAAAGGACCACGCCGATTGGCATGGATACGGAAGTTGTATCTTTTAACGCGCTTGCCCGTGCCTGGCGGGAAGCCGAGGCGAAATATGCCCGCGAGCATGTGATGCCCTATCTCTATGAGGAAACGGGACGTTTTAAGACCCTTTTGGTGGACCGCACCCCGGATCTGGGACACCTGCGTCTGACAGTGGATACGCCTGAAGACCTTGACCTCATCCGGCAGATTTATGGGCATTTTGATAATATTGATGATTTCAGCCTGGATGATATGGTTGTATTGTTTTGTGAAAACCCCGATCTGATCAAGATTAATGCTGATGTTGTGCATAAGTCATTTAAAGATGTGGACTCTCGGGCTATTGATTGATTTGATTCGCTTTAATAACCCAGTGTGTTGCTGAGACCCGCCGGATTGAGAAATCAGGGTGAGGTGTTATAATTCTTCAACGCTCTAGCCGGATGAACCTTATGAACTGTCTTTTATGTGGATCGGATCAGCAGGATGTTTTCGAACGGGTGGAATCCTTTGGGATTCCCCTGGTTTATTATCAGTGCCATCGGTGCGGGCTGGTGTTCCAGTCTGCCGAGGAAAGCAAAGCCGCTGATCCTGAATTCTACACATCCGTCTATCGGGAAATATACCAAGCCACTGAAACGCCTACCTCCAAAGATCTCTGGGTGCAGGAGCAGCGCGCCAAGCACCTGATGGCATTCCTCCATGCTCAGAATGTTCATCGCCCGGATCGTGCTCTGGATATTGGCGCTTCGGCAGGCGTTCTGCTAAAGGCTTTCAAGCGGGAATATGCCTGTGATGTTGTTGGCGTTGAGCCGGGTGATGCCTATCGAACCTTTGCTGAACAGCAGGGGCTTCAAATGTTTACTTCTAAAGAGGAACTGATCACCTCAAGACCTGAGCGGTTTGATCTGATAAGCCTGAGCCACGTCCTGGAGCACCTTCCGGACCCGGCTGGGGATTTGAGGTCCTACCGGATGGATTTGTTGTCAGAATCGGGGTTGCTGTTGATTGAGGTGCCCAATTTTTATGCGCATGACAGTTATGAGCTGGCCCACCTCGCCTGTTACACACCGCATACGCTTCGAGAAATTCTGCTGAAGACCGGGTATGAAGTTATTGGTTTCAAAAAGCACGGCGTACCGCGTTCGGCCTGTCTGAACCTTTATCTGACCATCCTGGCAAGGCCTGCAAAGTCAGATCTGCATCGAGAAGCAGTCCGGCCGGAAAGATATGTACGTCAAAAGCGGGATCTGGGATTGCTTTATCGGAGAGGCCTTCAAAAACTCTTCCCACACAAAGCCTGGCTGCCGCTGCCATCCCGAGAGGAATCCTGAGCTGATGCCTCTTCTGACCCTTTTTACCGCGCCAAAGGCCTTTGATGATCCGCATATCCGCGTGATCCAGCGCAACACCCTCAAGAACTGGCTGGCTCTGGGGGATGAGATTGAGGTCGTGGTGGTTGGAGATGAGCCGGGAATTGCCGAGGTCTGTCAGGAGTTGAAGATCAAGCATCTGCCCGATGTCCGATGTAACGACAAGGGTACTCCTCTGATCAGTTCAATTTTCGAGCTTGCCAGAACGGTGGACCCATCTCCGTATCTTGCCTATAGTAACGCTGACATCCTCTTTTTGCCGGATTTATTATCCTCAACCCGTCTGATTGCGGAGGAAAAAGACAGGTTTCTGGTTGTGGGTCAGCGTTATGACCTGGACCTGACGGAGGAGATTGATTTTTCAGGGGATTGGACTGGCTCGCTTTCTCAGTTAGTCAATGAGCGTGGAAAATTGCACGGCCAGACCGGCAGTGATTTTTTTATTTATCCAAGGGGATGCTTTCAGGAGATTCCTGATTTTGCGGTCGGGAGGGCCGGCTGGGATAACTGGATGCTGTTTTGGGCACGCTGGCAGCGCTGGCCCTTGATTGATGCGAGCGGTGCGATCACTGTGGTCCATCAGAACCATGATTACCGCCACCTGCCCGGCGGGATCCGACATTATGAGCAGCCGGAAACAGATGTTAATATCAAGCTGGCCGGAGGCAGGCGGACGATCTTCAGGCTGACAGATGCCCGGCATGAGTTAAAAGATTCACAAGTGAGCCGAAAACCCATGACCTGGCAAGCTTTCTGGCGCGAGGTTGAAATCTTTCCGCTGGTATGGATGCATTCGAAATTCCTGGGCTGGATTTCATTTGCGATATTCCACCCTGGCAGAGCCTTCGGAGAAATCAGGGGCTGGCTGGCTTATAAACTGGCGGGAAAGAAACGGAAATAATCATGCCCCGAATTGGGATCAATCCCTCTAGAGGACAGACATTGGATTTTGCGCCTGCTCGGACAACAGTGGCCGTATTGGTTTACGCACCTCACCAGGCCGGGTATTTCCAAAACCGACTGGACGTGACTCGGATGACCATTGAGAGTATTCTGGCGAACACACAGGAGCCCTTTGATTTACTGGTCTTTGACAACGGCAGCTGCCCTGAGATGGTGGCCTATCTCGAATCCCTTTACGATAACGACAGGATTGATTACCTGATCCTGTCCAGGGAAAACATCGGCAAGTTGAATGCGTTAAACATCATCTCCAATGCCGCGCCGGGAGAGATCATTGCCTATTCGGATGACGATGTCTTTCACCTGCCAGGTTGGCTGGGCCAGCACCTTGAAGTGATTGACATATTTCCCAATGTAGGCGCGGTAACAGGTTTTTATATCCGTCAGCGGGTGGCGATGAGTTCTGAAAGCACGCTCGCATTTGCTGACCAGCCAGGGGTTGAAACTACGCGCGGCTTATTGATGCCGCGCAAGTGGGAAGAAGAATACCTGATCAACAGCGGCCGGACCTGGGAAAGATATGAATCTGAGGTCGCCGGTATTGAAGACATCATCGTTAAGTATCGAGGGCTGGAGGCCTGGGTCTCGGCGCATCATTTCCAGATGGTCTGCCCCAAACATGTCATTCAGGAGATCCTGGAGGGCATGCTGCCTGAGGGATGGAGCGGCGAGATCATGGGCAGGATGGTGGAGATGGATGATCGGATGGATGCCAGGGGCTACCTCCGTTTTTGCACCCGGCAGCAGACTGTCCGATTGATGGGGAATGCCATCTCGAAGGAGGTTGCCGAGCTCGCCAGGCAAGCCGGCTTATCAGTTCAAGCCCCAAAAGCAGACCCTTCAAGTGGAAAATTGATGCGTCGTCTGGCAAAGGTGGGATGGATTCGCTATTTACTGCAGGGGATTGTCAACCGGATTTACAGATGGTT
>CAZXRL010000214.1:0-3386 GCA_964643275.1 uncultured Candidatus Brevefilum sp.
ATCATCCTGCGCGGGTTCTTTGAGGCCATCCCGCGTGAATTGCAGGATGCCGCCTACATTGACGGCTGTACATCCTTCGACTATTTCTGGCGGATCCTCCTGCCCCTGGCAAAACCGGGATTATCAGCCGTGGGCGCGCTGACCATGATCGTGAGCTGGAACGACCTGCTCACCCCGCTCATCATGCTCAACAAAGACTCCCTCTGGACCCTCCCTCTTGGCACAATGCAATTCCAGGGACAATATGGACAGGATCTGGCGCTTGTGGCTGCCTTCGTCGTCACTGCAGCCTTACCCACGATCATTTTCTACCTGGCCGCTGAAAAGCAGATCGTCTCCGGCCTGACGGCTGGCGCGGTCAAGGGTTAGGAACGGAGGTTTAAACCAATGCAGTTTCTAAAAAGGGCCCTCCCGGCCCTCCTCATTTTTATTTTCCTGTTTTCTGGATGTTCACCTATGGTCACACCAACCCCACCAACTGAGACACCATCGGCCCCGACCGCCGAGCCCACCACAACACCCACTGCAACAGCTACGGCTTCCCCCACACCGATCCCTGCCGCTGAGAGCGGAGTCTACCCCAACCCTCTGCGGGACCGGCTGGGGAAATCCGAAGTGGAGATCCAGGCTAAGCTTGATGCCGCCTGGGATCAGCTTTTCTACGGAAACGACCACACCGAGCGGGTCTATTACCCCGTGGGCGAGGACATGGCCTACATTGAAGACATCGGCAATGGCGACGTGCGTTCTGAGGGGATGTCCTATGGCATGATGATTGCCGTCCAGCTTGACCGTCAGGAGGAATTCGACCGGCTCTGGAGTTGGGCGAAGACCTATATGTACCAGGCTGACGGCCCCTACCGCGGTTATTTCGCCTGGCACTGCACAACCGAGGGCGAAAAACTTCATGCCAATCCGGCTTCTGACGGTGAAGAATGGTTCGTCACGGCTTTGTTCTTTGCAGATGCCCGCTGGGGCAGCCGCGAGGGGATCTTCGACTATCGGGCGGAAGCCCAGGCGATCCTGGATACCATGCTCCATAAAGATGAGGAACAGACCGGGCTGGCGACCAATATGTTCGACCTGGAAGAAAAACAGGTGGTCTTTGTCCCCCGGGGCCGGGATGCAACCTACACCGACCCTTCCTATCACCTGCCGCACTACTACGAGCTATGGGCAGATTGGGCCGAACGGGACAACGACTTTTGGGCCGAAGCCGCCCAGACCAGCCGGGACTTCTTCCCCAAAGCCGCTCACCCTGAGACGGGCCTGATGCCGGACTATGCCCACTTCGATGGCTCCCCCCGGGAGGGCAACGAACACGAGGACTTCAGGTTTGACGCCTGGCGAACCCTCGCTCATGTTGCAATGGACTACGTCTGGTTCGCTGCGGATCCCTGGCAGGCTGAGCAATCCACCCGGGTGCTGCAATTCCTGCGCTCGCAGGGTGAGCTCTATCCTAACCAGTACACCCTGGATGGCCAGCCTCTCTCCAACGGCTATTCCACCGGGCTGGGCGCAATGGCGGCGACAGCCGCCCTGGCTGCCGACCCTGAGGTGGGCCAGCCCTTCCTCGAAGACCTTTGGGAGATGTCCATCCCCACCGGTAAATGGCGCTATTATGACGGGCTGCTGTACTTCCTCGGCCTGCTCTACACCAGTGGAAACTTCCAGATCTATACCCCGGGCAACGCGGGTATACAATAAAAAGGCATGCTTATTTGCATTATTAATAAAACAGATTTAGAAATCTATCTCATTATCAAAAAGGAGCAATTATGAGTGACTACACCCCCAAACCAGAACATAAATTTACCTTCGGCCTGTGGACCGTGGGCAGCACTGGCCGGGATCCCTTTGGCGCGCCTGTGCGCGACCCCCAATCCCCCGCGGACCTTGTTCGCCTGCTTGGCGAGGTCGGCGCCTACGGCGTCAACTTTCACGACAACGACCTGATCCCGATCGACGCCACCCCCGCCGAAGCGGACGCGATCAAGAAAGCCTTCCGGGAAGCGCTGGATGAGACCGGTCTGGAAGTACCGATGGCGACCACCAACCTGTTCTACGATCCGGTCTTCAAAGACGGCGCGTTCACCTCGAATGACCCGGGCGTGCGGGCTTATGCCATGCAAAAGACTTTGAATGCAATTGACCTGGGTGCGGAATTTAGCGCAAAGACCTATGTCTTCTGGGGCGGCCGAGAAGGTGTGGAGTCCGATTCGAGCAAGAGCGCGGTGGACGCGATCAAGCGCAGCCGAGAGGCGATCAACTTCTTCTGCGAATATGTCCTCGATCAGGGTTATGACCTGAAACTGGCACTGGAAGCCAAACCTAACGAGCCGCGTGGCGATCTCTACAACCCCACCACCGGCCATATGCTTGGCTTTATCGCCACCCTCGATCATCCTGAGATGGTGGGTGTCAATCCTGAGGTGGCGCACGAACACATGGCCGGCCTCAACTTCATGCACGGTGTAGCGCAAGCCTGGGAGGCGGGCAAACTTTTCCACATCGACCTCAACGACCAGTATCCCGGCCGCTATGACCAGGACTTCCGTTTCGGGTCGCGTGACCTCAAAGCCGCCTTCTATCTGGTCAAGTTCCTGGAGGATGTGGGCTATGAGGGCATGCGCCACTTCGACGCCCATGCCTACCGTACAGAGGATTACGAGGGCGTGAAGGACTTCGCCCGGGGCTGCATGCGCACCTACCTGATCCTCAAGGAAAAGGCCGAACAGTGGAACACTGACAAGGAGATCCAGGCTCTGTTGGCTGAGATCAATGTCGATGACGGCTCGCTGAATAAATTCTTTGGCACGTATACTGCGGACAAGGCAGCTAAGTTGAAGGCCGCCGAATTTGACCGCCAGGCGCTGGGACAGCGCGGGCTGGGCTATGAGAAGCTTGACCAGTTGACCGTGGACCTGCTGCTGGGTGCACGTTAATCCGGCGGGGCGGAACATCTTTTTGGGAATGCCGCCGCTTTCCGGAGGCCTGCCCGTTGAAGGGATAGAACATGACAGATTTCAATGAAAAACGCGCCAATGAACTCCTGGCTCAGATGACCCTGGATGAAAAACTGGCGCAGATAGGATCCTTTTGGATCTATGAGCTCCAGACCGACGGTGCTCTGGATTGGGAAAAAGCCGCCCGTAAGTTACAGCACGGCATCGGTCAGATCACCCGGCCGGCCGGCGCTTCCACTCTTGACCCAGTCAGTACGGCGAATTTCTCCAACCGGCTCCAGAAGTTCCTGCGCGAAAAAACCCGCCTGGGGATCCCGGCCATCCTGCACGAAGAATGCTGCCTGGGCGCGCTTGCCCTAGGCGGCACAGTCTTTCCCCAGATGCTGGGCCTTGCCAGCACCTTCCAGCCTGAGCTGGCTG
>CAZXRL010000215.1:0-3353 GCA_964643275.1 uncultured Candidatus Brevefilum sp.
CAAGGAGCATACATGGCAACTCTAGTCCAAATTTTGGAGGCGCAATTATCACAATTTGAACCTTCAGCGAACAACGCCGCTAGAAGGATCTACATAAAAGAAGTGTTACAAGCTTTTGTGCTCAGCTTCCTTTACAACCACAAACATTACCGCCTCCTCAATTTCTACGGCGGATCGTGCCTCCGGATCATCAACGGACTCAATCGAATGTCTGAAGATATTGATCTGGACAATGCCCAAGGCATAGATTTGGGCAACCTTTCGACAGAGCTGAATCAGTATTTCAAAAACAACCTTGGCGCAGATTTGATAACCACGGTTCAACAGTTTTCAAGCAATAAGATCTTCAGGGTCATGCTAAAATTCCCGATCTTATACGACCTGCAATTGTCCCAACATCGTGATGAAAATCTGCACCTCAAATTAGAGATCAGCCAGCATCCCCAAATTTCAATCGTCCAGCAAACGCCTGTAATTGTATATGGCCAATCTTTTGTACCCAATCATTTTTCCATCGAAACGTTAATGGCAGGGAAAATGCTGGCCTGTCTCGAAAGAAGTTTTAGAGTTGGGAATACGGAAACCGATTTCAAAGCCCGGGATTTTTATGACCTGCTCTGGCTGATGCAAAAAGAGATTGCACCATTAACAGAAAAACTAAAATCGGATGGAAAAATCGCTTATACTCCAGCAAGCGCTCTCACCTTATTAAGAGAACGTGTCAAAAAAATCAAAGTTGAAGACTTAAAACGAGACCTGGCTCCATTGTTTGAAAACACGGTCTTCATCAACGCCTGGTGTGAGACGTTTCACCAAAACTTTGAACGTTTCAGCAAAGCCTACCTTTTGCACTAGCACTCACCTCAAGGCAAAACAAATTTCAAAGCGTTGGATCACTTTGATGCTCAATGTCAGGATCCTTTTCTCCAGTATGTCCTGGTCACCACCAATAGGACAGTAATAATTAACCCTAAAAGCTTCATCCAAAAAAACCTTGTAAAAATAAGCCGTATGGTATAATGGCGCGGCAACCCGCCCAAGCGGCGGACAATGATTCTTACGATGGATTAACCATAACCGAGTATAATCTATCGTACACTTAAACCAGAAAATACTTATTAGGAGGATGTCTGATGAAGGTTATCGTTGATGAAGATCTGTGCCTGGGTTGCGGCATTTGCGAAGGACTGGCCCCTGAGGTTTTCAGCCTGGCCAATGAACCCTTTGCCGAAGTCCTGGTCGACCCCGTCCCGGAAGAATACGAAGAAGCCGTCCGGCAGTCTATTGAGGAATGCCCCGAAGAAGCCATTATCATCGTTGAGGAGTAATTCTCCAATAAACTGACTGACAAGACAACCTGGAGGCTGGCCTGTAAGGATCAGCCTCTATTGGTTTAATGACAGGTAATGGGTATTAGGTAACAGGGATTAGGCATCAGCTGGTCGGAGAAACCTCCCCAATACCTGATCCCCAATCACCTGATAACCAGCGCTCTATATTTCCGGCCTGAACAACCCCAATGCAACAGCCCGCGCCACAAGCTGCTGGATATTGTTGGCATCCAGCCTCGCCTTCATCCTGGCAACATACCCCCGGATCGTGCGGGGCCGCAGCCCCAGCTTGATCGCGATCTGGGCCGTCGTCAACCCTTCCCCCAACAGCACCAGTACTTCATGTTCCCGCCGGCTGAGCTTCGGCAGTTCTACCGCAGGTAATGGCGCGCTGTGTGTCACAACCACCACCTCGCCCTGCTGCCTTGCAAAAAGCGGTCCGCGTTCCTCAGGTAAATAAGTCTCCCAGCGCCCACCATTGATCGCCCTGACAATCTGCTCCGGCAGCGCGTTGACA
This sequence comes from uncultured Candidatus Brevefilum sp., assembly GCA_964643275.1. Classification (GTDB taxonomy): domain Bacteria; phylum Chloroflexota; class Anaerolineae; order Anaerolineales; family Anaerolineaceae; genus Brevifilum. The sequence goes on from CAZXRL010000215.1 coordinate 1,849, forward strand.
TCCATCACACCAAATGAATCCGGTTCCCTGAAAATCAATACTCTTGTCATTGGTGACAACCTCCTGAGTTGAAATCATTCATACATCACCCGTCAGAACGTATGTTCTAATCATACGCAATGGACGCTTTCTTTGTCAAGAGGTTGAAACTTAAGAAATCCCCACATTTTAAAGATTTTCCACAAAGCCATCAAACAGAAAACCCCTCCGGGATCAACCTGGAGGGGTTCTTCTTTCATTTCATGCTGGGTAGACCAGCTGAAGGTGGTTTACTGAACTTCTTCCACCAAGGCGTTTGCGGTCTCGGTCACAGCTTCAAGAATCGCCCAAATCGCGTCATCATCGGCTGCATTATAAAGTTCCGCAGCGGTATCATTGAGTGTCCGGCGGACGGATGACCAGGCGGGGAAGGTCTGCGGCTCTGACGGGCCAATAGCGGCCAGCTCAACACCGGTCGCCCAGACGGGGTTCTCTTCCACATAATCTGCAATGAGGGCTTCTGTGGAGAACTGGGTCCCATAGTAACCGCTGATGCGGATCCAGCGTGCCTGGATCTCAGGCGAGGTCAGCCATTTGACAAACAGCCAGGACGCCATTTCACGATCTGCATTGCTTGGGATCACGCCCAGCATCTGCTGGAAGGCATCCACTGCCAATGTGCCATCAGGGCCGGGAGCGGCGATAAAGCCCCACGCATCGTCATTGTTTTCCGCCTCAAATGCGGCTTCATAATAGGGCAGACCAGCGGTGGAACTCATTGTGATCAAAGCCTTACGCTGACCCTGTTCAGGGTTCGGATAGCTCTCTGTCTGCCAGACACAACCTGCTTCCTTCATATCCAGAATGTACTTTGAAGTATCAAAGGCTTCCTGGGTAGCAAAATCATAAGCTGTGTGATCCTCATTGAGTTCATTGCCGCCGAAGGCATACAGGAAGTGCAGCCAGTTGGTGGCGCTGGGATAATAGACCAAGCCGCCGGTGCCAGCAAAATCAGGCCCTAATTCATTGTTGGCTGCCGCAGCCGCGCAGGAAACATCTCGCAGTTCCTCAGCGGTCGCAGGTGCGCCTTCAAAACCCAATTCCTCAGCCCAGGTGAAGTTGTAGACCAGTACATTCGCAGACTGGGTCATGGGATAGGCAATCCAGGCGCCATCAGACATTGAACCTGCCTCACGAAGGTGAGGATACAGGTCAGCCAATCCATCTTCGGTCAGACCGTAGGTGGGATCTTCAATGTAAGGTGTCAGGTCAGCAATTGAATCCACCGAGTACCAGTCGGCAAGGGCGTTGGTGTAGGCCATCACGACATCAGGCAAATCGCCGGATTGAATGCCCGCATTGACTTTATCTTCAATATCACCATAGGAACCCTGGTTAAAAGCCTCGACAGTAATCCCGTACTCATTGGTCTCATTGAATTCATCAACAAGAGCCTGCAACCCCTCACCGGGTTCGTCAGAGTAGACATGCCAGAATTGAACAACCACATCAGCAAAGGGCGCCTC
>CAZXRL010000216.1:0-3291 GCA_964643275.1 uncultured Candidatus Brevefilum sp.
TGAAGGTCTCGCTCCGGTTGGTGAGATCGTCAGCGTACAGGTCAACAGCGCTATTACGCATGACCTGGTGGGAGAGATCGTCACAAGGGAATAGATCCACAGGTCTTCAGATAAGGCATAATTTACTGGCTGGTTTTTAACCAGTCCCCAACCCCCGTTTGTAATTTGATACATAGCCCACAATAATAAAAAGAGGCTATCCTGTAAAAGGATAGCCCGGATATATTGTAGAAAATTTCCTGACGCCGAATTAATCTGTCGGATCAGGTGTGGGCGTTTCGGTTGGCGCCTCAATCGTACCGGTCGGGGTCAACGTCGGGGTAACCTCAGGTTCCGTCTGGGTCGGAGGATTCCGCTTCTTCCAGCATTCATCCGCAGCCCATTGAGCGGTGGGCTGGACCTCAGGATCGGAGGAAATCGCACTCGCTTTTTCAAAATACTCCTGTGCTTCGCAGTAATTGCCTTCTGCAGCCAGCAGCAAGGCGTACTCAATCGCGCCAATCCGAAAACGCTCGGTCGCTGTCAGATGTGAACCGTCATGCAGGTTCGGCAAAGCAGGATAAATCTGTTCGAAATAGTAGACCACCTGCGCCCAATCCACGCTCCAATAACTGGCACCGGTCAGATATAACCGCGCCCAGGTCCGGAACCCATCTGCAGCCGAATCCAGGGGAGCAAAGCGTTCCGCCAGGCTCAGGTCATAAATACCAGGTTCCAGACTGCCCTCGACCAGGATCTTTTGAACACCACGGTTCCGAAGCCCAACATAGAACAGGCCGTCAACCTGAATTGTTTTATAGGCAAGGTTCTTTTCACGCAGAGCTTCCAGTGTTTTAATCAGCTCGTCCCAGGACCCCGCGATCAATAAAGCCCAGGCTGAGGTATAGAGTTCTTCCTCACCCCGCAGATCAGGCGTCGGCGTATGTTCCGGCTCAGTTGGTGTCGGAGATGGCTCAAGGGTTGCCCTTTCTTCCAATGTCAGCTTGAGTAGTGTCTGGCTGTACAGTTCACCAACTTTGGACAGCTCCTCCTCGGATAGGAAAGAGGACATTTCATCCAGGATCCAATCCAGCCGTTCCAATGCAACCTGATATCGGCCTTCTTCGATATCAAGCTTCGCATTGTCGAGTTGTGCACTGATTTTCGGGGCAGCCTGCGCTTCCGCCAGCCTCACACGGTCATTGATCCCGCGTGGGACGCCTAACAGTGCACCCAGGCCAATGATCAGAAGCGCGACCAAAACTCCCAGAAGATACCAGGAGGATCGACGTTGAAAGAACTTCTTCTTGTCTTTTTTCTTTTTCTCATTGCCGGTGACCGGCTGGGTCACCTCAGTATTATTCTCATTCATAGGTCGGAATTATACCTTAATTGGATTAAAGGTGAACCAGAAGCTTAATTTCACGCCAAATAGGGATCATGGAAACCAAAACCCCCGCCCCCATCGCGCCAATGGCAAGAAGGAATAAGGGAATCGGAATTGGAAGGAACGTGTTGACCAGCCAGGCGCATAACCCGCCCAATCCAGCACCTGTAAGACTCCGAATTGCAGTCCCACCTAGTTTAAATCGCTCCGGAAGTCTCCGGTTGAGCAATATGACCAAAACAACCGCCTGAATGCTATACGAAATTGTATTTGCCAGGGCTATCCCGGTTGCCGCCAATGGTCCCATCAACACAACCGCCATGCCGATATAGATCAACAGACCTGCACCTGACACCAGCATGGGAACTTTCGCATTCCGATCCGCATAAAACGCCCGCACACCCAATTCCACCACGTTATGCCCCAGCAGGCCAATCAAAAATCCCTGAGCGGCGGACAGGATCATCAGGGAATCTTCCAGTGGAAATCCAAAGGCAACCTGAATGAGCGGCAGGCTGGTCAGTGATAGGATAACCGTGATGGGCAAGGATAGGGCGATCATCACCCGCAATGAACGCTCAATTGTCTCCTTAAAAGCTGTCCTCGCCCCCGCTGCAACATGTTCTGAGAGTGTCGGCAGCAAGGCCGTCGCTATCGCAGTCCCGATCAAAGTTTCCGGGACCTGTTGGATCCACCAGCCATAAGTCAGCGCGGTCACGGAGCCCACCGGCAGCCGGGATGCCAAATTATCCTGTGCCAGGAAGATAAGTTGAATGAATCCCATACTGACCAGACGCGGCCCCATCAACCGTAAAACCTTCTTAACCGCCGGGTCCGTAAAACTGATCCTCGGAACCCACCTGAACTTGTATTTAACCAGTCCGGGTACCTGGATCAACAAATGCAGGGCGGCACCGATTATGACGCCATACACCAGACCATGCACCCCCAAACCGAAAGCCGGCAGCTGGAACCCTGCGATCACCATTCCTTCTTCAGGTGCCAGGACCACCGCACCAAAAATCTGCCCAAGATCGTAAACGATAGGAGCAGCCGCAGGGAGAAGAAAGTGCTGGTTAGCCTGCAACCCCGCCATCACAAGGCCGCTGATCGAAAAGATCATAGTTGAGATTAAATTCAGACGCATCAACTGGATTGCCAGGTCCTGCTGCTCGGGGGTGAAGCCTGGTGCAATGCCCAGCTCACCCCTCACCAGAGGGCCTGAAAGTGCAGCGACAATCAACGAAAGCAGAGCAGTGACGATGAATGCCAGATTCGCGACCTGTGAGAACAATTGCCAGGCGGATTTCTTGCCTTCTTTCGTCAGAATTTCCGAAAGAACGGGGATAAAGGCAATCGCAAGCGCGCCACCGGAGATCAACGCGAACAGCATATCCGGGAGATTATTGGCCGCATTGAACACATCCAATTCTTCGGACAGGCCAAACTGACGCCCTATGATGATTGTCCGCAAAACGCCTATTAGTTTATCGAGGCCAAAAAAGACCGCAAGTAATAACGAGATCTGAGTTAACCGGCTGGCTTTCCTCATGGATACCTCACAGATCAATGCCAATTTCAGTCCTGATTATGCCATATACATCCTATGCTTACCAGAGCAGGCAGTTACAGTTTCACATCTCACCCTGCGGGATGATACAATTAATCCATGCAAAATCATCAAAAATGCGGAAAGCTTTATATTGTCGCCACACCCATAGGTAACCCCAGAGATATCACCCTGCGGGCGCGCGATATATTAGCAAAGGTTGATGCCGTCATCTGTGAAGAATTCCGCCAGGGCAGCCGCATGCTCCATCAATTGGGGATCGAGAACAACCTGATCCCCCTCAATGAACACAACGAAGCCGAAGAATCCCAAAATATCCTGGCGCGCCTGGTAAAAGGCGAGACTATGGCCATCA
>CAZXRL010000217.1:0-3260 GCA_964643275.1 uncultured Candidatus Brevefilum sp.
ATACCGGTATCCCTCCTATCATAAAAGTTTCCCCTGGACCAGCTTCCTGGAACAGTGTGATTACAATCTGCCGCAGGTCTACTGGATCCATGCGCGGGTTGCCGCAGGCGAACAACTCAAACGCTGTGTAAATGAGTTCCAGCAAATGCGCCCATTCCGGCCCATCATCCCAACTGGCCCAACCTTTAAAGAGTCGGGCTGGATCCCCACCAAAGGTGAGGTGCTGGAATTCCTAAAGGTCGCGAAACAACTTGGTTTAAGCGCTGTAAACTTCTGGTACTGGGAAGGCGCCCGGCGGTACATGCAGGAATTCTGGGACCTTGTACGTGATTACCAGTATGACGATCCAATCCCGGTCACCAGTCATCCAGCAAAATATATCGCTGCCCTGAACAGCCATGACCTCGAAAAGGTCCTGGGGTTTTATGCTGATAATGCTGTTCACATTCGCGCAGAACAAGCGATTCAGGGAAAGGAAGCCATTCGGGAATGGATCTCAGCCCTACTCAATAAGAACAAGAACAGTCAATTCACGTTACTGGGAGAATCCCGGGACGAGAATGTATACAGCTTTAAGTGGGAAACCGCGCCGCCATCAGGGGAAGTGCTCCTAGGTCATGACACAATCGGCCTGAACAAGGATAAAATCAGCTACCATTATTCCTTTATCCATCAGGCTTGAACCTATCCCCAATTAAGTCAACTTTGTCTAAGAGCTGCCATTCACCATATCCAGCGGAACACTCATTTCAAGGATTTCATCATCCTTTTTCACGTCGATAACCGTGTTCCCCTTACTGGTCCGTTTGCTATTGGGGGCATCGGTCACTCGGATCAGGCGACTGGCGGCGCCTTTGAAATGTAAAACACCATTGTAGGTCAGTAGTCCAACCATCGCGCCGATGATTCGTTCCTGACCGGGTAATTTCCAGGCGATCACACCATAGCCATATCGTCCCTGGACAGGGAACTCATCAGGTGAGATTCTTTTGGCATTTCCACGGTTGGTGACGATCAATAAATCGCCTTTGCGGGATGCTACATCTGCGCCGATTACTTCATCATCATCCCGCAATTTGATCCCGCTAACACCTGCCGCAACCAGACCCATCGGGCGGGCTTCTTCTTCACTGAATCGAATCCCCATCCCGTTTTTCGTGATAAGGATCACATCTTCTTCACCTTTGGTGAACAACAACGTCACCAGAGAATCATCAGCATTGATCCTGGTCAGCGTGAAGAGACTTGCTGAAGGGCCGGGGAGATCGCTCAAAAGCGAGCGTTTGACCATCCCCTGCCGGCTGACGCTCATAACAAAGCCGTCGTCTTCAGTACGGTTCAGAGGTGCCGAGAAGATCTCTTTCAATTTTGCATCCGATGAGAAAGGTGTGATAGCGGAAATCAGCGTTCCTCTTTCCGGCTCATCAGCAACCGGAATAGCATGTACATTCAGGGCTGCTGTTTCTCCCTTTTCATCGACAACATAAAGGGTCTGGTCCGTTGATGTCCTGAGGACCATCTTGGGCGCATCAATCCCCCATTGCCGGAAGGTCTTGTCCTCATTCGTCCGGGCAATTTGGTTATCCTGAGAGACAGCCACCCAGACAGTCTCTTTGGGCATCACATCGGCTGTTGTCAGCAGATCACCGGCGGTTTCTCCCTCATCCATTTGAATGATCTGGGTGCGCCGGGGATCGGCATATTTCTCTTTCACCTCAGTCAGCTCACTGATTACCACTTCCCTCATCTTCTTGGGGGACTTCAACAGGCTTTGGAGTTCCTTGGTCCGTTTGGACACCTCTTTATACTCGTCTTCAATCTTTTTTCGTTCCAGGGCTGCGAGTCGGCGCAGGGGCATATCCAGAATCGCATTTGCCTGGACTTCATCAAGATCGAATTTCCGCATCAGGTTTGTGCGGGCTGTTTCCACCCGTTGTGACCGGCGGATCGTTTCTATAACTTCGTCCAGGTTTTCGAGAGCAACCAGGTAAGCGCTTAGAATATGCAGGCGTTCCTTTGCTTTTCGGAGTTCATACTCACTCCGGCGCTTGACCACCTCCAACCTATGGTCAACAAACACTTTCAGGGCTTGCTTCAAGGTGAGCTTATGCGGTTCTCCTTTGACAAGCGCCAGCATATTGATCCCAAAAGTCCCCATCATGGTGGTCCGCTTATACAGGGTTTTGAGGACCGCGTCCGGATTGGCAGATTTAGCAAGTTCAACCACAATCCGCATCCCCTGCCGGTCCGATTCGTCCCGCAGGTCACTGACCCCATCCAGTGTCCCATCCCGCACAAATTCTGCAATCTTTTCTATCAAGGAGGCCTTATTGGTCATATAAGGCAGTTCGGTCACGATCAGGCGCTTGCGCCCGCGGTTCATTTCTTCCAGCCGGACCCGGGCACGCATCCTGACCCGTCCTTTCCCGCTGCCATAAGCCTGGGCAAGGGTTTCCGTCCGGTCATCCGTGATGATCAGACCACCGGTCGGAAAATCAGGACCCTTGATGTGTTTCATCAGGTCCTCAACGCCGATATCATCGATCTTCGCCCAGTTTTCCAGCATCATCACCAGGGCATCAACAACCTCCCCCAGATTGTGGGGCGGGATATTGGTGGCCATCGCCACTGCAATGCCAGAGGCGCCATTGACCAGAAGGTTGGGGATCACGGAAGGAAGGACTTCCGGCTCTTCCAAAGAGCCGTCAAAGTTCTCCGCAAAATCAACCGTGTCCATATTTAATTGCCGGATGATGTCCATCGAGATATCTGTCAGGCGGGCTTCAGTGTAACGCATGGCGGCTGGCGGGTCCCCGTCCACACTTCCGAAATTCCCCTGGCCCTCGACCAGCATATAACGCTGTGAAAAGTCCTGAGCAAGGCGGGCCATGGTTTCATATACGGCCATGTCACCGTGAGGATGGTACTTTCCCAGCACCTCCCCCACGATCCTGGCGGATTTCTTATAGGAGGAATCAGGTCGCAATCCCATATCGTACATGGCATAAAGGATTCTGCGTTGGACAGGTTTGAGGCCGTCCCTTGCATCGGGCAGTGCCCGGGCGACGATGACACTCATGGCATAATCCAAATAGGATTGCTGCATTTCTTCATTGATATTGATGGGGCGAATAATTCCTGTTTCCATAGCTGCTCCTCCTGCCAATTTTCATTTACCTAACTGACAGGTCTAAATAATCAATAAACGAACATATGTTTCATTATATCATGAAAATCCCGAGGGTATTCCTCGGGATTTG
>CAZXRL010000218.1:0-3200 GCA_964643275.1 uncultured Candidatus Brevefilum sp.
TTCTTTTTCTAAGTCTTTAGGATAACTCATTTACACACTTATTCTGACACCCTCATTAACTCATTAATCATATGTAGGAATCAGACTTGCAGAGTGTATGCAGACTCTGTGTTCACAATCATGAAAGATCCAATTAGTGAACACTTCATTGTGTGCACCATCATTTTTTGTTGCTCTCACAACCGGAGCGCACCCACAATCTTTTTTGTCATTGCGAGAAGGTGCCAAAGGCACCGCCGAAGTAATCCAGGATTAACTATATTTGTAAAATAAGCGAGTTTATGACAGGCTACATGAAAAGATAACTTGAGATTGCTTTGTCCCTGCGGGACTCGCAATGACACAATTATAACAGCACACCTCCTTTATACACACCAGCCTTATTCGGTGCGTTCAAAACCGGAATGCACCCTACGAGGCGCACCAATCACCGTTTTCCGGTGCTTTCAAAAACGGAACGCACCCGACAAGGCGCACTACTCACCATTCTCCATTCACCTTTTTCCCTTGGTATAATATCCCCATCACATGCACCACGCCGGGGGACACGCCCCCGCCAGACAGGGAGCCGCCTATGACCCACCCGCTCACCGCCTACCTGAACACCCTCCGCGAAAGCCTGGCCACACGCACCGCCACTGAACACACCCACCGCCCCGCACTCGTCACGCTGTTCGAATCCCTTGCCGATGACGTCAGCGCAATCAACGAACCGGTCCGGGCCGAATGCGGCGCGCCCGACCTCGCCATCCTGCGCGGCGAGTTCACCATCGGCCACCTCGAAGCCAAGGACGTTGGCGTCTCCCTCGACGCGGCCGAACGCTCCGAACAGCTCACACGTTACCGCCTGGCCCTCGACAACCTCCTCCTGACCGACTACCTCGAATTCCGCTGGTATGTGGACGGCGACCTGCGCCGCTCCGCCCGCCTGGCGCGCCCCGATGCCCGCGGCGACCTCCAGCTCCTCACCGACGGCCGGGATCAGGTGGCGCAGCTCCTGAGCGACTTCCTCGCCCGGGAACCCCACCCCATCAGCGACCCCCGCACCCTGGCCGAACGCATGGCGCGCCTCACGCATCTGATCCGGGACGTGATCGTGGCTGCTTTTGAGAACGGGAAAGCCTCCAACACACTCACGGACTGGCGGCGGGCCTTCGCTGATGTCCTGATCCCCGACCTCGACCAGCCCGAAAACCTGGGGCAGTTCGCCGACATGTTCGCCCAGACCCTCTCCTATGGCCTGTTCTCCGCCCGCATCATGCACGAGACCGGTCCCTTCACCCGTCACACCGCCCAGGGCCTCATCCCCCGCACCAACCCCTTCCTGCGGGATTTTTTCACTTATATCACGGGGCCCCAGCTTGCCGACGAGCCTTACGCTGGCCTGGTGGAGGACCTGATCCAGGTGCTGGGGCTGGCTGACATGCACGCCATCCTCTCCGATTTCGGCCGGGGCGCACGCCAGGACGACCCGATGATGCACTTTTATGAGACCTTCCTGGCCGCTTATGACCCCAAATTGCGGGAAAAGCGCGGCGTTTACTATACCCCCATGCCCGTCGTGTCCTTCATCGTCCGCTCGGTGGACCAGATCCTCAAAACCCGCTTCGGCCTGCCCCGCGGCCTGGCCGACACGACCCGGCTTTCGGATGGCACGCACAAGGTGCTCGTCCTTGACCCCGCGGTCGGCACGGCCACCTTCCTCTACGCCGTGATTGATCTGATCCGCGAGGAATTCATGGCGCGCAACGACGCGGGGATGTGGTCCGCTTACGTGCGCGACCACCTGCTGGACCGCATCTTCGGCTTCGAACTGATGATGGCCCCCTATGCCGTGGCGCACTTCAAGCTCGCCCTCCAGCTTGCCGGCCACGACCTTGACCTGCCGGAGGACCAGAAGGCGCGCTGGGCCTATGACTTCCAGGCGGAGGACCGCGTCCGGATCTACCTCACCAACACGCTGGAGGTCCTGCCCGACATCCGCGAAGACCTCTATGGCCCGATCCGCTTTGTGGCAAAGGAAGCCCGGGAGGCGGACGCCGTCAAGCAGGACAAGCCGATCATGGTCGTCCTGGGCAACCCGCCCTACGCCGTCAGTTCGGCCAACAAGGGTGAGCATATCGAAGCCCTGATGAACCGCTATAAGGAAGCCGTCCGGAATGAGCGCAACATCCAGCCCCTCTCGGACGATTACATCAAGTTCATCCGCTTTGCCCATGACCGGATCGAACGCACCGGGTCGGGGATCGTGGCGATGATTACGAATAATTCATACCTTTCAGGATTGATTCATCGCGGGATGCGTCAGGAATTGATCAAATCCTTTAATGATATTTTTATTTTAAACCTTCATGGGGATTCAAAGATTACTGAACAAACTCCAGAGGGGATGCAAGATAAAAATGTATTTGATATTCGCCAAGGGGTATCGATAGTTTTTCTAATAAAGAAGAATTCTAAAGAAGAAAACTCAATAATTCTATACAAAGACCTTTGGGGAACCCGGGAAGAAAAATATGAAACATTATCAAACGAGGTTCTGGATTCAATAAACTGGAAGCAATTAATACCTTCAAGTAAACATTATTTCTTCACACCAAAAGATCTTTCAAAGGAAGATGAATACCACAAAGGCATACTTTGCAATGAAATATTTCCCTTACATTCTACAGGAATCAAGACTCATAGAGACCATTTTGTCATAGATTTTTCATCTGAAAACCTATCAAGCCGGATCGCTTCACTAAATGATAATAAACTTTCAAATAGAGAATTAAGAGAGAAATTTCATTTACCAGATACACGTGATTGGAACCTGGAAGAAGCCAGGGAAAAGCTATCTATAGAAACTAATTTAGATGAATGTTTGCATTGGTATCTCTATAGGCCTTTCGATTTCAGGTGGATTTTTTATTCTCCAACTTTGATTGAACTCACAAGATCTGAAGTAATGGATAATATTGCAGACCACATTAACATTGGCCTAGATGTTTGTCGTCAAGTGATAAGCGCTTCATGGCGACATGTTCTAATTTCTTCACATTTGGTGGATACTTGTTTTATTTCAAGTAAAACAAGAGAAAATGGATATTTTTGTCCTGTTTATCTGTATCCTGAACAAAATTCTGAACTCCTCTGCGACTCCATAGCGACTTCCCCCTGGCCGGCGCCCAGGGCCGATGCGATCGAGCAGATCCCAC
>CAZXRL010000219.1:0-3135 GCA_964643275.1 uncultured Candidatus Brevefilum sp.
GGTTGCATGTGATTGGTTCGGAGCGGCATGAAGCCCGCCGGATTGACAACCAGTTGCGCGGCCGCGCTGCCCGCCAGGGCGATCCGGGGTCCTCGCGATTCTACCTCTCGCTGGAAGATGACCTGATGCGCCTTTTTGGCGGCGGCCAGGTGGAAGCGTTGCTTTTCAGGTTGAACATTGATGAGGACGTCCCCATTGAAAGCGGCCTCATCGGTCGGCTGGTCGAATCCTCCCAGACACGGGTGGAAGGTGCTAATTTCGACGTCCGGGAGCACCTTCTGGAATATGACGATGTCCTCAATTCCCAGCGCGAAAGGATCTACGAACAGCGGGACAGGGTCTTTGACAAAGAAGACCTACGCGAAGATGTCACCGATATGCTGCGAATGGAAATTGGAAAGCGGGTTGAGGAAGGATTGCAGGACGAGGAAGGTCCGTGGAAACTGCTGGCCTATCTGGAAGATACGCAGCCGCCCATAGATCGGGAAGGCGTTTCCCATCCCTCATACACCTTGAAGCTGGTGATGGATTCGCTGGGTGAGCTGACCAATACCGAGGACCTTAAAGCGAAACTCCTCAGACTTGCTGGGAACGCGCTGGATGCCTGGCACGATCACCTGCGGGGTTGGGCGGAGGTGTTGGTCCAGCGGTCGGAGATGGGGTTTGAAACTCAATTTGCTGAGCGGTTGGATGCACTGGATACCTTCGTGGAGGGGTTGGGGTATGAAGAACCAGTCCAGACCAGAGACATCCCTACGGAATTATCCAGCCTGGTGCATGTGCCTCTCCGGTTGTCGGATCAAGTCCTGACGGGATTGGTTGAAGGCTCCCGGCATGCCGTTGACGATGTTAAAGCTCAGATCAGTGGGACGCTGAAGCAGATATTTATCCGCCGCCTGATCCTGACCTTTGAACAGCGGCTTGGTGATAACTGGAACCTCAAGGCATCAGATTTGATGGATGAAACCTGGGACCGCATTCGAGAAATCCTGATGAGCAAGGTGGATGAAACTTTGCAGCGTCGGGCTGAGCATATCCTGGGTGAAAGCGGTGAGATTGCGCGCGATCTGGATGCCAACCAGGAAATGCTGACAGCGGCTGTTGATGATCCCGGCGCATTGATGCGAATCCTGGTAATGATCACGCAGGGGCAGGTGATCACCTTTGATGAAAAGTCACACCGCCGGATGAGGAAGACTGTCCGGAGGCTGACCTATGTCTTTAGCGCTGCCCAGCTACTTGAAGAGCGAACGGTGGAAGATATCCAGAAAGATGTCCTGCATCATCTGGAGGAAGCGCAGGATAAGTTCTGCACGATCTGGGGTGGGGCAGAGCTGGCGCGGCTTGAGCAAGCCGGGCAGACCCTGGGTGCACTCCCCACTAGCCAACTGCAGCGGATTAAGAATGGGCTGGGTGAAGACCGGGTTGCTCAGATCAAAGGGGTCCCTTTGCAGCAGTTATCCCAGGATGATCGTGATCAGGTGATTGAAATCCTGGGCCAGGCTGCTCAGAACCGGCTCTACCGGGAATTGCTGCTGTCAAAGATTTCGGAGCTCTGGGTGGAATATCTCACCCAGGTAGAAGCGCTGCGAGTCTCTGTCAGGATGGAGGCCTATGGTCAGCGGGATCCGCTTGTGCAATATAAAGGCCGGGCGAGCGAGATGTTCTCGGAGCTGCTGTCGGATATCCGTGCTGGTGTGATCAGCCAGATGTTCAAGGCGCGCCTGGTGAGCGGTGAAGACCTGAAGAAGCTCCAGGAAGCGGCTCAAAATGCTGCCCAATTGGATTCGGGTGATGGGCAGAAGCATCAGAAAAAGAAAAGCCGTAAGCGGCACTGATCAGAACAAAGAGGAAAAAATATGCATATCTTAGTGACCAACGATGACGGGGTGCATGCACCGGGTCTGTTTGCGCTGACCCAGGCTGTCAGAAAACTTACTGATAAGGTCACGGTCCTTGCGCCTGACCGGAACTGGTCCGCGTCAGGGCATGTGAAGACCCTGCACCGGCCCTTGCGTGTCTCGGAAACCGAGCTGGCAGATGGCAGCTCCGCCTGGCAGAGTGATGGTGCGCCCTCCGATTGCGTGGCCTTGGCGCAACTGGGTTTTATCCCGGAGAAGATTGACATGGTCGTCTCGGGCATCAACCCCAATGCCAATATCGGTCATGATGTGACCTATTCGGGAACGGTCACGGCGGCGATGGAGGCCGCGATCTGGGGAATCCCTGGGATTGCCGTATCCATTGACCGGCCGGAGGATCTGACAGGGCCGGTTGAATATCAGCATGCAGCAGAAGCCGCCCGCAGGATTATTGCCTGGCTTTGGGTGCAGAAGGGTTTGCCCGAAGATACCGTTTTGAATGTCAATGTACCTTACGGCCCGCTGGAGGAGATGAAGGGTTTTCGTCTGACTCGGCAGGGGTTGCGGATCTACCGGGATGAATTGGTGCGCAGGCTGGATCCGCGCGGCAAACCGTATTACTGGATCGGTGGTGACGCACCAACAGGGGTTGAGGAACCGGGGACCGACTATGGCGCGCTGTCGGCGGGCTTTATATCAATCACGCCTATCCAGCTTGATTTGACCCACCTCACGATGCAGTCATGGTTGGCGGAATGTGATATGGATGCCGCCCTGGAGAACCTGCAGGAATAAGGCATTTCTTAAGGTTTAATCCCTTGACAGGTGGTTAGGATTCGGTATAATCCTTCTTCGTGCTTGAAGCACAGATCTTGCCTGAACACAGGCGGATCCTTTACAAAAGAATACTACCCAGCGTCTTTGATGCGCCCCGGTTGGGTCAAATATATGAGAAGTATAAAACCTTCGAAATCTGCTTGACATCATGGGGTGAGTATAGTAAGATAATAGTCCCCTTGAATGGGGCAAATGATCTTGCCTGGAAACAGACAGATCCTTGAAAACAGAAGACGCAGAGCGCGAGCGAAAACTCCAGCGAGTTGCATAAAGGCACAACGATCAGGCGGCCGGTGTTGAAAAGAAGACATCGGCGCTTTTGTCTGAAAAATAGCCTTGAGATTGCTTCTTGACAGGGTTCGCGAGGCTGGGTAGAATCAAGCTCTCGCTTTGAGAGATAGAACCTTAACAACTGAAGAGTGATAGGAAGATGACA
>CAZXRL010000220.1:0-3102 GCA_964643275.1 uncultured Candidatus Brevefilum sp.
ATTCCTCTCGCAATTTGTTTTAATATCAGATACTAGGATTTTCCCATTCCTTGGTTGAGCATTATCAGCATAAAGACTCCATAAAATTTCAACATTTTCTTTATCAATTAGCGGAAATTGAGGATGCAACTGAATCGTTGTCAATTCTTTTGATAAACCAGGTAGTATTGGTACATATCGGGAAGGGCCATATTTATCTATAGAAAGCATTGGGCTCCCACTTGAACCCAAATAATCCCGTTTAGTATTATCGGCCGAGAATTCAGAATCTTCTCTTCCATTACTGATATCATCTCCTATTATGCTCATGTATTCCCTATCAAGAATAGCTGAAGGAATTATTATGAAACAGTTGATATAATTCGCATAAACCATTCCAACATTTCTCGCAATAACACTCAATTTGTAAACTAGGCGTGTTTTTTTTGCTTGAGGAATAATTCCTTGCGTGTATACTTCACGAGATCGAAGAATACAGAACTCAAGTTGAACTTCTGGTTCCTTCCTTCTCCCCATAATATCTCTGATTTCATAATCATTCATAGGGATTGACTGGAAATTATATCTTTTATAATAACGTAAGTCTCTGGCTTGATGGGCGGTCTTACTTTGGGGAATATCTACGACATAAATGACATCATTTTCGCCTGATTGCAAATGTACTGGATATATGATAATCCCTTCTATCCGAGGTCGGATATTATTAATTACCTGCTCCAGCCATTCTTTTGGAAAAAGTGAACAATTGATTGGTGTAATTATTTCTGGTAAATGTCTTCTTTCAATTTCATCAAATTCCTTTACTCCATAAATTATTATCCCTCCTGCTGAATTGGCAAACGCTGATACATCTTTAGTAATTTCGTCTTTACTTCTTTGATCTTTACTTATCGCATCAGTAGACTTATAGTCTAAAGTCAGATGCTCTTGAATTTCATTATCAATAAAATTTTGAATTTTCGCCTCATCCCAAATTTTCTTTTCCTGTTGGTTTATTTCCATAATTCTCACCCTCACCCCTCCCCCGTCAAGATCTGCACCTTCTTCCACGGCGGCAGGTCGGATTCCTCCGCCAGCATCGTCCGCAGCTCATAGACCTGATCCCGCAGCATCGCCGCCCGCTCAAATTCCAGTTCCTTCGCGGCAGCCTTCATCTGGTTCTCCAGTTCCCCGATCATGCGCAGCAATTCCTTCTGCTCCAGCCTGCCCGCCCTGCCGCGCAGTTCCTCGCCCGGTTCCACCCCCGCGTCCCGCGCCAGCCGGTCCGTCAGGTCACGCACGGACTTGACCACGCTGGCGGGCACGATATGATGCTCCTCGTTATACGCCACCTGGATCGCCCGCCGGCGGTCTGTCTCATCAATCGCAAACCGCATCGCATCCGTGATCTGGTCGCCATACATGATCACCTGCCCGTTCAGGTGCCGCGCTGCCCGCCCGATTGTCTGCACCAGCGCCGTCCCAGACCGCAGGAACCCCTGCTTGTCCGCGTCCAGGATCGCCACCAGCGACACCTCCGGCAGGTCCAGCCCCTCCCGCAGCAGGTTGATGCCGACCACCACGTCAAACACGCCCAGCCGCAGGTCGCGCAGGATCCCGATCCGTTCCAGCGTCTCCACCTCGGAGTGCAGATAATGCACCTTCAGCCCAAGTTCCAGCAGGTAATCCGAAAGGTCTTCCGCCATCCGCTTGGTCAGCGTCGTCACCAGCACCCGCTCCCTCCGTTCCACCCGGGCGTTGATCTCGCCCACCAGGTCGTCCACCTGTCCCTCGGTGGGGCGCACGATGACCTCCGGGTCCACCAGGCCTGTCGGGCGGATGATCTGTTCCACCACCTGGTCCGCCTTTTGAAGCTCATAGGCCGCCGGCGTGGCCGAGGTGTAGAGCGTGATGCCCATCTGCTGCTCAAATTCTTCAAACTTCAGCGGCCGGTTGTCCATCGCGGAAGGCAGCCGGAAGCCGTAATCCACCAGCACGTTCTTGCGGGCCTGATCGCCGTTATACATGCCCCGGATCTGCGGCACCATCATATGGGACTCGTCCAGCACAAGCAGGTAATCCTTCGGCAGGAAGTCAATCAGCGTCCAGGGCGCCGAGCCAGCCGGCCGGCCGTCGATATGGCGGGAATAGTTCTCAATCCCCGAGCAATAGCCCACCTCCCGCAGCATTTCCAGATCAAAACGCGTCCGCTGTTCCAGCCGCTGCGCCTCGAGCAGCAGTTCCTTCTCCCGCAGTTCAGCCAGCCGTTCTTCCAATTCCGCTTCAATATTATCGAGGGCCTGCGCCATCCGCTCTTCCTCGGTGATATAGTGCTTGGCGGGATAGATCTCCACCGCATCCAGTGTCTCGAAGACCTCGCCCGTCAACGGGTTGACGGTGATGATCTGTTCCACCTCGTCACCGAAGAAGCTGATCCGGAACGCCCGGGTGTCATCATACGCGGGGAGCACTTCGAGGGTATCGCCCCGCACACGGAACACGCCCGGCTTGAGCTCGAAATCATTACGCGAATACTGGCTTTCCACCAGCCGGCGCAGGAGCGCGTTGCGCCGGTGGATCTCGCCCACCTCCAGCCGGATGGTGATCCCCCGGTAGGCTTCCGGGTCGCCCAGGCCGTAGATTGCCGAGACCGACGCCACGATGATCACGTCCTTGCGGGACATCAACGCTGTGGTCGCCGCCAGCCGCAGCCGGTCAATCTCCTCGTTGATGTCGGTTTCCTTCTCGATGTAGAGGTCCCGCTGGGGGACATAAGCCTCAGGCTGGTAGTAATCGTAATAGGACACAAAATATTCCACCGAGTTTTTGGGGAAGAATTCCTTGAACTCCGCATAGAGCTGGGCGGCCAGGGTCTTGTTATGCGCCATCACCAGTGTCGGGAGCTGAATTTCCTGGATGATATTGGCAACCGTAAAGGTCTTGCCGGTGCCCGTCGCGCCCAGGAGCACCTGATGCTGATAGCCCTTCCGGATCCCTTCCAGGATTTCAGCGATGGCCTTGGGCTGGTCACCGGTGGGTTGATAAGGGGCGTTCAGTTCGAATGGCATTGGGTCACTTCCTTAATTATTATTATTTCTTGATACCGAATATGTGTTCTATTTT
>CAZXRL010000221.1:0-3067 GCA_964643275.1 uncultured Candidatus Brevefilum sp.
TAGCGCGTGACTGGAGTTCAGACGTGTGCTCTTCCGATCTCCTTTTGGAGGATCTGGGTTCGACAAACGGCACATTTCTTAATGGCCAGCGGATCGCCAGCCCTCAACAGCTTCGACCGGGCGATGTGATCACCTTCGGTGAGAATATCGTGCTGGTGTTTGAGAAGTCAAGCTACGACCCGGACGCTACGGTGGTTGCTTCTCAGGCTGCCTTCACCGAACAACCGGCACCCCGCCCCCAGCCCTCCCCTCCGAGTTATCAGCGTACGCCTGAACCGGCCGCTTACCAGCAGCCCTACCAGCCGCCGGTTGAACCTTCTCTGCGCCAGCCTGCACCAGCGCCGAAAAAGAAAGGTTTTCCAGCGTGGCTGATCATTCTGATCATTGCAATTGTGGTCCTTGCCTGCGTAATCGCAATAACGCTCTGGTTTATGCCGGCTTCCTGGTGGTGCGCAATCACGTTCAATATGCTGGAAGGCTGTCCAATTCCTTAAACACCCTCTTTGTCACCTCAATCCCGGAGAATCATCCTCCGGGATTTTTTTGTGGAACCTTCGATCCTGGATGGAACCCTGAGGAGGGGGAAGGTTAATATAAATCAAACCTCCTCCAGGTATGATTAAGCCACTTTTAGCCAATATAATCAGGAATCGGCATCTGACCGGTATGCTATAATCACAGGTCAGTGAGAAGGAATAGCAGAGCAATCGTAAAGTCGAATGAAAGACTAATCTGAAGTTGATCGTGAATCATCAAACCCCATACCCGCAGGGTAGGAAGGGTAGATTCCAAAGAGTAAAAATTATTAACTAAAACGAATGACTTTGCGATAGTCCTAAAATGAATAGCCAGTTTTCTGAGCAAGGTGAGTTGATTTATGTTTAAAAAGATCGGGCAGATTTTTGGTGGCGACCCCCACCAGCGAAAAATTGAATCCTTGAGTGAGATCGTTGACCAGATCAATGCCCTTGAAGGCGAGTATGAAGCGCTGAGCGATCAGGCTTTGGCTGCCAAGACGGCCGAATTCAAACGGCGGCTGGGAGCGGGAGAAACCCTCGATGATCTGCTGGTTGAGGCGTTTGCAACTGTACGCGAAGTCAGCAAACGCACCCTGAGCCAGCGCCATTATGACGTCCAGTTGATCACGGGGATCACGCTCCATCGCGGGGAAATTGCCGAGATGAAGACGGGGGAGGGCAAGACCCTTGCCGCCACACTGCCGCTGTATTTGAATGCGTTGGAAGGCAAAGGCGCGCACCTCGTGACCGTCAACGATTATCTGGCCCGCCGGGATGGACGTTGGATGGGGAAGATCTATCGCTTCCTGGGTTTGTCGGTCGGAATCCTGCAGATGGCTGCCCGGACGGAACACGGCCGCAAGGCGTTCCTTTATGATCCTTCCGAGCGATCCCCAATTGAAGAGCAGGACCAGCTAAAAACAGTTGACCGCAATCTTGCCTATCAGGCGGATATCACCTATGGCACCAATAACGAATTTGGCTTTGATTATCTAAGGGACAACCTCGCCCGGCAAAAGGAAGCTAAAGTCCAGCGGGGACATCATTACGCGATTATTGATGAGGTTGATAATATTCTGATTGATGAAGCCCGGACGCCGCTGATTATCTCCGGCCCCTCGCATGAGGATTCGGAATGGTACATCCGCATGGCCCAGATCGTCAAACAACTCCTGCCGGAAGATTACGAGGTGAGCGAAAAGGACCGCACGGTCACGCTCTCCGAGATCGGCCTGGCGCACGTGGAGGAGCTGCTGGGACAGCCGCTGCGGGACCCTGAACGTCCGGAGGATATCACACCGGAACAGGCACGTTTGCTGGGTTTCCTTGAGCAAGCGCTGCGGGCGCAATTCCTCTTCCACCGTAACAAGGATTACATCGTCCAGAATAACGAAGTTGTCATCGTAGACGAGTTCACCGGGCGGCTGATGCCGGGCCGCCGCTGGTCGGATGGCCTGCACCAGGCTGTGGAAGCCAAAGAGAACGTCAAAGTTCAAGCTGAAAATGTGACCTATGCCACCATCACCATCCAGAATTATTTCCGGATGTATCAGAAGCTGGCCGGGATGACAGGCACTGCACTGACGGAAGCGGAAGAATTCTTCAAGATCTACACACTGGATGTCCTGCCGATCCCCACGCACCTCGAATACCGCGTGATGGGGGGGCAGCCGGATTTGAATAAGGCTGAGGATCGGGACGAGTATGGCTATAAGTACACTTATTATTATGAGCCTGAAGATGAGGACAGACAGCCCGTTTTCTGGAACAGGAAAGATTATCCCGATGTTGTTTACCGGTCAGAGGAAGCCAAACTCAGGGCGATTGTCAAGGAAATTATGACCTATCATGTGCTTGGCCGGCCGCAGCTGGTCGGCACCTCATCGGTCGAAAACTCGGAGCTTTTGTCTGAACGTTTGAATGCGTCCAATGTGCGCCGGCTGGCTGAGGTCTATCTGGTGCGATATGCCTACATAAAGCATCATCATCTTGAAGACCGCGATCTGATGTCCATACCGGAACTGAACCAGCTCCACCAGCCTTTGGACCAGCTCCGGAGCGTAGAACTGCGCCGTTTGGGGCGCGAGTTTGGGTTGACGTCTCTGAGCCCGCTTGACGAGGAAAACCGCCAAGGTTTATTGGAGGTCTTCAACCTGGATCCTGTAGATTGGGACAGGCTTGATGGCGTGATCAAATCCGGCGTACCGCATCAGGTGTTGAATGCCCGGAAGCATACCGAGGAATCGAAGATCATTGCGGATGCTGGCGCATTCGGCGCGGTCACAATTGCGACCAATATGGCTGGCCGGGGTGTGGATATCAAGCTCGGCGGTGAACTTCCTGAGGAGAGACTGGCTAATATTAACCTCATTCTGGCGGAGGCAGGCGTGGAGGACCCCTATAATCTGCGCATGGAGGACCGGCTGCAGTTATTAAAGGAAATCCCGGAAGATGCCTATGGGGAACATGCCGAAGATGTTGCGGCTTTCTTCACCTATATGGAAGAAATGAAACGCGTCCGTGAATTAGGGGGGCTGCATGTGATTGGT
>CAZXRL010000222.1:0-3031 GCA_964643275.1 uncultured Candidatus Brevefilum sp.
ATTATAACCGGAGTCAATAATTACTCAGCGACATAAGTGCGGAGGAGCGTCGAGTCGACCGGGACAGTCAGCGTGAAAGCCCCCAAACCCGCAGGCAGGAGGACAAACTGGACCCCGGTGAGGGGCAAACCGGCCAGCGTGACCTCACCGGTTAGGAGCCCCCAGATTTCGAGGGTGGAACCGTCACATTGCCCATGATAGCGTGCGCCGGCCTTCATCCGGAACCGCTCTGTGGTGAAGTAGTCGTTCTGGCAAAGGCGCTCACGGACCCAGCGGTCGTTATGCTCAAGCAGGCGTGGTTCAGGAAGAGAAAAGCCGATCTGGTCATAGTTGATCACGTCCAGCGCCTGATCAACGTGCAAGGCACGGGGTTTTCCGTCATCCCCCACCCTGTTCCAGTCATAGACCCGATAGGTGGTGTTGGAGTTTTGCTGGATCTCAGCGATGACCAATCCCTCGAGGATTGCGTGGAGAGTGCCGGCAGGGACACAAATATGATCGCCCGCTTTGACGTTGATTCGCTGAAGGTAAGGCTCCAGCTTTCCGGATTCTAACGCCCGGCGCAAATCTGAGGGAGTAGCTTCTTTTGAAAGACCGTAAATGATGGCAGCATCTGGCTGGGCTTTGAGGACAACCCACATCTCACTCTTACCCAGTTCATTGCCTTCATTCCGAAGGGCATAAGCATCATCGGGATGCACCTGAACGGAGAGTTTGCGTTCCGCATCCAGCAGCTTGACAAGCAGGGGAAACTTACCACGTTCCAGCGCCCACTGATTGCGGGTTCCGACCAGAGCTTCACCGAGACGGTTGAGGAGTTCCTGAAGGGTGAGTCCCGCATAGGATCCATTGGCAACAACGGTCATCCCATCCGGATGCGCGGCGATCTCCCAGGATTCAGCAATGTTCTGTTGATCAGGAAATATGCGTCCAAATTCCTGAAGAGCGCGACCGCCCCAGAGATAGTTCTTATATACCGGTGTGAAACGCAGAGGATAAAGGTCCGTCATTGAAAATTTTCCTGCCTTTGCATATTATGGGCTGACCAGACGCACATCAACGCCCTGATCTTTCAAAATTTGAATGATGTCCGGGTCAGCGTCACTGTTGGTGACAAGGATATCAATTTCGCTCAACCCCATCACCCGTGAAAGTGCACCTTTGCCAATTTTGGTTGAATCGAGTATGGCGATATGCTCCCGAGCGCTGCGGCACATCACACGCTTCATACTGTCGTAGATCGGCGAGGGATCAACCAGGCCATCCTTGAGTGTCAGCCCCGCCGCGCTGATCAGTGCCCGATCAACCCGGTAAGAGTGAAAAAAGTTCTCAGCCTGCGGGCCGATGAAAATTGCGTTGGGCTGGTTGAGTACACCTCCGCAGCAGAGGACTGTCTGAATGGTATCATAGACCTGAGCCATTGCCAGAGTATTGAGGCCGTTGGTGATGGCAGTGATATTTGAGACCTCAAGATAAGGTATTACACAGGCCACCGTGCTGCCCCCCTCAAGGATCAAATCATCACCAGCCCGGACAATCTCACGAGCAACATATTTCCCCAGGGCAATCCGGCGGGGGTCATTGAGCCCGACTGGAAACTTATAGACTGGCCCAGATCCGGGGGTGATGCCCTCCGGTCCCACCTCACCTCCCAGTTCCCAATCCGGAACAGCGAGCCCGCCATGAACGCGTTTGACAAGCCCTTGCGCTTCCAGGGTTTCAATATCCCGCCAGACCGTCATCTGGGAGACCCCAAAATGGCTCGCGACCTCCGCTGCTGAGAGAAAACCCCGGTGTTGCAGCCACTGTAATAACTGGTTCTGTCGTTCAAGTTGGATGAGCATGTTATCCTTTTATAACAATATATAACATATTATAACAGAAAAGATGGAATAATGATAATATGTGTTAATTCATCAAGCTGAATAAATCCATCTAGAGACGATATCTTATGAAAAGGAGACAAAATAATGACAAAAGCCCCCCTGACCCGACTTGAACTATCAAAGATGATAGATCATTCATTGCTCAAACCTGCATTAACCAAAGAGGACACACTAAAAGGCCTTGAAGTTGCAATGCGCGAACAGGTTGCGGCTGCGACGATCAAACAATGCTATACGAGGTTGACGGCCGAGGTTTTAAAAGGCAGCGGTGTGAAGGTGAACCCCGTGATCTGCTTCCCGATGGGATATGCAACAACTGAAACAAAGGTCTTTGCCACACGGCAGGCGATCGATGATGGTGCAGAAGAGATCGATATGGTACTTAATTTAGGCGCGTTGTTCGGCGGTGAATACCAGTTCGTCCAGGACGACATCGCAGCAGTGGTGGAAGCCGCGCAGGGCCGCACGGTCAAGGTGATCCTCGAAACCGGTTACTATAAGGACATGGACCTGATTGTCAAGGCCTGCCAGATTATTGAATCAGCCGGCGGCGATTTTGTGAAGACAAGCACAGGGTTTGCAACTTCGCCCTATAAGAATGATTTTGGCGAAACTGTAGGGTATACTTTAGACATTCTGAAACTGATGCGCAAGAGCGTCAGCGACAGCGTTGAGGTGAAGGCTGCCCAGGGCGTCCGCAGGCTGCAGGATGCGCTTGAAGTGATCGAACTTGGTGTAACACGGTTTGGTGTGAGCGGGACAGAACAATTGATGAAAGAATATGACGAAGCTTATGGTTAGCCCAAGTCATTTTCCTACCCTGAATGGCCGCTGATGGACCCTATCCCCGGAAAATCTCAGGCCAGTAAGAAACCAGAGACGTCTTTATAGGCGTCTCTGGTGGGTTAAAAGTGAATGAAACAATTGAACAGGCCGTCCCGTTTTTGCCATTTGCCCTTTTCGAGTTCATTACATTATTTCGCAGAATATCAATAATCCCTGAATTCGGTTATTATATGCCTATATTTCAACAATTCACTTAGTCGCTTAACGAGTGAACACTATACCAAAGATATTGGTAATTTTCATATGAGGCGTCAAGAATTTAGTGCAACGAATGAAGGGATAAAATCATTCGTATGCAA
>CAZXRL010000223.1:0-2972 GCA_964643275.1 uncultured Candidatus Brevefilum sp.
TCTTCTGACTCCTGCCCTTGCCAATCAATTCTTCAATATGGGTCATCTCATAACCCAGCCGAACCCAGGCCAGATTTTTCAGTCCCAGGTTCCGTGAGGCCGGATTGATCAGCCACTCTGCAATCATGGTATCAAAACTCAGGGGAGAGACGATCAGCCCGGCACGCTTGAGGATCAGATAATCATATTTTAAATTGTGCCCCGCTTTGCCAATCTCAGGGTCCGTCATTGGCCCCTCAAGTGCTTTGAATACCTCTTCCAAACCCAACTGCTGGCCGGACTGGTGACCGATGGGGATGTAATATCCATGATCGGATTGAACCGCCAGGGATATGCCAACCAGCCTGGCCCGCATCACGTCCGTGTCCGTCGTCTCCGTATCAAAGGCGATCATCTCCGTCTCATTGAGCGTTTTGACCATCTCGGCTAACGCGTCCGGGGTATCCACCAGGGTGGTCCTGATCTTTCCTGAGGATTCAGGTGGATTTTTTGTTTTTTCCGTAGCGTTAAAAAGATCCATCTGTTCGCCTTGAGACACCACCGGCTGCATCTTGCCGACCAGATGGTTGAGTTCCTTCATCAGGTTGCGGAATTCAAGCTCGCGGAACAGGTCTTCCACAGCGTGCGGGTTGAAACGGTCGATCCTTGCCTGATCCAGATCAAGCTCAATATCCAGATCTGTAACGATCTTGGAGAGCCTCTGACTCAGGTACGCGACCTCTTTGCTGCCCTCCAGAGCAGTCTTGGCCCGACCGCTGATCTGGTCAAGGTGCTCAAAGATCCCGTCCAGCGAACCGAATTCCTCCAGCAACTGGGTTGCCGTCTTTTCACCTATCCCCTTCACGCCAGGGATATTATCGGATGTATCACCGCAGAGGGCTTTGAAATCCACGACCTTTTCAGGCAGCACCCCCAGTTTTTCTCTGACATCTTCAGGGAAGTAGTCTTTGGCATCGGAAAGCTTGCTGCCGGCAAGGTTGACGATCACGCGGTCGGTGACAAGCTGGAGCAGGTCCTTATCGCCCGTGATGATCTTCACGGCAAGCCCCTTCTCCTCCGCTGCCCAGCGCGCAACGCTGCCCAGGACGTCATCCGCCTCGTAATTCTCCCGTTCCAGGCGCGGGATATTGAAGGCGTCCACAATCTCCCGCATCCGTTCCACCTGCGAGCGCAGGTCATCAGGCATTTTAGCGCGGGTGCCCTTATAGTCTTCATACATTTCATGGCGGAATGTTTTCCCCTTGTCAAAAACAACGGCAAGGTAATCCGGCTGCTCCTGTTCAAAGATCCTCATGAGGATGCTGGTGAAACCGTAAACCCCCGCAGTGGGTTCACCGCTGCTGGTCTGGAAAGCATTCGCCCGGGTTCCGCCAGCGGTAAGGGCATAATAGGCACGGTAGGCAAGACCGTGGCCGTCAAGGAGATATAAAACAGGAGGCATGAGCTATCCTTTTTTCTATTGAATTCAGCTGCGCTTTATTATTTTAACCGGAAAGAGGCTGAAATAAAAGCTGCCGGTGATAATATAAAAAACCCCCGGAGATTGCTGATTCCGAGGGCGTAATTTGTGAAAAGGTTGCAAGCTCTCAATCTTCGATGTCTTTGACAATCTCGCTGATGCGGTCCATGACATCGTCGGTCAATTTATCTTTGATCTCGACCGCCTTCATGTTTTCTTCCACTTGCGAGACTCTGCTGGCGCCGGTGATGATCGTGCTGACATTGGGATTCTTGAGCAGCCAGGCGAGAGACATCTGCGCCATAGAAACACCGAGATCGTCAGCGACCTCCGCCAACTGCCGCGCAACAGCGATCTTCGCTTCATTCTGAGCGCGTTTTTTCATCCACTCAAAGTCCTTCAGATCAGCGCGGCTTCCCTTGGGGATCTGACCATCATTGTATTTCCCGGTCAGGATACCGCCATAGAGCGGGCTCCAGATGGTGGTGCCATATCCCAGTTCTTTATATAAAGGCGCGTATTCCTCCTCAAACCGCTTGCGGTGGAACAGGTTGTATTGAGGCTGTTCCATGGATGGCGGCCGCAGGCTGTTGCGCCTGGCAAAATCCGTTGCACGCATGATCTCTGCGGCAGACCACTCTGATGTGCCCCAGTAAAATGCCTTGCCCTCGCGGATCACCTGATTGAAAGCAAACACTGTCTCTTCAATCGGGGTTTCAGGATCTGGCCGGTGAGCAAAAACCAGGTCCACATATTCCAGTTGCAGCCGCTCGAGCGAATGATTCACACCCTCAACGATATGTTTGTAAGAAAGGCCGCGGTCGTTCGGCCCGTCGCCGCCCCAGAAGATCTTGGTCGAAATCAGATAATCCTTACGCGGCCAGCCGAGCTCCTTGAGCGCTTTGCCCATGATAAGCTCCGCCTGTCCGCCGGCGTAGGCTTCCGCATTATCAAAGAAGTTCACGCCCGCGTCATACGCCGCGGCCATGATCTCTTTGGCTTCTTCCACACCGAACTGATTGCCATAGGTGACCCAGGCGCCCAATGAAAGTTCGGAGACCTTCACGCCTGCTTTGCCCAAATGTCGATATTTCATCATTCCTCCGTTATCAAAATTTTTAGTTTTTATTAATCAGATGTAATTTATCCGGTTTCCGTTACATTCATTATACGCGACGAGAACTGGTTTTCTAAATAATTGGGGCACAGCCTTCATTTAGGGAGCACTATCGTAAAGTCATTATTCAATCTTTTGCACTCTACCACAGTAAAGACTGAAACATAAGGATTTGCAATGGCCTTGTCATGGATGCACCACTTGGTTATTGTGAGGAATGGGTGTATCAGAATTATCACTGATAACCCAGCAAAACCTCAAAAACGAGTTCTTGTTAAGGCTTCCCCTTGAGGGGAAGCTGTCTGCGAAGCAGACTGATGAGGTGAAAGTGAAGCTAATACCCACCTCATCCAGCACCCTTCGGGTGTTCCGCTTCGCTTCAGCACTTCGTGCCAC
>CAZXRL010000224.1:0-2948 GCA_964643275.1 uncultured Candidatus Brevefilum sp.
GAGTTTGCCCGGGCGGTTTTGGAATCGGTTTGCTATCAGACGCACGACCTCTTCCGGGCCATGGCCGAGGACGGGGTGCACCCCACGTCGCTGCGCGTGGACGGGGGCATGGTGGCCAACAACTGGCTGTTGCAGTTCCTGGCCGATATCCTGGATCTACCGGTGGACCGTCCCCGCATCATGGAAACCACGGCTCTCGGGGCCGCCACCCTGGCCGGCATGGGCGGGTCGCTGGTGAGCATCACCGGCTTGGTCGAGGCTGAAGAGAGAGTCATCGAGGACAGGTTTCAAATCGCCCGCTTCAACGATCGCCCGGGCATGTTCCTGACGGGATTCCCGGGTTTTTTCGACTTGATCCATTAATCTTCCTTATCCTTTAAATTTCAACCGGTCGGTAAGGTCCTGTCCGATCCGGATGACCAGCGCAGCCATTTTCTCGATCCGTTCAACGCTCACTCTGGCCGCAGGGCCGGAGATCCCAATGGATCCAACGATCTTGTTTCGAAAATCAAAGACCGGGACTGCAATACAGCGCACGCCCTGGTCGTATTCTTCATCATCAATCCCATATCCCTGACTGCGAATTTTTTCCAGTTCGGCTTTCAGTTTTTCCTGAGTGATGATCGTGGCTGCCGTCCGCATATCAAGATCTTCCGGCAGAGGATAATCTCCAAATGCAAGCAGGACCTTCCCAAGCGCAGTGCAATGCAGGGGGGCCATGTGACCGACATCAGCATTAACCCGCAGTGTGGCTTCTGATTCGACCTGGTCAATATACAGCACCTGTCCCTGAGCATATATCGCCAGGTGAGCGCATTCGCCAGTGGTTTCAACAAGTTTGTGGAGGTAAGGTTTGGCCATCTCGCGTAAGGGCATCCGGTTGATCAAAGCCCGGCTCAATCGGACCAGTACCGGGCCGAGTTGGTACCGGCGGCCATCTGGTGCCTGCTCGACAAATCCATAATTCTGAAGGGTTTGAATCATCCGGGATGCGGTGGCCTTATTGACCTCTAACTGGTCTGCAAGTTCGGTGACACCTAACCCTTGATCCGCTTCCGCCATCAACAGGAGGACCTTCAGACCACGGGCTAAGGATTGTATTTCACTCATATTATCTGGACTCACTTCTTATTATGTTGCGTTATACGCAACTGCGTTGCGTTTTTTAATTATATAATGGGTTTGTCGGAATTGTCAATAGAAAAAACCTGGCAAGAGAAGATCGGGAGGAAAAATGACTGGAGCACAAGAAATCCGAAATTACATCAACGGCGGATGGGAAAAGCCAGGCGGTGAGGAGGGTGCCCCGGTTCTAAATCCCGCCAATCAGGCTGTGCTGGCAAAATTCAGGAGCGCTTCAAATGCCGACCTGAATCAAGCCGTTGAATCGGCCATGAAGGCTTTTACCGCCTGGCGGGATACACCCGCAGGTGAACGGATCCAGCCGCTTTTTCGCTTGCTGGCGCTGCTCAGAGAGAAAAAGGAAGCCATCGCGACCATTATCACCGAGGAATGCGGGAAGACTTACAACGAATCCCTGGGTGAACTCACGCGGGCAATGGAGAATGTGGAAGTCGCCTGCGGTATTCCAACCCTCAGTCAGGGATATTTTTCCGAGGATATCGCCAGCGGGATTGATGAAATCATGATCCGTCAACCGGTGGGCATCAGTGCCGTGATCTGTCCCTTCAATTTCCCGGCCATGATCGCGTTCTGGTTCCTGCCTTATGCGTTAGCCTGCGGCAACCCTGTGATCGTCAAACCTTCCGACCGGGTGCCCCTGACACTGCAAGCGATCTTCGAATTGATCCATAAGGCCGGCTTTCCGCCTGGTGTGGTGCAGATGCTGCAGGGCAGGGGAGAGATCGCCGAAGGGTTAATTGATCACCCAGCCATCCGGTCGGTTTCCTTCGTCGGTTCAACACCGGTGGCAAAACACGTCTACGCCCGGGCAACAGCTCTTGGCAAGCGCGCCCAATGTCAGGGTGGGGCAAAAAACCCGGTTGTGATCATGCCAGATGCGGAACCTGAGACAACCCTGCGGATCCTGGCTGACAGCGCGTTTGGCTGCGCCGGCCAGCGCTGCCTTGCTGCCTCGCTGGTCCTTCCTGTCGGAGAAACCCTTGAATGGCTCATGCCCGGCTTGAAGAAAGCTGCTGAAACCCGCCTTGTTGGGTACGGCCTCGATCCAGAAGTGCAAATGGGGCCGGTTATCTCGTCGGAAAGCAAAACACGGATCGAAAACCTGATCGCTGCCGGGATTGAAGAAGGGGCGGAATTGTTTGTTGACGGCCGAGGTGTGTCCATCACCGGATATGAACAGGGAAACTTTATCCGGCCCACCGTGCTGGCAGAGCTTCCAGCGGAGGGTAAGCTGGCTCAAACCGAGATCTTCGGACCGGTTCTGGGCATGATGCCCATGGAAAGCCTGGAAGACGCAATCGCCTGGACCAATCGGAGCGCCTACGGCAATATGGCCTGTATCTTTACAGCGAGTGGGGCATCGGCGCGGCAGTTCAGGCATGACATTCTGGCAGGCAATATCGGTGTCAACATCGGCGTTGCCGCCCCGATGGCCAATTTCCCGTTTTCCGGCTGGAAAGACAGTTTCTTTGGAGATCTTCACGGACAGGCACAGGACGCGGTCGAGTTCTTCACACAGAAAAAAGTGGTCGTGGAGCGCTGGCCAAAGACCTGGAGCCGGCAGTTTTAAACACAGCCTGTATAAATAAGACTTCAGGTTATCCATCTATCTTGGAAAAAGTTAACATCAACATAGAAAAAAAGAATAAATCACGGACTCACCGACCTGGTGCAAGAACCCTGACAGGTCGGTTTCCGGTTATATTTCCCCACCATCTTATCCATAACGACACCAATCCCTTTTTTGCGTGTTACAATCTTAAACCTGCTCTATTGATTACCGGATTATTCCGCTTTTTTATTCA
>CAZXRL010000225.1:0-2923 GCA_964643275.1 uncultured Candidatus Brevefilum sp.
ACGGAATATATCCCTGGTGAAGGCCACAAGCTCCAGGAGCACTCGGTTGTGCTCGTGCGGGGCGGCCGTGTCAGGGACCTGCCTGGCGTTCGTTATCATGTCGTCCGGGGTACCTTAGATTCGACAGGTGTTGAGGACCGCGCGCGCGGCCGCTCGAAATACGGCGCTAAGAAGCCGAAGTAATATTCTGTCGGAATACTTAAGTTAGGGCGAAGCATTAAATCGGTCTTGTTGGGATTAGTTTGAATGCTTTGCCCTATTTTAATTTTTGATTTTGTAAGGAGCTAGTATGGCGCGAAGATATACACCAGAAAAACGAGAGGTTGATCCTGATATCCGATATGGGAAACTGGATGTTCAGGAGATGATCAATCGAATCATGATCAAAGGGAAGAAGAGCACAGCCACACGGTTGTTATACGACGCCCTTGACCTGATCGAAGAACGCACCGGTAAGGACCCGCTTGAGACGTTTGAAGCCGCGCTTAAAAACGTTTCTCCCATGATGGAAGTGCGGCCGCGACGTGTGGGTGGCGCAACCTATCAGGTCCCCATGGAAGTTGATCCCAGCCGCCGGAAAACTCTGGCGATGCGCTGGATCATCACAGCCTCACGAGCCCGCCCCGGAAAATCCTTTGCGGAAAAACTGGCTGGCGAGCTGATGGATGCTGCCGCGAACCAGGGCGCTGCCTATCGCAGGCGCGAGGAAGCTCACCGTATGGCGGAAGCCAACCGGGCCTTCTCTCACTTCCGGATCTAAGCCCGCCCTTTTTTCTTGCCCGATTGGATGATCTTTAATGGCTGATATGAAAGGACACGAATACCCGCTGGAGCGATACCGAAATATCGGTATTATCGCGCATATCGACGCCGGTAAAACGACGACGACTGAGCGGATTCTGTTCTATACCGGCCGCACTTATCGAATTGGCTCTGTTGATGATGGGACGACGGTCACCGACTGGATGGTGCAGGAACGCGAACGGGGGATTACGATTGTCTCAGCTGCCGTAACGGCATTCTGGAAAGATTACAAGATCAACATCATTGATACCCCAGGCCATATTGACTTCACCGCTGAAGTCCAGCGGTCTTTGCGTGTGTTGGATGGCGGCGTTGTTGTTTTTGATTCCGTTCAGGGTGTGGAACCTCAGAGTGAGACAGTCTGGCGGCAGGCAGATCGTTATCATGTCCCGCGGATTTGCTTTGCCAATAAGATGGATCGAGTTGGTGCTTCCTATGACCAGACCCTTGAATCAATTGCAGACCGCCTTGGCGCGGTGCCTCTGGCGATGCAATTACCGATTGGCGCGGAGGATAAATTCAAAGGCGTGGTGGACTTGCTGACCGAGCAGGCCATCATCTTTGAAGATGAGTTGGGTAGTACGCCTGAATATGTCGCTGTGCCGGAGGATCTGGTTGATACCGTCGCTGAACGCCGGGCTGAGCTGGTTGAGCGGATCGCTGAGCTGGACGATGACCTGACCATGAAGTATCTGGAAGGTGAGACATTGACCATTGAAGAACTCAAAGCGGCACTGCGCAAAGGTGTCCTAGATAACCGGGTCGCTCCAGTGTTCTGCGGTTCTTCATTAAAGAATAAAGGCGTGCAACCCCTGCTGGATGCTGTGTTAGATTATCTTCCCTCACCGCTGGATGTCCCTGATGTTCGGGGAATTCATCCAAAGACGGAAGAAGAGATAACCCGACCTTTGCGCGATGACGCGCCGGCATCGGCTCTGGTCTTCAAGATTGTGACGGATCCTTATGTAGGGCGTTTGGCCTATATCCGGGTTTATTCGGGGACTGTCAAAAAAGGGAGCAACTATTTAAACGCCACCCAGGAACAACGTGAACGGGTCGGACGACTCCTGCGGATGTATGCCGATTCCCGTGAGGATGTGGATGAAATCCACGCCGGTGATATTGGCGCGATCCTCGGTTTGAAGAGCAGCTATACTGGCGATACCTTGAGTGATATCAATAATCCGATTGTGCTTGAAACGATCACTTTCCCGGAACCGGTGATCTCGGTTGCGATTGAACCCAAAACAACAGCAGACCAGGACAAGATGGGGATTGCACTTCAAAAATTAGCCGAGGAAGACCCCACGTTCAAGGTGCGCGTTGATGAAGACACCGGGCAGACGATCATTTCCGGGATGGGCGAACTCCATCTGGATATCCTCGTTGACCGGATGCTGCGCGAGTTTAAAGTGCAGGCGAATGTGGGTAACCCACGGGTTGCTTATCATGAAACGATCACCAAACCTGTTCCGGAAGCTGAATATAAGTTTGTCAAGCAGACCGGTGGTCACGGCCAATACGGCCATGTCGTACTCCGAATTGAGCCCCTGGAAAGCGGGTCCGGGTTTGTTTTTGAAGATAAGATCCGGGGGGGCGCTATTCCCCAGGAATATATCCCATCAGTGGAAAAAGGCGTCCGGGAGGCTGTGGAAAGCGGTGTTGTCTCCGGTTATCCGATGACGGATTTAAAAGTTACACTGCTTGACGGCTCATCTCATGAGGTCGATTCCAGTGATATGGCTTTTCGTATGGCCGCAATCTTCGCTATCCGTGAAGGCGTCCCAAGGGGAAAGCCTGTATTACTTGAACCGATCATGAAAGTGGAAGTTGTTTCACCCGAAGATCATACGGGCGAAGTTTTGGGGCAGATCAATTCCCGGCACGGAAACGTGCTTGGGATGGACCTCCGCCCCGGGAATGCCCAGGCAATCCATGCAGAGGTGCCGTTGGCAGAAATGTTTGGATATGCGACTGAGTTACGGTCTGCAACACAGGGACGCGGCGTATTTACAATGGAATTTGACCATTATGCCCCCGTCTCAGAGGCTGTGATGAAGAAGATCGCCGGTACATCATAAAAATTGGAATTTTGCTTTAGATTGAGGAGTAATTATAA
>CAZXRL010000226.1:0-483 GCA_964643275.1 uncultured Candidatus Brevefilum sp.
GGGCCGGCGACCATCACAGGATGCGCCATCATGGCCGCAGTGATCTTCCGGCAGGCCTCCGCACGTCCATCCTCCAACCCGGCGGGGTCAG
Organism: uncultured Candidatus Brevefilum sp.; assembly: GCA_964643275.1. GTDB lineage: Bacteria > Chloroflexota > Anaerolineae > Anaerolineales > Anaerolineaceae > Brevifilum. The sequence continues at coordinate 92 of CAZXRL010000226.1, forward strand.
CCAGCTTTGCCACCGCCTGCGCCATATTCAGTAACGGGATGCCATAGACCGGCGCCGAACACCCGTCCAAACCCAGAGGCATTTCATCCGGCATCATCCCCACCATTTCGCCAAGCGTTTCCCTGATCGTGACCTGAACGGGGTGCTGCGGGTCAAGGTAATCTTTCTTTTCCAGTTCTCGTAGACAGGCATGCGCCAGCATACCGGTATGTTTTCCGGAGCAATTATGATGGAGGGGGGTCGGTTTCTCACCTGCGACCTTCATCCTGTCGCGGGTATCCGCATCACCGGGCCAATGGACGCCGCAGGCCAGGTCTTCCTCCGAGATTCCAATTTTCTCGTGCATCTTCTTTAATACAGTTCTATGCAAATCTGTCCCGGCGTGGGAAGCG
>CAZXRL010000226.1:493-2799 GCA_964643275.1 uncultured Candidatus Brevefilum sp.
AAATGATAGCAACTTCCTGTTCTGTGAAATCGAAGACCTCCGCCCCTCCGCGTTCAATAAAGGGCAGCGCCTGAAAGGGTTTCATCGAGCTACGGGGGTAAGTCATCAAATCAGAATTTCCCTGGGAAGCCAGTATCCGTCCCATTGGGTCAGCAATGACAAATGCGCCAAAGTGGATGGACTCTACAATCTCCCCCCGGGTCACTTCCACCAAAGGAACACAATCTGTGGCCTGCATCAGTTCTCTCCTTTTTGATCCTCTTCCGATTTGAGGTAATGGTAACGGTAATACTGCGTCAGTCCCCAGGCTAATCGGTTATGGTAACGCTGGGTCAGGGTTTTGGTGTATTTCAGCTTCTTCAGTAATTCCGGCACCTCATCCAGCAGGACATCAACGTCACTCTTTTCTGAAGCCGCCTGCTCAATGACCTCCTGAATTTGCATTAGGAACTCTCTAAATTTCTCGATTGATTTCGGTCTCACAAGGCCATTCCGACCGCTGATGATCTTATAACCATTGTATTTCTCCGATTCCAGCTCTGCCAATTCCTCAATCCAGGAGTTAATGTCTGACCAGTCAAGAAACGGCGGCTGGTTGAGGACGACCGAATCTCCGACAAATAGGACTTTTTCCGGATCGTATTGCAGCCAGGTTCCGGCAACGTGCGCGCCAGCACGGTGAATCAGTTTCACCGGCTCATCATCCCAATAAATGGAGAGGGCATCTGTGTAGGTCATCTGGGGGAGGACCCACCGGATGGTCGCAGGAAGATCAAAAGGTTCCCAATCTGCACCGGCATCAATATCCTGTCCCCTGACGGACGTGGGCTGGTCACGCAGAATCTCCACAATCTTTTCCTGCGCGATCACATCCACTTCCATAGCGCGGACTCCGAGGGTACGGTCAATATGCGAATCGAGTGTCACCAATAATTTATCCGAACCACAATTCAGCCGGGTCAGACTCGAGAGCCAGCTTCTCTGGTCTTCCATCCTGAAGGGCGCGTCGATCATCATCAGGCCGCGCTTCAGGGCCATTGCCCCTAATACAACTCCAGGGTAGCTGGTTTCCAGATAGACATTTTGTGCAATTTCCTCCATGGATGCTCCCAATCCTTATCAAGGCTATTGTTCTGATTGACTATGTATTATACGATGAAACGACGATGACTTTTCCCGTTCTTATAACTTACAGATGAACAACTGCTCTTCCCAACCTTGCTTATGGAAAATTCACTCTTATACACCTCCAATTTTTCTCCGATAGAGTGTTAATAATTGGGGCTTATGATGATTTTATAATCATCACAAGAATAAATGGAGGAAAAAATGACCCTTTATATCAATCCTGTTCGCCGTTCTGTTCGTCACCGGATGCTCGATGAAATGCTGCGCGATTGGGACGAGGACTATACCACAAAGCTGTCCTTCCCTATCGATGTCATGGCAGACAATGATTCCTTTACCATCAAAGCTCTGCTTCCCGGCATTACTCCTGACAATCTGGATATCCAGATCGTGAATGAAATTGTCACGATTTCGGGGACGCTTGATTCAGATCGCGATGAAAATGCCAATTATCTCCTGGCAGAACGCCCCAGCGGCAGGTTCCACCGGGCAATCACCCTTCCGACCCCGCTTGATCCCGCCAAGGTTGATGCGGATCTTGAGAATGGCGTTCTGACCCTTCGCATCCCCAAAGCCGAAGAGGCCAAACCACGATCCATCAAAGTGAAAACAAAATAATCCGGATTTACCACCACTATCCCACAATCAGGCTGTCTTGATGCATATCGAGACAGCCTCCTTTTTTTTTTACAGTCAGCACTACTCTTCCCATGAATGGGTTTTTGGATCTCAATTTAGCCGCACCATTTGTATAATTGAAGCAGCAGGTTGAATCCTGTATAATCTTAATATCCACAATACAAAGGGAGAGATCTGATGGTCAAAGATCGGCCCGCACCGTATGTCATCACCTTTTGTCAGCAAAAAGGCGGTGTCGGAAAAACCACCTCAGCAGTTTGTCTCGGTGCTGGCCTGGCGCAATCGGGTAACCAGGTCCTGCTTTTGGATTTGGCGCCTGCAGGCAACCTCACCACAGCGTTTGGAATTAACCTGGGCCGTGTCCAACGATCCATTGTTGATCTATTCCACAACAACTATCCACCGAAAAGTCTGATCAGGCCGACCTCCATTTTCAATTTGAACATCATTCCTGCCAGCGAATCAGTAAACCAGATCCCCCAGGAACTCCCTCAGAGATCAAATCATGAATTCATTCTGAAAGAGATCCTGATCAAGGG
>CAZXRL010000227.1:0-2766 GCA_964643275.1 uncultured Candidatus Brevefilum sp.
CTCATAGTGATTGTCCTGTTCTCTGCCATGTCCTATTCACCTCCAATAGGACATTACTACTTTGCCGTAACATTTCACGTGAAACATCTTGACACCCGGGTCTGAACCGATTAGGCTGGTTATGGAGACCTGATGGCAATCGCGATTTATGTATTCAACCGGGGGCCGATAGCAAACTTCACTGAGGAGGAGATACTTGGTGCGGTCACTGAATCCAATTATCCAACATTATGCGCGCAGTATGGGTTGGATCCTGATCTGATTGGGCCAACTCTGGAACGCCTCCGGATTGTAATTTCGGATACTGCGGATCCACGGTATATTCTGGTGCAATACCGTGGAGACGGCATCCGTGCCATTCTGGTGAATCGCTGGAAGGGCGAAGCCGCCGCTCAGGTCACATCTCAGGCTTTGTCTACGGCGACATCCGAAGACGTCCGGTCCCGCCTGGCTCAAACAAAGGAGGTCTTCACTATTGCGCTGGAAGCGGGCCAATTACATGATCTTGGAAGGCTGCTGGCGTATGAGCTGGCACGCTGGGCGGCGGTCAGAGGGGATGGGATAGTCCTTGCGCTGGATGGGCGCTGGTACCGGTTAAATCGGCATAAGGCATTCCTGCCGCTTGATCTGGATCACCCGTAAGGATATGGGATTGGTGGGGGAGATTACTGAAGCCGGCCATCCCGGCCGCGCGGGGATTCGGCCAAAAAGGCGATTGCCCGGCCTTCTATGCCGTTCATCACCAGCTCGAGGTGATGGTTGGCTTTGTAATCACTTACCCTGATCAGCCGGAGCTGGTCAAACATTTTGGGTTCAACCTCGATCCATTCTGCCAGCCGGTTGGGGGTGTCGTAGAAGAAATCCCGGTTAAAGACGTCCTCGCCAATGTATGCCGCCAGAGGAAAGATCTGTCCCTCCAGCAGGTCCTGGAAGAAGTGGGTGCCCAGAGATGGCTCCGGTGCAGGGCCGATCCCCTGGCCGGAAAGCTCGACCAGCGCTTTACTGTTGAAGATGTCGGCGTAATCCACGTGTACCCCCAGGTCAGGATTGGATGTACCCCAGCGGCCGGGGCCGACGCAGATGAAACTTTCATTGTTAAGGGCGGCGTTGAGTTTTCCGATGGCTCGTTCCAGCTTGTTGCGGGCGGACTGGGTCGGCATGTTGAAGTATCGCTCAGGTGGGACAAACAAAACAAAGTTGATCTCTTCCAGCCAACCGCCGGCAACCATGATGCTTGAGGTAAAGATGACCTGGTCGGGATCGAGGTTGCGGGGCAGGTCCACCGCATTTTCCTCTTTCATATAGCTCAGGGGGCGGCACTGGATAACTGAAAGTCTGATCTCCGGCTTGCCGTTGTCTTCGTCCACATCGGCGATGAATTCTACATCAACCGGTGACTCGTATTCTTCCTCCAGTGTCTTTAGTAAAATCCGCATCCGTTCTGCGAAGGGCGTACGGCGCAGGAGGTCTTCAAAGGTCAGGATCAGTTGTGAAGGGTCTGCGTCCACCAGATTTGAGCGGATTGACCTGAAATAACCTTCCTGATCCACCTGGGCAAGGTAACGTAAGGGAGGATAATCCCCGCGTAAGACCTCGTGGGTTGGCAGGGTCTTGAGTTCGTTATCCTTCAGGTCAATCAAATCGACATATTGCTGGGAATAGCGGCGGATGGATTTTGCAGTGTTGGAGGGGCGCAGGGTTGGGTGGCTGAGGGCAACCAGCCTGGGGTAGTCGTTTCCCACCCGGTCTACAGCGCGGGTCCCCAAACCCCAGACAAGTCGGATAAAGCCTTCTTCCTGACGGATTTGCGGTGACCAGCGGTACTGGTTATGGCTGAAGGCAACACCGGAAACGTCGGGCAGAAAATAGTCGCCGAAGCGCTTACCCTCAACTGTTTGGATCAGTACCGCCATCCGCTCATCATAATCCAGCAGGCCGCGGCTGCGCCGGTAAAGCAACGCATTCGGGTTGAGGGTGGAGGCGTAAATCCGGGCAATCGCCTGGGTGAGTGCTTTGAGATTATCTTCAAGCTCTCCCTGGTTGGGGAGGAAAATGCTCTCATATTTTCCGGCAAAGGCTGTTCCGAAATTGTCCTCCAGGAGGCTTGAAGAACGCACGATCAGCGGCTTCCTGCCAACGGAGGTCAGGAGGGTCGCAAGCCTTTGAATGATGCTGGGTGGGAACTCCCCTTTGATAAAATCATCGATGATCTTGGGATAATCCCGGCGCATTTCATCTTCCGGCTTGTACTTCTGGTTATTCCAATGATTAAAATTATTGACGGAGATAAAGGTGTAGAGCAGGTCCGACCCCATGAAATAAGATTCCGGGGTGCGGAGGTTTTTTCGGAGCTCTTCGTTTGGGTTTTCTCTGAGGATCCGATACGCCAGAAGCATCCCGGCGGCCTTGCCGCCGATCCGCCCGTGGCCGATTTTGTGCAATTGAACTTCGGCAAGGTCAGAGATGGTAAACCAATCGCGCGCGATATTGATATAACGGAGCTGATCACTGATCAAGTTACGGATCAGGACCACTTTGATTTCACGCAGGCGGGGTTCCAGAGGTTCTCTTTCGGCAGGAGGCAGCTTTTCGATCATCATGCCCTGACTGAAGAGCAACTCCTGGGGTGCGACCTCGGGGTTGAACTCGTAAAGCGCTTCGTGGCTGGTTATGCCCCGCTCGCTCAATACTTCCTCGATCAGTTCCTCGATCAGTTCAAAACTTAGGTGGTGGCTGAAATAAAAATCCGTCAGCTGGTCGCGCACG
>CAZXRL010000228.1:0-2692 GCA_964643275.1 uncultured Candidatus Brevefilum sp.
GCCAATCACGCCCAGCCCGGCCGCGAGGGAACCGAGGACGATGAAAGGCTCCCGCCGCAGCCCAAAGAGGGGGTAGGCGTCCGAGCGGTACCCCAGCCAGACGCGCAGGGGGGAGACGAGCAGCGGCAGGGCGAAGAGCGCGCCGACGATCACGGCGGGGATGTCCAGTTCGACGATCATCACTCGGTTGAGCGTCCCGCTGACGAGGACGCTGGTCAGCCCCAGGCCAAGGGGGAAGCCCGCCAGGCGGAGGTGGTGGAAGAAGTTTGATTTCATCAAAAGCGATCACTCCGGTGGTTGGATTGAGATTGTAAGAAGGATAACCTTAACCGGCGCGCGATTCAAGGACTTAAGTCGGATTGGGGGGAAAAAGGGGAATGGTGAATGGTGAAAAGGGCATGGGAGAGATTTCAGACAAGAAAATTATGAGACTGTCATAAAGTATAATCATTAAAGAGCAGAAAGAAAAATTCGGCCTGCTGTTTATCAATCTGACCCAATCCAATTGACGGGACCGGGGGGAAAACATCCAAGCATCATTCTTGCACAGACACTAAACATGAAATCATTGAATCAATTGTTTGGCCGCATTGAACCTGGCTTTTGACTTAAGGAACCTCATCATGAAAAAATTCTTTTCTCACATCTTTTCCCCATCCAAAAAAGGCCCATCCAGTCATGGTAAACGCGGTCTATGGCAAAGGCTGACAGAACCGGTGGCGACAATTACCGGAACCAGTGAGCGGCGTCAGGCCAGGATGGTGTCAGCAAGCCTGCTTACCGCAGCATTTAACCTGATCATTGCTGTGGTTTTTTTACGGTTTTTTTCCCTAACCCCGGATGCCGCTATCGTTTTTGTCGGCGGAGTAATTGCTATGGTGATATTTTATTTCCTGAGCCGTACACACCATAACCAGTTGGCTGGGACCCTTTCCCCGATTGCTATGTGTATCATACCGATCCTTTTTGTTATTATCTCGAATGATTTCAGCGTGGAAGGCCTACTTATTTTTCTAATTTCGAATACCATGACGATCCTCATCAGCAGCGCAATAAGTACAATCCGCTACACGACCCTATTCACCATATTCAACCTCCTGTCCATCCTGTTTATTCCCATAATTCTCCCATCTGTCGATTTTGTTTATGTCATATTAGCGCTGCTTTCCAATGTCTCCATCTCAAGCACGATTCTGGTCTTTGCTCAACACCGCAATTTCCTTGAAAAAGACCGGCTATTGGAATTGGCGCAATTGAATCAGAATCTGCAAACCGAACTCAAACATCGCAAGCTGACAGAAGACCTCCTGGCCTATACATCGGTCCATGACCCGCTGACGGATTTGCCAAACCGGGTATTGTTTATTGATCGCCTGAGCCACGCGATGGAACGCGCCAAGCGCCATAAGAATTTTATGTATGCTGTCTTCTTCCTTGACCTGGACCGTTTCAAGATCGTGAATGACAGCCTGGGCCACATAATTGGCGATAAGCTGCTGGTCGAAAGCGCAAGCCGCATTTCAGCCTGCATGCGCGGCGAAGATACGGTCGCCCGTTTGGGGGGCGACGAGTTTGTCATCCTGCTTGAAGACATTGAAGACGCTGCAGATGCCATACAAGTTGCCGAACGCATCCAAAATACCCTGGCCATGCCGTATGATTTGGATGGCCACATGGTATTTGTCTTTACAAGCATGGGTATTGTGTTGAGCGGCGCAGACTACGAGCAACCGGACGATGTTATGCGTGATGCGGATATTGCGATGTATCGCGCCAAGGCAAAAGGGCTGGGCCGCTATGAAATTTTTGATCCATCGATGCTTGATCGCGTGATGTCACGGATGGAACTGGAAACCGATCTCCGGAAAGCTTTGGAAGATCAGCAATTTGTCGTCCACTACCAGCCCATTCTGGATATGGCTTCACATCGTATCGTTGGATTCGAGGCCCTGGTCCGCTGGCAGCATCCAATCAAAGGCCTCATCCCCCCAGCAGATTTCATCCCAACCGCGGAAGAAACCAGCCTCATCATTCCGCTCGGTTACTGGATTTTGGATGAGGCCTGCCACCAGATTCATGCCTGGAATGTACAGTATTCTTATGACCCACCCTTGACCATCAACGTCAATCTATCAACCCGGCAGTGCGAACAGCCGGACCTGGTCCAAAAGATTTCCAATATTCTGCGCAAGAATAAACTGGATGCCAGCTTATTGAAATTGGAATTGACGGAAAGTCTGATCATAAAAGACTCTGATTATATTACAGCCATGCTTTCTGAATTGCGTGATTTGGGGATCCAGGTGCAAATTGATGACTTTGGGACGGGATATTCATCCCTGAGCTACCTGCATACGCTGCCCATTGATACACTCAAGATTGACCGCGGCTTTATCAGCCGCCTGGGGGGCAAGGATAATGGTGCGGAAATCGTCCAGACGATTTTGTCATTGGCGCACAATCTGGGGATGAAGGTCATTGCAGAGGGCGTCGAAACGGATGAACAATACGCCAAACTTGCGGCGATGGAATGCGAGTATATGCAGGGATTTCTCTTTTCCCACGCGGTTGACAGCCTGGAGGCAGGCGCCCTGCTGGGAAAGATAATTAGCGAAGCTGAGGGACAGTCATAAATTCGCTAAATCCATAAAAATGACCCCTGGTCAAATAGAAAACCAGTGAACGGGGGTGC
>CAZXRL010000229.1:0-2686 GCA_964643275.1 uncultured Candidatus Brevefilum sp.
AAAGCAAATAACAGCACGACACTTAACAAAATACTGATTTTCTTCATGATACTTTTATCTCCTAATCCTCAATCAAGTTTATGGATATTTCACTCGAAACGGTTACATTGTTTATATTCTCAGTAAACAACCACCTCCTCTTAAAATAGTGATTCAATTCTATCCCTTCAAACCCGACCTTGCGATACTCTCTGTAAACTGTCGTTGTGTAAAGAAGTATATGATCAGGATCGGGATGATGGTAATAAACGCGCCGGCCATGGTCAGGTGGATCTCCTGACCTGCTTCGTTCACAAAGTTCATCAACCCCACTGAGATCGGCCGCCAGTCAGGAGTATTGGTCACGAGCATCGGCCAGGCCAATGAATTCCAGGTGCCGATGAAGGACAGTACCAGGATCACCATCAATGGGGCTTTGGACAGCGGCAGCACAACCTGGATCAGGAACCTGAAATGTCCCGCGCCGTCAATCTGGGCGGCATCAAAAAGTTCATCAGGCACCTGTGCAAAGAACTGCCGCAGCAGGAAAATCGAAAAGATGCTCCCCATAAAGGGGATGGTCAGAGCAGGCCAGTTGTTGATCCACGGGATCGGACCAATCCTCCCCAGCCAGGTCACCGTCAGGAAGTTTGGGATGATGAACACCATTGCAGGGATCATGATCGTGCTTAACATGATGGTAAAAATCAGATCCCGGCCGGGAAATTTCATCCTGGCAAAAGCATAAGCCGCCAGGATGCTGAAGGTGATCTCGCCTGCCAGCGTGATGGTTGTGATCAGGAGGCTGTTCACAAAGTATTCTGAAAAGAGCGCTTTTTGCCAGGCGGTGACATAATTTTGGAAATGCAGCGTTGAAGGAAAAAATCTTGAGCTCAGCGCTTCTCCCAGGCTTTTCAGGGATGTTGACACCATCCAGACGAACGGCACAAGCGATATAAAAGCCCCGACAAGCAACACCAGATAGATCAGGATCGACTTGCGAGTCAGCCGTGAAGGACCGCGTTTGGTTTCTTGGATCATGTTCTGCGAGTTTTTATCCATAGAACACTCTTGAACCTTGTACTCGATTATTAATTAATGACAGAGCGAGGATAATGGCAAATAAAATAAAGGCTAATGCGGAGGCATACCCATATCGGAGTTTCTCAAAGAATTCAAGGAATATCGTCACGCTGAACGTGTCTGTGGTGCCCAGGGCAAGGTTGCTTCGCAGGATCCAAATCGTGTTGAAGGCTTTGAAGGTACCGATGATGCCAATCAGGGAGAGGAAGTAGGTTGTGGGCGAAAGCAGGGGAAAGGTGATCGCCCAGAAAGTCTGCCAATTACTCGCGCCATCGACCTCGGCTGCATCATACAGGTCACGCGAGATGTTGCCCAATCCAGCCAGATAAATCACTGTGTTATACCCCACGTAGGTCCAGATCGAATGCAGTATGATGACCGTCAGCGCAAGGCTGGGGCCAGCCGCCCAGGCAGGCACGGTTACACCAAAATGGTTACCGATCAAAGTAATAATCCCGGCCGGCTCATAAAGCCACTGCTGCGGCGGTAGCCCCAAGAACCGCAGAAGCATATTGATCGGCGCGGATTGCCGGTTGGAGAACATCTGCTGGAAGACAACCGCGCTGGCAACCGCAGGCGTGACATACGGGATAAAGAAAATGATGCGGAAGATATTCGACCCGCGTACACTCTGAAACAACAAGACCGCCAGGAACAGTGAAATAATCAACTGGAAGGGGACTGTCCCCAGTGAGAAGAAAACCGTAACCTTCAACCCTTCCCACATATTCTTGTCCCCAGCTGCAATAATTGTGGGTATTTCTCCGATCAGCAGCCACGCGCCAACCATCAGCACTGCTGCGGCAGCGATCCTTCCAAAGAAGGCCTTCCCGGACAGCACCTTTTCAGCGCTGCGCCAGATCAACCAGGAAAGGAGCAATAAAATCACACCGCTGCTGATTGTGATGAACTGTGGCCAGATCCCGGGGTCAACACCGTCGGCCATTGCTGTGGCATAAGCCAGCCCAACCTGCTGTTGGGTATAGTAAAGCAATCCGATCCCAATCCCCAACGCCAAAAAGGACATCATGAAATTCGATTGATAAAACATGTTCCGCGGGTTCCGCCATAAACGCCACACGACAAGACCCACAACCACACTTGCCAGCAAGGCAATATAAAAGAACCGCCAGGATGGAAGCACGCTTTCTGCACGCCATGCTTCACCGAGAAACCGCATCAGGACTTTCTGAGTCTGCTGGATCCCCCGCAGCTTATCCGCAATATCAAGCACTTCGGGCAGTAACCGGTAGGCCCAGTTGAACAACCCAAAGACTGTCACCGCCTGGATCAACCCGGGCAAAATAGCGATCCAGGGCTTGTCACCGTGCTCTTTGGCGGTTTTGATGACCCGCCGGATGAGAAGGTATAGACCTGCCAGCGCACCCAGACCCAGGAAGAACACCATCACATAAGCCAAATTTCCCAACGCGTTGATATAATTCCGCAAATCGATGAAGTCCGTGCGTTTGATACGCCATCTGTGAAACGAAACGAACAGCGCAAAGAATACCGGAAAGATCCCAAAGATGAAGATCAGGATTGATGCTGGTGCGATAAATATGTAGGTGTTGAGTCTCAAATAAACGTTAATATCTTCATATCAGAAAAAACTAGAGGAAAA
>CAZXRL010000230.1:0-1684 GCA_964643275.1 uncultured Candidatus Brevefilum sp.
TATTTTACTGGAGTCTCCACTTTCTTCTGGTACTATTTTAGGGGCTGGTTACCATGTCTAGGTGAACAAGAAAACCAATGATCAACAACGATAAACAACACTGAAAGGTGACTCTTTGCTATATTTTAAAGATTTGTGTTTTTACTCATTTATTCTTCGTCTTCCAATCCACCACCATCAACATCGTCTTCATAATCCTCGTCATCTGACCAGGGGGTTCCCAGACCTTTGTCGGCGGACTGTTCCCGAACGGCCTTTTCGATTTCCTTGGCGAGGTCTTCGTTTTGCTGGAGGAATTCCTTTGAATTCTCCCGCCCCTGGCCCAGGCGGACATCGCCGTAGGAATACCACGAGCCGTGTTTGTCAATGATGTCCAGTTCCGTGCCAAGATCAAGAATGTCGCCGATTTTGGAGATGCCCTCGTTGTACATAATGTCGAATTCCGCCGTGCGGAAGGGGGCCGCGACCTTGTTCTTGACCACCCTCACCCGCACCCGGTTGCCGAGGATCTCGGAACCGACTTTGATGGATTGGATCCGGCGGACGTCAAGGCGGATGGAAGCATAGAACTTGAGGGCGTTGCCGCCGGTTGTCGTTTCAGGGTTTCCAAACATCACACCGATCTTGTGGCGGAGCTGGTTGGTGAAGATTACCGCCGTGCGGGTCTGGTTGATCGCACCTGAGAGCTTACGCATGGCCTGCGACATCAGCCGCGCCTGGGTGCCCATGGTGGGGTCGCCCATGTCCCCTTCGATCTCGGAACGGGGCACCAGAGCAGCCACCGAGTCGATCACAACGATATCAACTGCGCCGGAGCGCACCAGGGTCTCGGTGATTTCCAACGCCTGCTCACCCATATCCGGCTGGGAGATCAGGAGTTCATCCACGTTCACGCCGCATTTGGCAGCATAGACCGGGTCAAGGGCGTGTTCCATATCGATGAAAGCCGCCGTGCCGCCCATTTTCTGGCATTCCGCCACAATATGCTGGCAGATGGTGGTCTTGCCGGATGCTTCAGGTCCATAGATTTCACTGATCCGGGCCTTAGGGATTCCGCCCACCCCCAGCGCAATGTCGAGGGAAAGCGACCCCGTTGAAATGACATCCACAGCCAGATGTTTTGCCTGGCCGAGTCTCATGATCGAGCCTTCGCCATACCGTTTCACAATATCCTTCAGGGCTTTATCAAGCACTGTTTTTTTTGCCTCATCCATCTCGCCTTCCTTTTCCATGCCCTCTTTGCTGAGGACATCTCATGTGGAATGATGTCTCCTGCTTATTATAAACCAGACCAGCTATGCAGGATTGATTAAATTTTAGCACATATGTTCAGTCTGTCAAGTTTACCACACGTCATCAACCAGTATCAGGTACGGATCCACAATCTGGTAATAGCCGCTGGAACGCCAGAGACAGTAATTGCTCAATTGTTCGATGGTTGCTGTCGAGTCGTAGTGCGCCATGGTCCGAAAGTCAGCCCCTGACGGCCCCAGCCGCATTTCCAGATGCAGGTGGGGGTTGCTGGACCAGCCCGAATTGCCGACAGTCCCCAGGGTTTCTCCGCATGTGATTGGGTCTCCGGGCTGATTATCGGGCCGGACTTCCAGATGGGCGTATAAATGATAGAGTGAATACTGGCCGGTGAGGGTGGGTTCTCTGACATCGGGGCAATTGTACTGGTAGC
>CAZXRL010000230.1:1694-2670 GCA_964643275.1 uncultured Candidatus Brevefilum sp.
TAGACGAGGTCTTCCGGGACGGGCAGATAGGCCTCCATCAGGGTCTCCTGCAAAGCCGGTGGCAGGTCTGAAAGGAGTGTTTCAATCAGGATTGTATAGCCATAGGGATACTGATCTTCCAGGGTGAGTACCGTTTTGCCCGCTAGGACGGCATACACTTCAACCCCTTGAATGGACAGGCGGTCCCCACGCTGGTAGTAGGCAAAATCCCGCCCGGGATGCCCGAAATCAAGCCCGAAGGCATGCGGTTTAACCAGGTCGTTTTGCATGATCAGGCGTAAGGATTCCAGGGTTTCATCCTCGAGAGGGGAGCAAACCTCAAAGACCGGCTCTGTTGGGGTCGGCGATGCCGGAACGGACGTGGCGGTTGGCGATGGTGTTGGTGTGGGCTGGTGTGTCGCCATCGGTGAGGCGGTGAGAGTTGGGGGTGAAACGGTTTCTGCCGTCTCTAGCGCGTTGCAGGCACTCAGCAGCAGGAGCAGGACAAAGCAGAGCAGCAATTTCCTCATATCTATTGAATCTTTCTGCACTCCATGTAGAAACGCTTTTCCCTGGCTGTCCCCATGGAAAAGGTCTTGCGGGGCAGGGCGCCATCCAGGATCACGGTTCTGAAGAGGTCTGATTTGTCGATGCCGGGCACATAAAAACCCGCATTGCCGGAGGTCTGCCCCTTTTCAAAAAGGACTTCCGTACCATGGACGTAATCAATGGCAGCGGCCCCTCCATCTTCCAGGAGCCTGTCGAGAAATTTCTGCAGCGTCCCGACCGGGAGGTTATCCTCCGGATCCCGGACTTCGATCAGGTGATATCCCTCCGGAGAGATCATCCCGATCTGGTGCCAGGGTTCGGCGGCTTCGTCTACGATCTCCATCATGAGGTCTTTTGATGGAACCGGTTTGAGATTCAACCGGGAACCCCAGAAGGCCTGCATTTCACTTGCGAGGTCTTTTTTGATATCGAAGGCCAACCGGTGAAT
>CAZXRL010000231.1:0-2592 GCA_964643275.1 uncultured Candidatus Brevefilum sp.
AAATAAATCAACAGACTGCCGATGATCATCGCAATTAAGCCCAACACGCCGGCCTCTGGTCCAAAGGCACCTCCGGTGAGCCATTCCGGGCCAGTTGATTCTGACAGGAGGACCGTTCCGCCGATCCTGGTGCCACTGACCGCGAATCCGAAGATATTGCCCTGAAAGAAATTCCAGGTGATATGCAATCCAATCGAAATTGCCAACCGCCCTGTCAGTATCATCCCCAGGCCAAGGAAGATGCCCGCCAGGGTAATATTTAGGGTGCTGACCCAGGAAGCGCCGGGATTACCCCCATGGAGCAACCCGAAAACCGCCGAAGATAGGATCAGGGCAGCAATCAACGCTGTCCGCCTGTCAGGGAAAACATACCCGAAACCCTCCGCGAGGTTGATGAGATGGTAGCCCCGGGAGAGGACTTCCTCGTAAATACCGACAAGCACAAAGAAGCCCAGCGCGAAAAGAAATCCCCCAGGGAAGGTCAGGCCTTGGGTGTAGGATTTAAGGAAACCAACGACCTGCACATTACCCGTAAGCCACCCCGCGAGAAAGATCAACGCCATCAGCCCTCCCCCCAATCCCAGACCGAAGATGAAATCTGTCCACCATGCCCGGCTAAAATGAAAGCCAAAATCACTGAACTTCCGCCGGTCGATAAATCGCCCTGACAGATAGGTGGAAAGGAAAATGCCCGACCCCATCAACAGTGACGTGATAACCAATTGCAGAACAGGGTCGTTCAGGAATTGGGTGAGGCCCTGGCCGGAACTCACCCGCATCGATCTAGCTCCATGGACCAAATCCGACAATAGCCGAAGGCCGACCAACCCGAGCGTAAATGTGGCAATCAAGGCAGCAAGAAGCAGGGTATGCAATCCAATCCGCCAGAGTGCGCGGATTCTTCTTTCCTCTTTATTCCAGAAGATCCATTTCAGAAAGTGGGAGGGTTTCATGGCTATTCTTTAATGAAGAGATCAAATCCCGGATACGTGATCCTTGAATATTCTTCAGCATAAATGTGGATCGTGTCAGACCCGCAAGCCTCGCAGATAATAGCTTCAGGATCAAATTCCGGGTCAATCAACGTTTTCGAAGCTGTCTCCGTCTCTATCCACTCAATTCGCAAGGCCTCATTCGGCGCACCAAGCAGTGCCCAAAAAGGATATTCCAGACTTTCAGAGGTCAGGTTTAAGCCGATCCGGGTGATCCCCGCTGACAGGATTTCATCTGTGATAGCCCGATAAACGGGATACGCTTCCGGGTTGGGTGTAAAATAGAGCCTGTCTCGCTCCTCGTTGAAGACGCTCACGGGATAGGTTCGGTTAAGATCGGGAACGACCGGACGCTCCTGGGTTTGAAAGAGCCAGGGAAGCGTATACATGAGCAAAACCGCTGCAATTGCAGTCTCAAGTTGAAACTTCTCAAATTTTTCAAGGAAAACCCCCACAATCGGAGCAAACATCACAAAATAGGGTAGATGTAATCTTCCGTTCGATGGCTGCCATTTTAACAGATAACAAAACAAGACCATCGAGAAGAAAATCGCCCCTGTATAGACAAGAATATCGGGATCTTCCTTACCAAGCACCACCATCCCAATCACTGCGATAAAACTGATCAATATCACAGCGCCATGGAGGGGGTTACCGCTCGTTTGTTCAGAGGTGTTGACCTCTGGAATATAAAACTTTCCTCCCAATGTCGTGCGAGGGTCGTTCACCGGCAAATCCAATAAATCATGCAGCCTGATAATATTCTCTGCCAGCCATGTTTCAGCGCGGGGAAATGGCAGATCCGCATGCAAACTCGCATTACGCGTAATGTTGGATACCATCACTCGCCAGTTTCGGCCTTCATTGGTCTGATTGGCTAATTCAACAGGCCTGTAAAATTGACCATAAGTGCGGTGATTACGAAGATAATGTCCCCCATTAACAGCTCCCATGATGGCTAAGGCAATCATCGCCCACATCAGCATCTTCACCATCCCCAGCCGCTGGCGCAGTATCACCACCATGAAGAGAGCGAATGGCCAGAGGAACAGAAAAGCTGTCGCTTTGGTGGCAATGGCCAGGGCCGCCGCAAGGGCAGCCAGAACCAGGTTGAAAGGTTTTTGTGCTTTCCGGGTGTAATAAAGAAGCATCAACACCGCGCTAACAATCCAGAATGAAACCACAATATCATTCATCGCGCCTGTGGCATGGGTGATGGCAACCGGGATGGTTGCGGCAAAGATCGCAGCCATCCGCTGTCCGTTGACCTTTGCCCCAAAGACTTCGGCAAGGCTGGCAGCCGCTGCCACGGATCCCGCAAATGCAATCCAGGCGACCAGATTGGCGGTCTTATCATTGCCTGCCAAAACATAAAAATTTAACTGAATGATCTCAGCGCCTGGAGAATGGCTGTTCTGGGTTTCAACTCCGGTTGGGTAATGTGCCAGACTTTTGTTCTGCGCCCAATGTGCCACCCGGCTCATCCCAGAAACCAGGGTATTGCTGGAATTGGGCGGCGAAACCAGAGCAACAATCAATGTCACCGCCAGAATGATGATCACGACGAGCACCGACATGGCTTTCTTGAGGATGTCGAACT
>CAZXRL010000232.1:0-2540 GCA_964643275.1 uncultured Candidatus Brevefilum sp.
AACAGGATCGTACTCACGCCAAGGCACAGGCTGTAATAACCAATGGTAATATAGTTAAAACTGTTGCGGTCATAAGTGAACACAGGATAAGGCCCGCTGGTATCCATTCGGGCGTTATGATGCGCCAGAGTTAACAAGCCTGAAGTTTGAGTTTCGATGAATAAGAAGAGGGGGATGAGATAAAAGATAATAATAAGAAAGGGTGTGATGCGCTTTTCGTGACCCGTAACACTCATGGCAAACAGCAGCCAGGCCGGCGCAATAATATGAATCCCCCAATGCTGAAACCGGACCCAGAACATTGCCGTTTCCAGAGTCTCACTGAGGAGTTCCATGCCATACCCAAAGCTGTAAATTGCCACCCCAACCATGCTCACAGCTAAAAACACTGCGGCAACCCCAACAGATCGCCGCCGCCAGGACATATATGCCAGAGTACTTACAACGACTGTTGTCAACATCAGGGCAGCAACCATCAGGTTTCTCTCAAACATGGAAATCTTTCCGTTTAAAAGTCATGGTTTTACACGGTGAATTCTCTGGGATCAAGCAGGCCATAAATCAGCTTGATGCCAGAAACGTGCCAGATCTTAATTTCAACAGGTTTTCATCATCCAGCGATCAGATTTTTGATCCTCATAAAATATCTGAGCGGATGTTAACATAAAAAATTATATCATGTTCAATCGTATAACCAGTTTCAAACTCAGGCCAGGGTAGGGAAAGCGCAAAGTCGAATAAAAAACACTTCTGAGGATAATTATGATTTATTAGCTCTTTCCTTTGCATCCTGTGGACGCGCCACTGGGTTATTTTGGGGAACTGGTGTAATTGAATTATCGCTGAGAATCCAGCAACACCTTGATAAGGAGTTATTGTTCAGGCTTCCCCTAGCACCCTGCGGGTGTTCCGCTTCGCTTCAGGAGAAGGCAAAAAAATAGGGGCGGTGGCACAGACCTTGCGGGTAATCTGCTTCGTTTCAAGTGGACGGGTGCCCGAAGGGCGAGAAGGGGTGGAAACGAATGACTTTGCCATTGCCCTGTCCTGGGCACCTTCAGACCCTCTGTCCTCTCCGAAAAACACATAAACCCTTGTTGACAAAAATCCGCTTGTTTTATAAACTGAACTCAGCAATTAATTATTTTCCCCTCTCAGAACTTATCAGGCCAGGAGGACAGAATGAA
Organism: uncultured Candidatus Brevefilum sp.; assembly: GCA_964643275.1. GTDB lineage: Bacteria > Chloroflexota > Anaerolineae > Anaerolineales > Anaerolineaceae > Brevifilum. Next base: position 1,185 of record CAZXRL010000232.1, read on the forward strand.
ACACCGCGTGACCGTGGAAATCCCGCTCTCAGGGGCCAGCTTCGGAGGATTTGTCCTGACGGACACGTTCACCGTTCCCCCGCCCTGCTTCTATTGCGGTGCGGAGGTCGCCGAAGACAATGACTATCACTTTACCAAGGAAGGGGAATATCAGATCCAGTACTGGGGGCGCGGGCGGAAGTTTGGTTCGCCGATGCTGGGAGATGTGGTGGATGGGGAGGGCAACAAGCTCAAGGGCAAGTATCAGCTCAAAATCCCCTACTGCCCGGATCATCTTAAGCCCGCAAAATTTGTCCGGATCGTTGACATCACCACTTTCATTCTGGGCATCGCACTCGGCCTGGGTGTCGCTTTTTGGGCTTACCAGACCGGATCGCGAGAGGGTGAATTTCTAATCTTCCTCATCGGTGGGCCATTTGTTATGGTCTCGGTCTTGCGATTGATCGGTATGGGGATCAAGGCCCTGATTGCCAAGGCGCAGCCAAAATATCAGGATTATGCGCTTGGCAGCGGTCATTATGGCATTGAAGATTTTGGGGTAACCATCCACGGCGGTGCATCCATGGTCGGGCCGATCACCTACACCCTGAGCCTTGGATTCTGCGACCCCGGCGCGGCCAGACGCTTCATCGAGGCCAACCCGCGCGCCAGGGTAACCAAAGGAGAGAAGCTGCTCTCAGAACCAGCCGCTCAATAATACCTCGGGTATTATGAATTGTCCGGCAGAGCTGCCAACAGGGCTTCCAAATGTTCCTGATGATGATGCGCCAGTGTGCCATCCAGCACAGCGATCAGCGCATGACCGGGTAACCAGGTGAATTTATCCTCTTCCAGGAGGTTCGCCTCCGGGATCTGATCGGCAAGATTAATCACTTTCTGGAACCCGTCCCGCCAGGACCAGTAGACCTCTTCCCACGGCTGGTTTTGGAAGGTTTGAAAGATCCGCGCATTGAACTTGTCGAGCGTACCTTCGCTTTCGGGGTCAAGGCCGATCTGCCAATCCGGGTAGACAGGAAGCTCGTCCCTGAGCGCGGCGTTCAGCCGGGCATTTGTGACCTGCTGCCAGGCCAGCAGGTGGGCGACGAGGTCCTTGACCGTCCACTCGGAATCCTCGAGCGGCTCCGCGACCTGGTCTTCCTTCAACTCCGCAAGCAAATCATCCCAGCGGTGGAATTCCCGTTTCAAAGCGGCCATAATTTCCAATTTCACGTTCACCGAACACCTCCTGACTTAAGGGGGTGAATTTATTGCCCTCTTCCTTGCATTATACTCGCTGAAGTCTCCGGCTGATAATAAGCAATGCCAGGGCAATCGCAAAGTCGAATGAATAAACTTCTGATGGTAATTGTGATTTAT
>CAZXRL010000233.1:0-2532 GCA_964643275.1 uncultured Candidatus Brevefilum sp.
GAAGACCGCCCGCCTGGCAAACCGTGACAAATTTATTGATGAGACAAAGGCCGTCCTGGACTGAATTCCCCTCATCCCACCACGGATCAAAAAACGAGCCGCCCGTGTGAGCGGCTCGTTTTATATTGCATTTTTGGCGGTAACTTCAGATAAAAACCTTATCCGGACTTCCTTAAGGATTGATAATCGTAAAGTTGTCAAACTCCACTCTGACTCCCGGGTTATCCCACGGCCAGACATAAACACCCACCCGGCCAGCCGAGTAATTCGGGTCATATGTTTCCACTAGCAGGGTTTCATTGACGGCCAGCGCCAGCGAATCAGGTCCGCAATAGGCGAACAGCGTATATGGCCCGCCAGCGGCAATAACCTCAGAATAACTCCAGTCAGCCAATTGGATGAATTCACCGTTTTCAAATTTCCAGATCCCGTAATACCCGTCCTCTGAGATATTGAGGGCTGTAAAATTTTCCAGGTCGCGCAACCCACAGATAAATCCAAATTCCGCATCACCAACCGGATTGGTTACTGCAATGTCGGTCGCCATGATCAGACTCGGATATGTATCGGGAAGGTCAGAGATCAAGTAGTATTCTATCGAATCGATCTGTATGGCAAGTTTCCCATTCATGATCTGAGCGCTGGCCTGATCCCAATCATCCACCCGCCACCCATTTGAATTGTCATCAAAGGTATCAACCAGGACCACATCCCCTTCCGGCTCATAATCCCCTTGAGGTTCTTCATAACCAAATCCTTCATTGATCGCGACCTCGCCTGCCTTCGCCGCATCAATCATCGGGATCGCCAGGCTGATCGGACGCAGTGCGTTGATAAAACCGCCGGTCGGGACGCAGGCATCCAGTTCGTCAATCACCCCATCGCGGTTCGTATCAATGAGGCGCCGGCAGTCCACAATTTCGATATCAAGATCACCGCTGCCAACCATCGTTGGTACACCGATGATGACGCCCTGCGGTGTCGCCGCCAGACCGCCACTGTTACCGCCGGCAATTGTCGCAGAAGTTTTGATAAAGGCCCGGTTTCCATAGGGTTCCTCGGCTGTGAAGCCGCTGACCTCTCCGCGGGTCAGGGTGATCGTTTCACCGCCAATCCCGGGGTAACCGATGATGACCAGCGGATCCCCCAGTGTCAGGTCATCTGAATTACCAAGCGGCACCGGTGGGATGGCCAGCGAGGAGAAGTTCGCAGGGCCGCCATCCAGGTCTGAACGGACTTTGATCACTGCCAGATCCAGTGCGGCATCAGCCTGGAGGACATCAGCATAGAACATTGGCACCGGTTTTTGGTCCTGCTCAACCGTGATCGAAACAACCAGGTCCACAACGTTGTAGTACCGGTCGGAGAGGACCACGTGCGCATTGGTCAGGATCAAACCGTCCTCAGAAAGGATAGTTCCCGATCCGGTCCAGCCTTCAATGAGCTGACCCTCCCAATCCACAATCGCAATAATCTGCACAACGGATTGATAGGGAATGATCTCACCCAACACCGGCGTATCATCCTGAGTAGTGCTTGCCGGCGGTGAGATCACAAGTCGGATGCCAGACAGGCTCTGTTTCGTCCCGACCTGCACGATAACATCTTCGGTGATATCTCCTGCTTTCATCGCTTCAAAAGAAAATTCGACCTTCTGACGTCCATTGGGCGCGATCAAAAGATCAAATTCATACGCTGTTTTCTGCCCATAGTTCAAACCCTGGGTTGCATACGGGCTCACCCCGGTCACCAGCGCAATCTCCAGCAGACTGTTTGGGATCTGGATCTCACTGATCGTGATGTTCCGGGTTCCCTCGTTCGCAAGCTCTACCGTAATGGTAAATGTATCCCCGACGAACAACTGGGATGCAGGGGTCTGAACTTCGACTGCCAGACCTTCGGGATCACCTCCAAAAATCGCCAGCAGACCGGCAAACCCGCCAAAAACTATGAACAACACCACACAAACCGTAACCAGTCCACCTATCCCACAGCCAATCAACCACCTCTTCTTTCGGTTTTGTTTTTCAGGCATATACTGCTCTGGATAACCATCCATGATGACCTCTCTTATCAATAAAATAACGTTGATGCCATATTATATACCAGCTTAATCCGTAATTTCCACCGCTGGTGCAAACTCTTCCGTATCTCGCAGGGGCAACTTAGTGATAAAAACCGGTTTTATCTGACAATTCAACCAGGGTGATCGTAAAGTCGAATGAATAACACTTCTGATGATAATTGTGACTTATTAACTCATTCCTTTGCATCCTGTGGGCGCGCCACCTGTTTATTTTGAGGAATTGGTATATCAGAATTATCACTGAGAACCTGGTAACACCATATAAAGGAGTTATTGTTAAGGCTTCCCCTAGCACCCTGCGGGTGTTCCGCATTGCTTCAAGGGGAAGCTGTCTGCGAAGCAGACTGATGAGGTGAAAGTGAGGCTATCAGCCACCTCATCCAGCACCCTTCGGGTGTTCCGCTTCGCTTCAGCACTTCGTGCCACCTTCTCCTCAAGGAGAAGGC
>CAZXRL010000234.1:0-2364 GCA_964643275.1 uncultured Candidatus Brevefilum sp.
AAGTTTGAAAAATTCTGCGTGTTCAAGGTCATGGTGAACGATCAGGGGGAAATCCGGGTTTTTGTAAATCTCAAGTACACCATCTTCACAGTAGATTGTGGTGCTGTTATCCTCTTTTTGATAGGACCAGCTGGCGATCACGGTACCGAGGGTGCCTTTGGCGGTCTTCAGCAGGCAGAGGGCGTTGTCTTCAACGTCGATCAGCTCGCCGTTTGGATAACGCTTGCTCAAGGTGTCGATGAATGCTGTTGCTTCCTGATAGTCGTCGTCCAGAAGCCAGCGGACCAGGTCCAGTTTGTGGATTGCCAGGTCGCCAAGGACGCCCAGCCCCGTGACCTCTTTCCGATAGAACCAGGTCTTTGCACCGTCGATTGCCCAGTCTTCCGAGCCGGGGTGGCCGAAAACTGAGGTGAAGGTTAGCACTTTACCCAGCCGGCCGGATTGGAGGATCTCCCGGACTTTCTGATGGGCGGTTTCCAGCCGCTGGTTGTGGGCGATCATCAGCTTCAGGCTGGACTCCTCAGATGCCTTGATCATCCCACGGGCGTCTTCAAGGGTCGTTGCCATGGGTTTTTCACAGAGGACGTGTTTGCCCGCTTTGAGTGCGGCAATCGTCATTTCCGCATGGGTCGTGTTGGTCGCGGCCACAATGACTGCGTCAAGTTTGGGATCCTGAACCAGGTCGCGATAATCGGTATAAGCCTTACAATCGTATTCCGCGGCCAATTCCCTGGCGCGCGCTTCCACGATATCGCAAACCGCGCCAACTGAAGCATCCGGATTCATTTTCGTTTCCGGCAGATGCCGAACCCGGACGATGCTGCCTGCGCCGATGATGCCTATTTTGAGGGTCATATATCTCAGAGTTTCCTTTCTATCAGAACCGGGTGAACTACCAGTTCTGGCTGACGTCGAATTCGTATTTATCTGCCCGGTAATAACTGGTGGAAGTCTCAATCGGGTTGCTGTTTTCCAAATAAGCGGTCGTGATCACCAAAAGCAGCGGGGACTGCTCCGGTACTTTCAAAAGGTTTTTATGCCACGCATCCGCCAGCACGGCGCTGATGGATTGGTCAATCCGGGCGATGGGGAGTTTATAATGGGTGAGAAAGAGGTTATAGAGCGACTCGGTCTCAAAATCAAAGGATGCGAGATCCGGACAGAGGGTCGTCACGATGGTTGTGTACTGCACACCGATCGGGACGTCATCCCCAAACCGCAGCCTAACCAGCTCCAGCGCGGGACTGCCTTTTTCTGAGAGCAGGCTGGGCGGGGAAGCGCCATCAATTTCAATCGGAGTCTTGCGCAGGACTTCCGAGTGAGGCGTCAGTCCCATTTCGACCATCTGCTGGGCGAAGCTCTTATCGAGGAAGAACTTGAGACGGTTCCTGCCCGCCAGCACTGTCGTCCCCCGGCCGGGGGTGCGCTCAAGCAGGCTTTCCGCCGCCAGCTCGCCAATCGCCTGCCGTACAGTCTGCCGGCTGACGTGGTAAGCCAGCGCCAGGTCCTTTTCGGAAGGCAGCATGTCGCCGGGTTTGAGCCGCTTGGATTGCAGCATGTTCAACAGGTCAATCCGCACCTGCTGATAGAGCGGGATCGGGCTGGTTTCATCCACGGGCTGGATTCTGAGATGGTCGGTTTCGCGCTGTTCCAAAAGGTCTCCGATAAATTTTGGTGAGTTACGGAAGTTCTATTTGTACGTACAAACTTTATCATAGCGATAAATGTCCGGCCTGTCAAGCCCGAATACCACTTAAATATCCGTATATTTGGCAATCCCTGATATAATTCCAGGGGTTATAGCGTACATTTCCTGAATCAACATGACCGAAGGAGCACGGATTGATGGATAAATTGATTCTGGGCGTTGAGATAGGGGGGACCAAACTTCAGCTCGGGCTGGGCACCCCTGACGGCGAGATTCTCGCCACGCGTAAAGGGCAGGTGGACCCGGCACGTGGGGCCGAGGGCATCCGCGCCTGGCTCAGGGACGAGATTCCAGCCTTTATCGAAGCACAGGGGCAAGCTGCCGGCCGTCCTACTGCCATTGGCGTGGGGTTCGGCGGACCGTTGAACACACCTGAAGGCCGGGTGCTCCGTTCGGTCCAGATCGAAGGCTGGGCTGATTTTCCAATCCGGGACTGGTTCGAGGGAACTTTCTCCTACCCGGCCGTTGTCGTCAACGACTCCAACGCGGCAGCCTGGGGAGAATATGTGCGCGTCTTCGGGCGGGGCAGCCAACACTTCTTTTCCACCAACCTCGGCAGCGGGGTGGGGGGAGGGCTTGTCTTCCCCGTGGGGCTATATCACCGGCAGGCACACGGCCATGGCGTGCTCTGCACATCCTTTGTCCCCGACTGGACC
>CAZXRL010000235.1:0-2214 GCA_964643275.1 uncultured Candidatus Brevefilum sp.
GGTGCGCAAATTGAAGCGATGAATGCCAAACGCCGGTTTGCCACTCGCCAGGTCGAGCGAGGGGCCGAGAAAATGCTTCAGGATTCGCCGGATGACCGGCATGCATCGGCCATTGTCCTGCATCATCCTGAGTGGCCTGGTGGTGTGGTGGGGATCGTCGCCAGCCGTTTGGTGGAGCGTTACCAAAAGCCCGCCATCCTGCTGACCGGAGAGGACCCCGCCCATGGTTCCGCCCGTTCCGTTGAAGGCATCAACATCACAGAGTCCATTGGAACCCAGGCGGATTTGCTTACCGGTTTTGGCGGTCACCCCATGGCAGCCGGACTATCCCTCCCCGCCTCAAACCTGTCCGCGTTCAAACGCGGCCTCCTGAAAGAAATTGAAGAAGCTGCCAGTCGCATTGCGTTTATCCCTGAGATTGAAATAAATCGGACAATTGATCTTGTCGAAATAGATTTGGATTTACTCGAAACAATCCAGCGTTTGGCCCCTTTTGGTCCCGGGAATCCTGCGCTCAATTTTCTGATCCGTGACCTACGGCTGGTCTCAGTCAGAGAGGTCGGCCAGACAGGTGAACATCGTCAGGTTATTACGGCAGATGAATCAGACATCCAGCAACGGTTTATCTGGTGGAATGGCGCGGACGAGCCGCTGCCCTCAGCCCAATTTGATCTGATCTGTCAACTCTCGCAGAGCGATTACAAAGGAGCCCCCCAGATCAGCGCGGAATGGATCACCCATCGTTTGTCCGCCAGGGGCATACAGGAAGTGCAGAGGCGTAAATTTGAGATTTCTGACCATCGTCAGGAGCCTTCGCCCGAATTCCTCTTAGAAAAACTATTGATTGAAAACCCGGATCTCCAGATTTGGGGAGAAGGTCCGCAATCATCAAATCTCCCGATCCGAAGCAGAGACCGGCTTGAGCCTGGCGGTAACCTTGCGATCCAAACAGCTCCACCCGCCCAGTATATCTTAGAGGACATCTTAAACCAAATCCAGCCAGACAAAGTTTGGGTATTTGGTCATGATCCCGGTCTGGATCAATTTGATTGGCTGATCTCACGAGTTGCAGGTCTCGCAAAATATGCGGTCAATAACCTGCAAGGAAAAACTTCCCTGACTGCATTGGCAGGGGCCTGCGCAGCGACAAGGCAGACCCTCCGAAACGTTCTACAATATTGGGCTGCAAAGGGAAAGCTTGAGGTAATATACAAAGAGAATGAAGTGAATATCGCCATAGCCAGTGATTCAGAAGATCAGCAATCTGTCCGAATATTCCGTGAAATCCTTCAAAGTCAGCTTGCTGAATCCAGGGCATACCGGCAGTTTTTTGCAACAGCGGGATTGGATTCAATCTTTCCTGAGCAATCTAATCCCACCTGATGATAGGTGGAAAGGAAATAACATGAAAAACACGACACAAACAAGTTTTATTGGAATTATCCTGGCGATTGCTCTTGGCACAGGGCTGGCCATAGCAGGAAGCCAATCCAGTGCTGCGGTCTCCGGCATCCCAATCTTTGCATTGATGATTGGGATTGCATTTGCTATCCAGTGGCTGGTCTTCATAATTGCCTATGTCCTGAAATCGGAAAAATTTTTTGATCTTACCGGGAGTCTGACCTATATCACGGTCATGACCAGTGCAATCCTGCTCAGCCCATCCGCTGACAACAGATCGTTAGTTCTGCTGGTCCTTGTGCTGATGTGGGCGACCCGCCTAGGCACCTTCCTGTTCAACCGCGTCATCCAACAGGGTAAGGATGACCGATTCGACGAAATCAAGGTCTCCCTGCCCCGCTTCCTGCTCACCTGGACACTACAGGGCGTCTGGGTCTCGTTCACAGCTGCTGCCGCTTTGGCCGCTATTACAACTGAGGTAAAGCGTGAATTTGGCTGGGTGGCGTGGGTTGGTGTATTGATCTGGGTTATCGGATATATGATCGAACTGGTTGCTGATGCCCAGAAAAACCGCTTCAAGGCAGATCCTGCCAATCAGGGTAAATTCATCCGGGAAGGGCTTTGGGCCTGGTCCCGCCATCCGAATTATTTCGGCGAGATTATGATTTGGATCGGTGTTGCATTGATCGCCTTACCGGTTTTGAACGGCTGGGCCCTCATCACCTTGATTTCTCCATTGTGGGTCATCCTCCAATTGACGGTCATCAGCGGGATTCCCATGCTCGAGAAAAAAGCGGACAAGCAATGGGGAGG
>CAZXRL010000236.1:0-2135 GCA_964643275.1 uncultured Candidatus Brevefilum sp.
AATTGACCGTTGATTTCATGCAGAATCGGGATGAGTTCCGCTTTTTCGCTCCCGTGCTGTTCGACAAGCGTTCGAACGATCTTTCGAACGTCCTGCCCTTCTTTGACTCTTACTGCCATTATCCTTCCTCCTCTTTGGTGGTCGTCAATGGGGTGTCCTTAATTAATCTCAATGGCATCATAGGGACAAAGTTGTTCGCAGATGCCGCATTTGATACATATATCCGGGTCGATCACATGGGGCTGGCGGCGTTCGCCAGTGATGGCATCGACCGGGCAGTTTCTGGCACAGAGGGTACAACCCGTGCAGAGGTCTTCCTGGATTTCAAACCGGATGAGGGCTTTGCAGACTTTGGCGGGGCAGCGTTTCTCGAAGATATGCGCTTCGTATTCATCCAGGAAGTGTTCCAGCGTACTTTTGACCGGATTAGGCGCGCCTTTTCCGAGGCCGCAAAGACTGTTCTCATTGATCTGGTCACACAAATAGCGCAGTGTGTTAATGTCATCCGGTTTGCCCTTGCCTTCGCAGATCCGGGTGAGGATTTCGAGAATCCGGCGGGTCCCAACACGGCAGGGGGTGCACTTTCCGCAGCTTTCGTCCTGGGTGAATTCCATGAAGAACCGGGCAATATCAACCATGCAGGTGTCTTCATCCATGATAACCAGACCGCCTGAGCCGAGAATGGATCCGGCTTCTGCCAGGGCTTCATAGTCCATGGGTAGATCGAGAAATGCTTCAGGCAGGCAGCCGCCCATCGGGCCGCCGGTCTGGACAGCTTTGAAATGTTTATCTTCTTTGATTCCGCCGCCGACGTCATAAATGATCTCCTGCAGGGTGATCCCAAACGGTACTTCAATCAGACCAGTGTTTTTGACGTCACCAGCCATTGAGAAGGTCTTGGTGCCTTTGCTTTTCTCGTATCCCAGGCTGGCAAACCATTCGGGGCCGTTAAGGATGATCTGCGGGACATTGGAATAGGTTTCCACGTTATTAATATTTGAAGGTTCGCCCCAGAGGCCTTTTTGCGCTGGGAAGGGGGGGCGGGGCTTCGGTTCGCCACGTTTCCCTTCGATGGAGGCCATCAAGGCGGTCTCTTCACCGCAGACAAATGCGCCGGCGCCCATCCGGACTTCCAGATCAAAGGAAAATCCGGAGCCGAGGATGTCGTCTCCCAGCAGGCCAAAATTCCTGGCCTGTTCGATGGCGGTTTTCATCGTCTTGACAGCAATCGGATATTCCGCCCGGCAGTAAATATAACCCTGATGGGAACCAGCGGCATAAGCGCCGATAATCATCCCTTCAATGACCGAATGCGGGTCGCCTTCGAGGACACGCCGGTTGGCAAATGCGCCGGGATCGCCTTCGTCGGCATGGCAGATCATGTACTTATGATTACCTTCGGCGTTACGGATGAAGCGCCATTTTAACCCGGTTGGGAAACCTGCACCGCCGCGCCCGCGCAGGCCGGAGTCCAGGACAACCTGGATGGTCTCTTCCGGCGACATTTCGGTGAGGACTTTTCCGAGCGCAAGGTAGCCATCACGGGCGATATATTCTTCAATATTCAGGGGGTCAATCTCACCGATATTCTTGAGAACGATCCGGACCTCTTTTGCCTGTGGTGCGGACAACTCTTCGTCGGTGCTGACTGCGATCTCGCGTGCATACTTTTCAGCGACACGTCCTTTGAGGAAATGCTCTTCCACCAGAAATGGGACGTCATCTACCGATAAATTAGCATAGTGGACTGCTTCGGGATAAACCATCAGATCGGGGCCTTCAGCTTCCGGGTCGCCAATCCGTGAGGTTTCAAGGACCTGGACCTCATCAACCAGCCCCTGCCTGACAATTTCATCCTGGAGCGCGTCGAATAACTGATACGCGCCTTTTTCGACGCATACCGGATCGACGGATACAAGGACATGTGAACGGAAATAAGCCATGAATTACCTTCCAGAATTCAGTAAATTCTGTTGATTATCCTTCAATTTTGTACGCTTCCACGATTTTGCCGCCGACAACATGTTCAGCCATGATCTGACGAGCGATTTCAGGCGTAACTCTGCCATAGGTCACTTTTTCTTCACCGGGGAGGACGACCTGGACAATAGGTTCAAAGGAGTCAAGGCCAATGT
>CAZXRL010000237.1:0-2115 GCA_964643275.1 uncultured Candidatus Brevefilum sp.
GACCTGTTCCGGGGTGCGGCCGGTCAATCTCAGGTAGTCAAGCGTAAGCGCATCCACCGGGAAGAAGGTGATCGTCGCGCCTGATTCCGGGGACATGTTGGCGATCATGGCGCGGTCGGGGATGGGGAGGGCGGCCACGCCGCTGCCAAAACACTCGATGAATTTCCCCACAACCCCCTCTTGCCGCATGCGCTCGACAATGGTCAGGGTCAGGTCGGTCGGCGTTGCACCCTGAGGGAGGGTACCCACCAGTCCCAGCCCGATCACATCCGGCAAGGGGACCTCCAGAGGCTTGCCAAGCATGGCGGCAATGGCTTCAATGCCCCCGACGCCCCAGCCCAACACCCCCAGCCCGTTGATCATCGGTGTATGAGAGTCCGTGCCGACCAGGGTATCGGGAAAGATGACCTCGTGTCCGTTTTCGATCCTGCTGGTGACGACAGTGGCAAGGGTCTCCAGGTTGATCTGGTGGACAATTCCTTTGCCGGGCGGCACAACCCGGAAATTATCGAAAGCATCCTGCGCCCAGTGTAAGAATTGATAGCGTTCCGCGTTCCGCTGATACTCCCTGCGGATATTCTGGTCAAAGGCATCCGGAGTCCCGGTGAAGTCCACCTGGGCGGAATGATCGATGACCAGATCCACGGGGATTTTTGGCGTGATCTCCGTTGGATCGTGCCCCAACCGAGCATAAGCACCGCGCATTGCAGCCAGATCAACTACCAGCGGGACACCGGTCAGGTCCTGCAAGAGCACCCGGGCTGGATAGAAAGGTATGGCAGGGCGTTGGGATTCCTGGGGCTGCCAGTTCAGGATGGCATCCACCGCTTCGGCGGAATTCTTGTCGGTCTGGCTATGGCGGAGGGCATTTTCAAGTAAAATCCGCAAAGAAAAAGGGAGTTGTGATAATCGTGCACCTGCAAATTCCGGCAAATTGATCTCAACAGGAGGGGAGGGGTTTGGGTTCATCGGGTCAATTATCCTTTGTGCGTGGGTCTTCATTGAGGATTGCCATCCTCTGGATGACGGTTCTGGCGAAGTCGGATGTGGAGAGGGCTTTTGAACCTGGCAGGAGACGCTGGAAATCAAAGGTGACACTACCCGCACTCACAGCGGACTCGATCCCGCGTTCGATGAGATCCGCTGCCAGGTCCCAGCGCATGTGGCGCAGCATCAGGGCGCCTGACAGGATCAGCGAACAGGGGTTGGCAATATTCTGACCTGCAATGGATGGGGCGGTGCCATGGGTGGCCTCAAAGATGACGGTCTGGCTCTCCGCGTTCAGGTTTGCGCCCGGCGCAATCCCCAGGCCACCCACCTGCGCCGTCAGCGCATCGGAGAGATAATCGCCATTGAGGTTCATGGTCGCTATCACGTCAAACGTTTCAGGCCGCGTGAGGGTTTGTTCAAAGGCGGCATCGGTGATCACGTCATTGACCCAGACTTTATTGGCTTTGAGGGCCGAAAGTCGTTGCTCCTCGGCGGCTGTCTTTCCTGAGGTTTGCTGCGTCTCAAGGTACTGCCTGTGGGTGTAGGTCTGATCACTGAACTCCCGGTCGATCAGGGCGTACCCCCATTCAGCAAAAGCGCCTTCGGTGGATTTCATGATGTTCCCCTTATGTACCAGCGTGACTGTTTTACGGCCCTGATCCAACGCATACCTGATTGCCGCCCGGACCAGTCTCTCGCTTCCCTCGCGGGAGATGGGTTTGATGCTGAAGCCTGCGCTGGCAGGAAACCGGATTCTGGAAAATGCTTCCGGGTTGATCTCCCCCAGCCAGCTTTGAAAACGCTGGTTTTCTTCTGTGCCGGCTGCGAACTCGATGCCCGCGTAGATATCTTCGGTGTTCTCTCTGAAAATGACCATGTCAACCTTCTCAGGATGGCGTACAGGAGAAGGTACACCGGGAATCCAGCGCACAGGGCGAATGCAGGCATAGAGGTCAAGTTCACGCCGTAGGGCGACATTGAGGGACCGGAATCCGCCGCCCACCGGCGTGGCGAGCGGACCCTTGATCCCCACCCGATATTCTGCAAAGGCTGCAATGCTTGAGACTTCAAAGTCTTATGCAAAATATATAATGGAAAAATATAATATTCCCACTGCAAAGGGCA
>CAZXRL010000238.1:0-2016 GCA_964643275.1 uncultured Candidatus Brevefilum sp.
TTTTGGTGCCGTTGGTCTGCAAGGCGTTGGTGACCGTCACGCTAGGTGGCGCGTATTTTTTCTGCAGTCGGACAGCTTCTTTGAAGAAATCCAATCCCATCAGGGTCGGCTCGCCGCCCTGCCAGGTAAAATCGGCCTGCCGCCCAGGCTGGGCAGCGAACATCTGGCGGGTGAAGTCTTCCAGAAGGCGGGGCGACATTCGAAAATTGGAGTTGGGGTAGAGTCGGGTCTTGGGGAGATAATAACAATACTCGCAGGCCAGATTACAGATCGGGCCGCGCGGCTTGATCATGAGATGAAACGGGGTCTTGGCTTTCTCCACGACCTTAATCTTATCACATGGATCAAGGGCAATCGCCTTTCAGTGATTAATTAAGGGTTTAACCTTGGGTTCCTCGTTGAATTTCCTTGCTTGAGGGGGATTATATTTAATATCGTAGAATCAGTATCGCAGGCCGTGTTTGGTGTAATACCGCTGGTGATAGTCTTCGGCTTTATAGAACGCATCCACCGGAACGATCTCCGTCACGATGGGATAGCGGTACTTCCCGGATTTTGTGAGCTCATTCCTGACTTTTTCCGCTACCTCTTTTTGATTATTATCATGATAGAAGATGGCTGATCGATACTGGCTGCCCACATCAGGCCCTTGACGGTCTGGTGTGGTAGGGTCGTGCAGGTCAAAGAAACGCCGGACGAGTTCCTCATAGGTGATCCTGTCCTGTTCGTAGGTGATCCGGATGGCTTCGGCGTGTCCGGTCTTGTCTGAACAGACCATTTGATAGGTGGGATTTTCCACTTCGCCGCCGGTATAGCCAACAGTCGTGTCAACCACACCCGGGGTCTTGCGAAAGCTGGCTTCCACGCCCCAAAAGCATCCCGCCGCAAAGGTTGCAGTTTTATCAGTCATTTTATCGCTCCTGTTTTTCATCAGGTTTGAAAACCAAAGAAACGGAATTGATGCAATAGCGCAGACCTGTTGGAGCCGGGCCATCCTCAAAGACATGGCCGAGATGGGCATCGCAGCGGGCACAGACGATTTCAGTTCTGTGCATACCGTGGCTCTTATCCTGGCGATGGAGAACGTGACCATCGCTGACCGGTTTGAAAAAGCTTGGCCAGCCAGTCCCGGATGTGAATTTATGGTCAGAAGAGAAGAGCGGCAGGTCGCAGCAGACGCAGAAATAGATGCCGTCCTGTTTGTGGTCGTAAAACGCGCCGCAAAAAGGACGTTCGGTCCCTTTCCTGCGGGTGATCTCATACTGCTCCTGGGTGAGCTGTTCGCGCCATTGTACGTCGGTTTTTGTGATTTTTTCAACCATTGTTTTCGTCCTGAATCAATTGATCTCAAAATTATTTTACCATAAATATGATAAATAACATATAAATAGGGTGAAAACTTTCTACAAAACTCATGCGCGATGGAAGCATGAGAATTGGCTAATTGGGAAAGTCGGTCTCAGGTATTGGGTAAATAGGGTCTTGCAGGTGGAGCGACTAAAGACTGAAACCGCAGGCACGCAGGATGGTCAGAGCGATCAGCATATGCCCGATTCCGGTTGGGTGCACCCGGTCCGTACTCAGGTCTGAGGACGGTTTGGAAAGCATCGCCCAGTCAAAAGCGGGCTGCAGGTGGATCACGGGGATATTAAGCGCTTCTCCAAGCCTGTCAATACTTGCCTGATAATTGGAGAGCTTCATTCTGAAAGTATCCTCGTGATTTGTTTCGGCCAGGAAGGGTGAGATCAAACGGATTTGAGATTCCGTCTTGGTCAGGGTGTCTTGGATCAATTGTCCCAGGATGCTTTCAAACTCAGGCAGGTCAACCACCTCCGATGGATCGCCTTCGAAATAGCGCCAGACGTCGTTGATGCCAATATAGATGAACAGCCAGTCCGGTTTGACCTCCAGAACATCTGATTTCCAGCGCGTCCTGAGGTTTGTGGCCCGGTCGCCGCTGATGCCATGATTGAGGACCTTCAATTTGAGTTCGGGATAACCAGCCTGGAGGAGGTT
>CAZXRL010000239.1:0-1986 GCA_964643275.1 uncultured Candidatus Brevefilum sp.
TCGATGGCGGTGATCGTCCTGATATTGCTGACTTCCCCCAGCCCGGCTTGCTCGCAGTCTCTGCGGCCAAAGGCCAGGCGATTGATCTTTGGGAGGTTATCAACCCTGACTGGATCAGAGAGAACTACAGCGAAGCCTGGATCGAACTAGGCACAATGGAAGCCCTCGATGGCGAAATCCTGGCTGGCATTTGGGCGCGCGGTAACGGGAAATCCTTTGTCTTCTATCCAAAGGCTGAGTTTGAAGCCGCTGGTTACGAAGTTCCTGAGACCTGGGACGAGCTGATGGCTCTCACTGAACAGATCGCTGCTGATGGTGACATCCCCTGGTGTATTGGCATGGAATCCGGTGCTGCCACTGGCTGGACAATGACCGACTGGATCGAAGATGTGTTGCTCCGTGTTGCACCCCTTGAGGCCTATGATGCCTGGGTTGCTGGCGAACTGCCCTTTGATTCACCCGAAGTCAACCTCGCTCTGGACTACATCGAAGAGATCTGGTTCAACGATGATTATGTCTATGGCGGCCGTGCGGCTATTCCCACCATTTACTTCGCCGATGCCGCTGCACCGATGTTTGAAGAACCGCCCCAATGCTACCTGCACCGTCAGGGTAACTTCATCACCTCATTCTTCCCTGAGGACACTGTTGCAGGTGTGGACTATGATTTCTTCTACCTGCCCCCAATTGACCCGGCTTATGGCCGTCCCGTCCTGGGCGCTGGTGATGTCTATGCCATGTACAATGACCGGCCCGAAGTGCGTGCCGTCATGCAATATTTCTCAACCGGTGAATCCCTTAAGGGATGGGTCGAAGCTGGCGGCGCGATTTCCGTTCACAATGACTCCAGCCTGGACTGGTACGCCGATCCTGTGACCCGCGGCGTGGCAGAGATCATCCTCGAAGCGACAGCATTCCGCTTTGATGCCTCTGACCTGATGCCCGGTGCTGTTGGCTCTGGGACGTTCTGGAAATACATGACCGACTACGTCAGCGGAACCATTACCCGCGAAGAAGCCCTGCAGCAGATTGACGCTTCATGGCCTGAATAGTCGAACAAGGTTTTACTGAATTGAACTTTCGTTTGATGTAAGTTATACTGGAGAGCAGGGCGAATTAATGCCCTGCTCTCTATAGAATGAAAACAGGGAAACTCAATGGAGGCGGATTAAGATGGATTCTAAGAGTATTAATCCAGAACAGGTTGAGAAACCAAAAACGCCGAAACAATTAGGCATTTTCCGCTGGTTTACAACGACCATTGGTCGGGTATTAATCTCAATTTTTGTCCCCGCGATGACATTTATCATTTTGTGGCGGGGGTTTGTTTTTCTTAGCGATAATAAGGCTCCTCAAATCATCCTCGTTCTGGTAGCAATTATCTGGGGGGTTGGTGGAGTCGCTTTGCTTTATTTGGTCTCAAACTGGTTGGTTGAAAAGCTCCCCAAGCCGTGGACCAGAAGACTTCAACCGTTCGTTTTTGTCGGGCCTGCTGTTGCGATTATGGGATGGTTCCTTGCCTTCCCGGTTGTTCGGACGATGATCACCAGCTTTCAGGGTCCACTTTCCATGACCTGGGTCGGTTTCTCAAATTACGTCTTTGCTTTCACAGACCGAATCATGCTTGAAACGTTTCGCAACAATCTTTTATGGGTTGTCTTCGGAACATCATTCAGCGTTGGGATGGGGCTGATTATTGCGGTTTTGGCAGATCGAACAAAACTGGAAGTCCTTTATAAATCCATCATCTTTGCGCCGATGGCGATCTCATTTGTAGGTGCCGGTGTAATCTGGAAGTTTGTTTACACCTATAAAGGTGAAGGTGTTGGCATCCAGGAAATTGGACTGCTGAACGCTATTGTACTGGCTCTTGGCGGACAATCCCGACCCTGGTTGAATATCCCACCCTGGAATAATTTCTTCTTAATTGCAATCATGGTCTGGCTTCAAACCGGGTATGCAATGGTGATTTTATCTTCTGCGATT
>CAZXRL010000240.1:0-1829 GCA_964643275.1 uncultured Candidatus Brevefilum sp.
CCAATAGGACATTTTAACTTTGCTGAAATAGGACATTACTACTTTGCCGTAACAATCCATTAAAGTTTGCATGACATAATCCCCGGTTTATGCTACAATTGTTATGAAGACAGCGTATTCAGGATGCCCCCCTCATCCTAAGCGCTGTTTTCACTTAATTGTTAAGCACCGAATCCAGGGGATTTTTCTGGTAGGGTTTTTCTGTATCATATCAATGCGTCAAGCCAGAAGCTGGCGATCTTCCTGTTCCGGTTTTCCAGAACCTGCACACTCAGGGTCAGCTTCGTTGTGATCTCAGCAAGTTCCCAGCCTTTGTTCTTCAGGGTCTCCACCACGGCTTGACGGGTCTTTTCCGTCAGACGGGTTTGGGTGAGGATATCCACCAGACGCCATTCGCTGTGGGCTTGACGGATTTCGTCAATCGTTAGCTCCTCCAGCTTTGCCAGAACGGCATCCATGATCACGCGGCCTTGCTGAGGGTCTTTGCTCTCTACATAGATCCGGTTGATGGGTTCGGTACCGGAGGCACGCACCCGCAGCTGGTAACGCTCGTCGCCGGAATCATCCCGCAATTGCATCTCTGCCACGTCATAACGGATACCGCCCAGATAAGCGATCTCCATGCCCGCAACCCGGGGTGATTTTTCCGTTTCCGGCAGGTCCAGGTAATAACTGATCAGCGCCTCTTTCGCTTCCAGAGGAGCATCCACATCCGTCCGGCCGGTGTGGGAGGTCTCATCGGCGGGTGAGCAGCCAAAGGATTCCCACAACCCAGCCATTTGAACGGTGTCATCCCAGATTTCGGCAATGGTGGTCAGCGGATTGTCTTTCCGGGTTCCAAAATATGCCAGCATGTCCATGACCAGCAGATTGGCCCAGGGGCCGTCCTTATCCGTGACATGACCGCGGGTTGTCAGGCCGGAGGATTCTTCCCCGCCGATCAGGATCCGGTCCCGCCAATTGTCAGGCAGGTCTTTTTCGGATTCATACGACCGGTTCATCCGGCGGATTTCTTCGATGTATTTGATCCCAACCGGCACCAGGAACGCATTTTCAAGGATTCGGTCTTCCCGGCTCCCAATCCTGATCTCATAAAACGGATGGCTGACATAGCCGGGCAAGGCGTCTTTTGCGGGTTTATTTTCCTCGTTGCCGGAGATCATACCTGCCAGGATTTCAATCAAAGGTGAACCGGTTTGGGTGGCGATAACCCGGCCGGTCAGGCCGCGTTCGATTCCCAGATAGCGGATCAATAGGGGCAGGATCTGGTTGGGGCGGAAATAGACCCCGCCTTTGTCCACGATTCCGAACCGGTCGGCATCGGTGTCCATCCCCATTCCAAGGTGCGCGCTGGTCTCGGCGACCTTTTCCTTGAGGGGATTGATGAAAGGCTCCTCCGGATTGGCGTAATCAAGCCCCGGAAGGTTTGGGTCGCGCTGGGCATGGAGGACGGTGTAACGTACGCCGGCTTCGCCGACCAGGCGGGTCAGATACCCCCGTCCAACACCATGGAATTCATCAATCACAACCTTTTTATCACAGAAGAACGTTCTGATCCGGTCAAAATCAACCGAGATGCGGGCATTCTGCTTCCCGTTGTCCTTGATCCAGGCAACGTAATCATCCAGCGGATCGAATCCTCGCAGGCGGCCCTGTGTTCGAGCAGCCTCCAGATTGGTGATGCGGGCATCCGCGTCAACCAGTTGAAGTTCGTTGATGTGGAAGGACAGGAAGTCGGTCACGTTGGAGGGCGCGGGGTAACCGAGGCGCGGGTTGAATTTGATCCCCTGCCATTCAGGCGGGTTATGACTGGCAGTGCAGATCAACAG
>CAZXRL010000241.1:0-1709 GCA_964643275.1 uncultured Candidatus Brevefilum sp.
GGCTGTCGATTCACAGGATCTGGAAGCTGTCCGGATTCAAGCCCTGGTGATGAACACGTTTCACCTGATGCAAAAACCCGGATCAAGCACGATCCAATCCTTTAACGGTCTGCATAAATTTGCCGGCTGGAATGGCGCGATCGTGACAGATTCCGGTGGATTCCAGGCTTATTCCCTGATTCATCAATCCGACCAGTTCGGCACCCTCACCGACCGTGGGATCATATTCCGCCCTGAAGGTAAGGACCGTAAATTCATCCTCACACCGGAAAAGAGCGTCCAGCTGCAGATCAGCTATGATACGGATCTGGTGATCTGTTTGGACGACTGCACCCATGTGGATGCCCCGAGAGCTGAACAGGAGCAATCGGTGGAAAGGACTCTGGATTGGGCGGAACGCTGTAAAAAAGAATACCAGCATCAACTGGCGCAGCGTCAGGTATCAGACGAAGACCGCCCCCTGATCTTCGGCGTCATTCAGGGAGGCGGGTATCCTGATTTGCGGAAAAAATGTGCCGAAGGTCTGCTGGAGATCGGTTTCGACGGCTTTGGTTATGGCGGCTGGCCACTGGATGCTCAGGGGAATTTACTGACAGACATGGTCGGACTGACCCGTGAACTCGTCCCGCCGGAATTCCCCATGCATGCCCTTGGGATCGGCCATCCGGTCAATCTCATGCGCACCTACCGTCTGGGTTACGAGATCTTTGACTGCGCGCTTCCAACCCGGGATGCCCGGCATGGCCGCCTGATGCGGTACAGGACCCCACCTGAAACGCCGCTTTCAGGCGAGGAATGGCTGGAATACGTTTATATTCAGGACAAGAAACACATCAAAGATTCCCGACCCATTTCCGAATACTGCGATTGTCCGGTGTGCACCCATTATTCATTGGGTTACCTGCACCATCTTTTTAAAACAGGCGACTGGCTTTATCAACGGCTTGCCACCCTCCACAATCTGCGCTTCATGACCCAATTGACTCAGCGGTTACGGAGTGAAAATGGATGAAATGATTCTGGAGAAGCTGATCGCTGATGTCCAGGCCAATCGAAAATACGCTCGTATCACACGGGAACTGGTCCATCGCCTCAGTCAGGATGCCCTCTCAAGAGGATTACGAGGCAAAGCGGCGGTCAAAGAGGTTCGCAACAAACTGCACCAGGTGGGCGGCGCTTATTTTAAAACCATTCCAAACTACCCAAAAGCGATCCAGGCCCTTTTTGAACTTCCATCTGAATTTAGCTCCGATCAAATCAGGCAATTTTGCCTGAAACAGATGGAATCCCATGCTTCCACAGCTGAGCGGCTGCCCATTCTGGAATCGTTCTTCGCGGCCTGCCTTGAACCCATCACACCTGTGAAAAGCGTGCTGGACCTGGCCTGCGGACTGAATCCACTGGCGATTCCCTGGATGCCCCTGAAGGAAAATTTCAGTTATCAGGCCTGTGATATTTATTTGGACATGTTGATATTGATTGAGGCCTTCTTCACTCATTGCAGGATTGACGGCCGCACCTCCGGGTGTGATCTGGCGGGGGGTGTCCCGCAAGAGCGCGCTCAGGTTGCCCTGTTATTGAAATCCATCCCCTGCCTTGAGCAGATTGACAGAGAAATCGGACTCTCGCTTCTGAAAAATATCCGGGCCGACCATATCCTGGTTTCCTTTCCAGTGCGCAGTTTGAGCGGCCAGAAAAAGGGTATGTCC
>CAZXRL010000242.1:0-1656 GCA_964643275.1 uncultured Candidatus Brevefilum sp.
GCATTTTTTCAAGCAAATGCGGCAGGATGGGCATCAGGGCGGTGTTGATGGAACGTGCGCCTTTGCTGCCACCAGCAACAGTCAGTACCGGTAAATTCGGTGTGAATCCGAAGTAATCCAATGCGTCCTGCTTTGACCAAGCGGTCAGACCTTTCCGAACGGGATATCCAGTCACACGCAGTTTTTCCTGATTTGGGAAATAAGCGGCAGATGTCTCTGTGGTGAGTGCGATCCTGTCAACAAATCTCGCCAGGGCTTTAATCGCAAGCCCGGGCTCAATATCAGGGACGTAAAGCAGGGAGGGATAACGCATTGCAGCCACCGCCATTGGGAAAGCCACATACCCGCCTGTGAAAAGCAGGGCATCGGGCTTGAAATCCCGCAGGATCTTCAATGAATCCAGGAATCCTCGAAAGAGCTTCCAAAGATTGCCCGGAAGCTTACGCAGCCCCACGCCATGCACGCCTGCGGCTGGGATTGCTCTGAAGGGAATTTCCTGTCTGGTTACCAAAGTTTCCTCCATCCCTCCACGGCCGCCGACCCACAGGACTGATTGATGGTCAATTCCTGAAGCCTCAAGAACGGTGACGGCGGGGTACACGCCTCCGCCCGTCCCGCCCGCGCAGATCAACAACCGCACTATGGGGACTCCTTTCTGAATTTTTCTGATTTGCCGAGACTTTTGATATGTTGAGAATAATGCCAATAGATGTGAGGGTCACGACCATGCTGGACCCGCCGGCGCTGATCAAGGGGAGGGCGTTTCCAGTGAAGGGCATCAGGCCAACGATCACGGCCATGTTCATCAAGGCCTCGATGCCGATCCAGGTGGTCAATCCAAAAGCCAGCATAGACCCCAGCTCATCCGGCGCATTTTTGGCGATTACCAGGCCGCGCCAGATCAGAGCCACAAAAAGACCAACTAGGAACAAACCGCCGATGATGCCGGTTTCTTCTGCGATGACCGCAAAGATGCTGTCGGTCGGGGGAAGCGGTAATCCTGTGAACTTTGTGTCCGCCTGGCCGATCCCGACTCCGAACCATCTGCCCTTTACAACCGCTTCCAGACTGCGCTGGATGTGGTAACTGCTTTGGAGAGGGTCATTCAAGCTGACCAGATAGGAATTGATTCTCTCCCGTCCGGTGGGGTAGAGGTACATTAAGGGCAGGCCAATCAGAATTGTCGCCACGATCACCAACAGGATCACTTTCCAATCGCCTCCGGCCAGGAAGAACAACATCACACCCAGGATTAGAATCGTTACTGCCGCGCTGAGATCGGGCTGGAGCAGGATCAGGCCAAAGGTTACCCCAAGGATGATCAACAAGGGGAGATAGCCGAGTTGAAAATCGTTTATCGTATCCTTTCGCCGATAAAGCCAGAAGGAGAGATAGATCACGATCATGGCTTTTGCCAGCTCCGCAGGTTGGATGGACCCTCCCAGGAGGTTGCGGGTGATGATGTTTCCTGAGGAATCGTTGACGATGAGAACAGCAAGAAGGAGCAACAGCGTACCCAGCCCTGCGGGTACGAGGACTTTTTGATAAAGACGGTAATCAATGAAGCTTGCAATAACCGCCAGGACTAATCCCAGCAGGATCCAGAGGACCTGACGGCCGAAAATATAGGTCGGTTCCCGGCCCATCAGAATTGAA